>CAIPWR010000112.1 GCA_903868795.1 uncultured Spartobacteria bacterium | reverse complement strand
GCTCACACAAATACCCGTTATCTCCTTGCCGTGATGCTGGAACGCAAGCGCGTTCTCCGACCTCAACCTTCACCTGACAAAAGCACATTGATCTATGAACGGGCTGGAACAGGTGAAACTTTCATCATCACAGACCCCAATCTCTCCCTCTCGGATCTGGTAGCCGTCCAAGAGGAGGTCTCGGCGCTGCTTTCGGGTCTCTCTGCCCCAGTAATAACTCCCAATCAGGAAGCCACTGCAGAGCCCGAGTCCCTCCCGTCTCCGGCGGAAGCGCTATAGATCATTCTTGGGTTTTTATGGAGAAGGGCTCCCTTCCGCTCTTCCTGGCCCCTATGGCCGGAGTCACGAATTCGATTTTCCGCACTATCTGTAAGGAGAAGGGGGCTGATATCCTGACCACAGAATTTGTCTCCGCCGACGGCATTATGCATCGTAATGCGCGCACTCGAGGATACGTCGAGTTCACGCCGATGGAGCGCCCCATGGGGGTGCAGCTCTTCGGAGCGGATCCTGATCGATTAGGGGAGGCCGCTCGGCAGGTCATCGACTGGGTGAATCCGGACTTTATCGACATCAACTTTGGGTGTCCCGCAACCAAGGTGGTCTGCCGAAACGGAGGCTCCTCGCTCCTCCGCGACTGCCCGCTGCTGGAAAGGGTTGCTAAAGCGGTCGTTCGAGCCTGCTCTCCACTTCCTGTTACTGCGAAGATCCGTATCGGGTGGGACGCCAACTCGATCAACGCCATCCAGACCGCACGACTCCTAGAGGATTCCGGGATCCATCGCATCGCTGTCCATGGGCGCACCAAGGCTCAAGGATACTCGGGTGAAGCGGACTGGGAAGTGATCGCCTCCGTCGCCTCTACTGTCTCAGTTCCGGTCATTGGCAATGGAGATATCACCGATGGCGCCACGGCATCCAATCGTCTGAGATCAGGCGTCTCGGGACTCATGATCGGACGGGCAGCAATGACCAATCCTTGGATTTTCACCGAAGTCAAAGCGGCACTTGAGGGAATCCCCTACACGCCTCCATCGCTGCATGAGAAATGGGAACTCGTGCGCCTGCATTGCGCCAAGGAAGTTGCCTCTAAGGGAAACGAGCGCTTTGCAATGCAGGGGATGAGGTCACGCCTCATGGCCTACACCCGGGGCATGCCAGCGGCCCGTCCCCTTCGCGCCAGCCTCTCGATGGTTGCCTCACTCATGGAACTCGATGACATCATCGAAGGGCACCTGCAGGAAGTTCGGGAGGAGACGGCTCAACCCATAGTGTGATTCATCATTAGTATATCCTTACACCGGAAGAAAAATCGTAAAAGTGGATCCCTCCCCGGGACGACTCGAGAGCGCCACACGCCCTCCATGGGCTTGGACCACATTTTTCACAATCGACAATCCCAGACCAGTGCCTCCGGTGTGTCGGGTACGGTCGCCGCCGACACGATAAAAACGTTCGAAAATATGTTCCTGATCATGGAGTGGAATGCCAGGGCCTTGATCGCGGAAACTGATTGCCATTTCGGACCCCTGAAGCAAGACGCTGATCACGACATCACCCCCGCCGCCTTCCTGGGAAACGCCATGTCGAAGCGCATTGACCAGAAGATTTGAGAAGGCTTGTTCAATCCTGTATCCGTCTACATTGATCGCAGGGAGGCCTGAAGGCACTTCCAGTCTGACACGTGCGCCGCGCTCCTTCACTTCGCTTTCCAAATGCTCAATTACATTCGTCAAGAGCACCCCCACATCCGTTGGAATGGTTTCGAGGCTCCCTCCCTTCTCCTCCATGCGGCTGATGGTGAGAAGATCCTCAATCAAATGGTTCAACCGATCGGCATGCCGGCGCATCACGGTGATTGACTTTCTCATCATCTCACGACCCACCCCTCCCTCTTGAAGCGTCTCCAAGTAGCCGTTAATGATCGATAAAGGCGTGCGAAACTCGTGAGAAACATTGGCCACGAATTCCCTCCTCACCGACTCCAATTCTCGAAGCCTTGTGACGTCATGTAACACCATGAGGCATCCACCTGAAGACTCTAGGTCGGGGGCATTAAGCGTGGCGGCAGTCACCACGAGATGGCAGCGTTCGCTTCTGCCAGGAATACCAAGGGTCAGTTCCCCTCGCTGCACTTCACCCGTTGTAGCCGCACGTTGTGCCACCCCCTGGAGTTCATGACCCATGAAGACCTCCGGCAGCAAGAGCCCCTTCACGTCTCCACGAAGATTGAACATCGCGACCGCGGCCTTGTTCACCAAACGAATACGCAGATCTTCACCGGTGATGACCACTCCTTCCGTCATGCTCTCGAGAATGACGGAGATGCTGATTTCTTCCTCGGCCAGAAGGCTTTTTTGACGAGCAAGCGTTTCCGCAATGACCCGCAACTCACCGGCATGCTGCCTGAAGAGCCTTGGCAATCCGCTCAGAATCACCGGCCTAAAATCCCCATCTGCTATTCTCCTGAGAACTTCCAACAGTTCACCCGCCGGGAGGACAACGGAAAAAATGATCCACCAGAGGCAACTCCCGGCGAACAAAAAGCCGGCACCCCAGAGGAGGGCTTCCTTCATCAGTTGAGCGATGTCGGCGCCATGAAACGGTACCCCTCACCGCGAACCGTCTCCAAATAGGAGGCATGAGTGCCCAGTTTTTCACGGAGGCGTCGCATATGGGTGTCGACCGTACGGGTATCGACCGTGCTGCGATATCCCCAGACCTCGTGGAGCAACTCCTCACGGGATTGTATTGCCCCTCCCTTTCCGATGAGAAGAGATAACAATTTGAATTCCGTTGAAGTCAGCTCGATTCGCTCTCCATCAAGCGTCACCTTCAAGGACGTACGATCCAGAACAAAAGGACCCGAAGAAGTCGATTCTGAAACCACGGTGGGACGCGCCCTTTTCAAAAGGGATTGGATCCTGAGAAGTAGTTCCCTCGGACTGAATGGTTTGGGCAGATAATCATCGGCCCCCAGTTCAAGTCCCTTGATCCGGCTATCCGCCTCGCCCTTGGCACTAAGGATCAGAAGCGGAATAGTCGCCGTCCGCTCATTGGCTTTTAATTTTTTGGCCACCTCGAATCCGTTGAGCCGGGGAAGCATGATATCGAGAATGATCGCGTCAGGACGCTCCTCGGTCGCCAATGCCAACCCCTCGACACCATCAGCTGCAACGATGACGCGCAGCTTGGCTTTTTTCAGATGATATCGGATCAAGTCAGAAACATCCTCTTCATCCTCAATAACAAGAATTGTTTCAGACATGGTGTGGGTGGTGGATAATGGAATCCCGTTTACCCCGTAGGAGCTACCCGAGTGACGTCATGGTGGCAAGTGCCTCTTTGGAATGTTTCGTTTGCCTTCAGAGAGCACGGCCACAAAAAAGCGGGCCGCCTGATTCGCCCCGGAAAAACCATAAAACCGAAACGAGGCGGCCCGCCCCCATTGTTAACCTATTTAATTCGACATCCGCCTTGGGTGTTCGTTCAAAGTTTTTATCACCCTTTGATTTTTTAGCAGTTCTGGTATACATGAGTTGTCACGTCCCCCGGTGGCTTCCCAAACAAGATTATGAAAACCATCGGCGTATTGACTTCGGGTGGAGATGCTCCGGGAATGAATCCGGCGATTCGCGCAGTCGCAAGAACGGCATCTCAGCAAAACTGTCGAGTCATCGGCATTTCCAACGGCTATGACGGGATTTTTGATGGTACTGTCGAAGAGCTCGGGAATCGCAGTCTGGCAGCCATCATCGATCGGGGAGGGACAATCCTCCAGTCGAGCCGTTGCAAAAGGATGTACAGCTCCGAAGGAGTGGATGCAGCAAGATCTCGACTTGCCGAACTAGGCATCCACGGCTTGGTGGTCATCGGAGGTGATGGTTCGCTGACGGGAGCACGCGAACTCGCAAGGCGAGGCATGCCTGTCGTTGGCATACCCGCCAGCATCGACAACGACCTCTCCGGCACGGAAATGGCCATCGGTGTCGATACTGCCACCAACACGATCATGCAGTTAGTCGACCGGATTCGTGACACGGCACGATCCCACCGTCGGTGCTTCCTAATCGAGGTAATGGGTCGTAATTCTGGCTACCTCGCCCTCACCACGGCTATCAGTTCGGGTGCCACGGTTGCTGTCATTCCCGAGTTCCGTTATAACATGGAGAAAATCGTCTCGGTTCTTCACCAGCGCTATCAGGAGGCTCAGGATAATTCCATTGTGATGCTGGCCGAAGGGGTCTGCGGTGCCGTAAACTTCATGGAGCGCATGCAGGAAGCCGTTCCAGGCGGGGAATTCGAGCAGGAAATACGAATCACTGTCCTGGGCCATGTGCAGCGCGGGGGCATACCAACGCACTTTGATCGCATGCTTGGCGCCAGATTCGGCGAACTAGCCGTCATGGGACTTCTCCAGCAGGAAACGGGATGCATGACCGCACTCTCCAAGGGACGCGCCACACTGATCGATCTTGATCAGGTGATCGGAAAGAAAAAACATCCCGCGCCGGAGCTCATCCGCCTTGCAAGGAATCTGAAGGTTGAATTCGGCGACACTGTCGAACTCTGATCCCATCCCTTTCCCCTCTTCTAATTTCACTGATTCTTAAGAATCCGTACCAAGCGACACGATGGAATCCCTCCTAACACTGCCCATCGGAGATTATCGTGCGGTAGAGTTGACTCTGCGCCTCGCGGTGACGCTGATGGTCATGACGGGGCTTCTCCAGATTCTCTGCCTCAGCGTGGTTACACGAACCGTTCGCCTGCCCCTTGCGCTCTCCGGAGTGGCCTTGCTGGGGGCTGCATGGTTCGAGTCCAATGTCTGGGTTGCTTGGAGAGATGCCTTTGAGCTCGCCGGGACCTCTTACTGCGTAACCGGCCACCTGCTTGCCGGAGAAGACCGGATTATCGCATGGTCTCTAGGGCTTCCTTTGATTTTTGTCTGCTTTGGCATGCTTTACCTCGATCCTCGGGGAAAAGGTTTCCGCAGTCTGTGTTGGATAGCTCTGGGATGGGCAGTTCTGGGGCCGTTTTTTCAGATCGTGGCGCTGATAGGCTTCGTGCTCTGCATGGTTCATTTTCGCAGAATTCTGAAGGCCTCCTCTGAAAACCAGCAAGGGATGCGCGCGGTAACAATCATTGCTGTGACAAGTATGGCTCTAGGTTTTTTTGTTACTGAATTGGGATACCTCCATCTGCTCCCACTGGGAAAATCTGCTGACGTGATTCTAATACGGAGTGAAATCGTTCATGCCCTCTGTGACCTTCTCGCGCTGGTTGTTCCGGGAGTGGTACTCCTGATTGGAGCCCTCAAGATCTCAGGAGAGAATCCGAAGGTGGCTTAATCCAGTGCCTGCTTAATCGCAGCCACAACCTGCTGCTGCTCGTCGGGTCGGAGACCGGGGAAGATGGGAAGTGCCAGGCTCTCGTTTGCCGCCTGCTCACTGGCCGGGAAGTCCCCGGCCTTATGACCGAGATAGGCGAAGCACTCCTGCAGATGCAGCGGGACGGGATAGTAGATGGCACAACCGATCTTCTGATCAGCAAGATAAGCCATCACGGCATCGCGCTTTGGCAACCGGATCACATACTGGTGATAAATGTGATGATCGCGCAGGCCAGATTCGTGAAAGGGCTCGGACGGAAGATGGACCCGGTCGAGCAGTCCCGACGCGTTGAAGGCTTCGCGGTAGATCGCTGCATTGGAACGGCGCGTAGCATTCCATCCATCAAGGAAGGGGAGTTTTGCCCTGAGTACGGCAGCCTGGATCGCATCGATGCGAAAGTTCCCTCCAACGACCTTGTGGTAGTAGCGCTGCTCCATGCCGTGATTGCGAACGCGACGGAGTTTATCGGCCATGTCGGCGTCGAGACAGAGAGCCACGCCTGCATCTCCTGCGGCCCCCAGGTTCTTGCTCGGATAGAAGCTGACATAGGAAGTCGGAGCCATAAGACCAGCGGACTTCACACCATCTTTGGAGGGATATTTAGCTCCGAGGATCTGGGCGGCATCCTCAAGGATTTCGATCCCGTATTCAGCAGCAACTGCAGCGATCCCATCCATATCGCAGCAGGTTCCGAAAAGATGGATGGGAACGATCAGTCGGATTCGGTTTCTCTTGGGGGAGCGAAGAACCCCATCGGCATCCCTCTGGAGCGAGGAAAGCAAGGTCCGCAAGCTCACGGGATCCATCATGAAAGTCGCGGGATCGATATCACAAAAGAGGATTTCGGCACCGGTACGATGAATGCAGCCGGCTGTTGCAAAGAAGGTGTAGGGGGTGGAGATCACGGCGTCCCCAGAGCCTATTCCCATGGCCATCAGCAGCGCCAATTGGGCATCCGTTCCGGAGGAAATCCCAACCGCGTGCCCCCCACCGAGGTAGGCGGTCAACTCACTCTCGAATGCCTCCACCTCCGCACCAAGGACATACCCTCGGTGAGCAAGGACGCGAAGTGCCGCCTCACGGACAGCCTCATCGACCTGCGTTCCGAGACGACTCAGGTCAAAAAGTGGAACAGACACCTTGTGCGAAAAAAGCGCTAACTGAAGATTACTTCACGATGCCAAACTCGGCGCGACGATTCTTCGCCCAGGCGGCTTCGGTACTTGCGGGATCGACAGGCATTTCGGAACCAAAGCTCACGGTCTGAACAGTGTTGGCCTTGATTCCTTTCGCGATCAGTGCCTCTCGCACGGCAAGGGCGCGCTTTTCACCCAAGCTGCGGTTGTATTCCTGCGTACCCCGCTCGTCGGTGAATCCGGCGACAATCACGGTCTTGCCGCTTCCCTTAAGGGCGTCGGCGACAGCGGCTACCTTGGACTCCTGGTCGGGAGCAACGGCGGAGCTATCATATCCAAACTGGACAGGTGCATAGAGACCACGCTGCACGTTTGCACCCATGAAATTGGCACCCTCTGTCCGCTCTCCAAGAGGAGTGCCACTCACATAATCGCCATCGACACCGGCATACTGTTTATTTTTTTTATTCGCGCAACCGGAGAGCGCAAGCAGGGCAGTGACGGAAAGAATCGCAAAAGAGTGAATTCGCATTCCTCTATACAGGGTCAAACGCGCCAAAAGATCAAGAACCGGAAGCGTAAAAGTGAGACTTCCTCAAGTCGACTACCTGCTCCAGGTCGGCTCGGTAACTTTCCCAAGACCGCTGACCACAGGAGTGGATTTGCCGCTTGGCACATCTAGCAAGGAAATCGTACTCCCAGTGCTGTAAACAATGTGGCGTGAGTCTGCACCCCAGACAGGATTCTCTCCCTGAGTAACGATCCGAGCAGCACCACCATTCACATCCATCACGGCAATGGAGAAACCCCCACCGGAACGCACATTGAAGGTGAGTCTCTGCCCGTCGGGCGACCAACTGGGCTCGGTGCAGTAACCGAATCCTGTCGGCACAAGACGCCCACTTCCGCCACTGGAGGAGATGCGGTAGAGTTGCGGCGCGCCGGTTTCATCACTGGAGTAAATGATCTCTGCAGCATCAGGGGACCAGGATGGGCAGGACTCCGCACCTCGGGTATGCGTCAGGCGGCGAGCCCCACCACCCAGAGCAACCACATAAAGCTCTGGATTCCCATCCTTGCTCACAGTGCAGGCGAGAAGATTCCCGTCTGGTGAAAAGCGGGCCCCGGAGTTGGTTCCGGGAAACTTGACCAATCGGACACGGGCACCCGTTGCGAGATCGACGACATAGATATCCGCATAGCCAGCCTGATAGCCAGTGTAGGCGAGTCGACGCCCGTTGGGGCTGAGTGCGGGGGAAACGCTCAATGCATTGTCGTGGGTAAGCTGGCGTCCGTTGGAGCCGTCATAGTCGGCAAGGTAGATCTCTTTCCTTCCGCTCCTGTTACTGACAAAGGCAATCGTGCTGGTGGCGATCCCTTGATGGCCGGTCAGGGTCTGCACGATATCGTCGACGAATTGATGGGCAGCCATGCGGGGGGTTCCGCTGTAGTTCTTGGAGAGTACCACCTCACCTCCCTTGACTACCTTTCCCTGAAGCACTCCACCTGCAAAGGTACCACTCACGGTGAAGGAAGCCATCCCTGGCTGAACTAGCGCGAACCAACCCGCAAGCGTCAGATCATTCTGAACCACCTTGGAGGCCACTGCCCCGTCGCTGCCGCCGATCCCGGTGAAGGCAACATTCAGGGCATCACTCTTTCGGACGGTAATCGTCGGGGCATCGGTCGCCTGGAGAGATGCTCCAAGAAGATAAATCGCAAGAAGAGGAAGGAAGCGGCTAGGTCGGATCATGGTATCTGTTTGGTGTATCTAAAAATGAAAGGCAAGTCAGCGCGCGCTCCGATAGCGGGGTCTGGTCACATACGATCCCGGCAACTCAAGGCGGACCGAAAGACGACGCGCCCCTGCAAGGGCTTTTTTCACTTTGGCATCCCCCGCTGCACCCTCGACCTCCAAATAAAAGACATAGGTCTCCGGCTGTCCGGGGACCGGACGAGAGACAATCCTGCAAAGATTCACGCCTGCTCGTGCAAAGGGGCCGAGAAATCGATGCAGGCTGCCGGACGTCTGGGGAAGAGCCGCCACGATTGCCGTCTTGCTCCGCTTCTCTTCCGGCACTTCGGATGGCATGGCCGAGATCACAAAGAAATGAGTGACATTCACCGCCTCAGGGCGAACAGGAAACTTTAGGATTGAAAGCCCATACAACTCTGCGGCCCCCGGGGCAGCCAAGGCGGCCGAGGCGCCGGAAAGCGCCGCCCTCTTGGCTGCCTCCGCCGTGCTCGAGCTCTCAACCATGGTGACGCCCGGCAGGTTTTCCAAAATCCAGTCACGGTGATGCCTGAGGGGCATCACATGGGAATAAACGGACTTCAACTTCCCAAACGCTGTTCCGGCGCGCCCCAGCAATGCGAGACGCACATCAAGGGCCAGTTCCTCGGCAATAAAAATCCTGCCCACCTGCTCGATAATCAGATCGACCGTCTCCGTGATGGTTCCTCCGGAGGAGTTCTCGATCGGCACCACCCCCAGCAGCGCCTTTCCGGAACTGACAGCATGAAACACCTCGGTGATTGTGGCCACAGGAAGTCCCGCACGTTTTGGAAAACGTCTAAGCGCCACAAGGTGGGAAAAAGTACCTTCGGGTCCAAGGTAGGCAACCTTGCCGGACGTGGCGGACTTGGCGATTGGGGAAGAAGGCATGTCGACAAGATTTATGGGGATGGATTGAGCTCCATGCAAGTCTGAGCAGGAGCGTGCCTCCCAATGGATGATTGATTTCCCGATGGCCTCCATGCATGAGAGGGAGATGCGCTTCAAAACGACTAAGCTGTTACTTACGCTCTGCTGCCTCTTTTTCTTTGGCGGATGCATGCATACAAAGCGCCCTTCGGTGAGCTCACCAGCGCAACCAAAGAGCCTGGTGTCACTTGCATGGTTGAGCGGCCCGCTTACCCTTCTCCATCCTATCGCTCGCAAGCCTCTTCCACCAAAAGCCATCGCACTGCTAACGGTTGGCACAATCAGGACTATCTCAAACGATGGAAGTTATGTCATTGCTGAGCTTGAACCCGGCATCATGGTCGCCGCAGGCAACCCTCTTCTAGTCACTGCCAACGGCGAGGAAACCGCTCATCTGAAAGTCGCCGAAATCACGCCTCCTTACTTTGTGGCAGAAATAGTAACTGGCCATCCGGAACCCGGCGACCTTCTGCGGCAATAGCTTCCTTTAAGCATCTGTTAAATGGGAGCGCAAGAAGTTGACTTTAAGCCCTAATTCCAAGCACTATCGGAATCCTTAATCACATTAAGGAACTCTTTGGAATTCCTAGGTGATACCCTTCTCGTCATGACTCCCGCAGCAGACCACTCTCTCACTCCTCTGAATTTAGAGGAGGTGGATTCGCTTGCCTCGATCATCATGGTGATGCAGCGCCGTTTCTTGGCGAACCTCATGGGAGAACTATCCCGGGGAAAGGTCTCCTTCCCCCAGTTTTTCCTGCTTGGACATCTCTATACCCAGGGCCCTTCCGGAATGAGCTGTATTGCCACACTCATGGATCACAGCATGCCTGCGGCGACGGGACTTGTGCAGCGTCTTGAAAAACTGGGCTACGTTAAACGCTCCGCGGACAAGGAAGACCGGAGGAAAGTATTGGTTCAAGCAACCACCAAAGGAAGCCGTCTCGTGGAAGGAATCCGCCAAGAAATGGCAGCCAACCTCGAAAAAGTCATGGAACGTCTTGAGCCTACGGAACAAAGGGCTTGGTTGGACATTTACAGAAAAATAAACGACTACTGCACCACCTGCCACCGATGAAAACACTCACCACACTTCTTGCCGCGAGTTTCCTGCTTGCGGTTGCGCATCCATCCAAGGCCGCCTCTTCAAACAATGACACCGAATCGGGCATTGCAACCGGAGCGATTGATGCCCTGCAGGCACTGAGCACCAATCCTATCGTTGCAACCAACAAGCCCTCTGCGGCTGACCAGTCACTTCTCGGCCTTTCGGTTGGCGCCCAGGTGAACGTACAAGCCACAACGAATTCCCCCGTCCTCGCAACGAATGCACCCTCGACGAATGACCAGTCGGTGATGGGTGCCTCCGTGATGCCCTCCTTGGCTTCAAACCCTCCGGCAACGCCAGAAAGTCTTAATGCCGGCACCAATACTCTCCCAAATCTCCCGACGATCACGGCGCCCAATCTTCCGCAGGCTCCCATGATCACCAATCCCATCACCCCGAGTTCCCTGATGGCACCTCTCCCGACAAGCACGGGCGGCCCCATCACGATGCCGACAGCAGGAACGAATGCCTTCGGCCTCAAGAACAGCGTGAAGGACATTCCCCTGACGGCGGAAGCCCTTGCCAAGGCGGGAAACGCGGTGATCCCGGGCGTCATCGCCAAAAATGCCCGCAAGCTGACCATCGACGACTGCGTTCAACTCACTCTCGAGAAGAATCCCCAGATCCTGACAAATATCGCCTCGATTCGTCAGGCATCCGGAAACTACATCACCGTGCGGGCTGGTCTTCTTCCCCAGTTCGGCATCTCCGCACCCAATGCTTACCAGTACAGCTACGGAACCGTGAACCAGGGGGTAAACCAAATCTCTAATAACAATCGGACGGAGCAAGGCTTCCAGCAGTGGAACATCCAGCTTCAGGGAACCCAACTTTTGTTTGACGGTTGGAAGACCCCCTCTCTCACGGCGGCTGCCAAGCTCTCCGAACAGATCGCCTACTTCCAACTCCGCCAGACGATTGATGCCACGATCGCAACGGTCATCCAGCAGTTCTACCAAGTCGTTCTCGACCGTGCACTCGTGATCGCCAACGAACAGCAGGTTGCGCTCTACCAGACACAAGTCACTGATCAACAAAGCCGCTACGATGCGGGAACAGTCCCCAGATTCAACGTGCTTCAGGCGCAGGTCCAGCTGGCGAATGCCGAACCACCCCTGATTCAGGCCAAGAACAACCTCCGTATCGCTCTCTTCACCCTGGTGACCACGATCGGCCTCAACTATCCCAACATTCAGAACATCGAAATCCCCTTCGATGTCGTTGGAAATCTCGATTACACGCCCCGCAAGATCGACAGCAATGCCTCGATCCACACCGCACTCGTTCGCAATCCACAGCTCAAGGCTCAGCGCATGAACATCCTTGTTGCTGCGCGCCAGATCACTGCAGCTATCGCTGGCTGGCTCCCAACCATCAATGCGAATGGTGGTCGCCAATACGAGGGTTACCAGGGACGAAATATCGATGATACACTTCAGGGATGGTTTGTGGGGGCAAGTGGAAACTGGGCCATCTTCGACGGCCTTGCCACCTACGGAAATGTGAAGTCGGCAAAAGCGACAATGATGAACTACAAGGTCGCGTATGATAACGGGGTGCGCCAAGTCATCCTCCAAGTCCAGCAGGCAATCTCCAATCTCAAACAAGCCAGCGAAACCATCGACAGCCAGAAGGCGACCGTCGAGCAGGCGGTTGAGGCCTTGCGTCTCTCGCGTGAGCGACTCGATGCGGGTGCCGGAGTCCAACTCGACGTCATCAATGCGCAGGTTCAGCTTCTCCAAGCCCAGACATCGGTACTCAACGCCTACTATAGCTACATCCAGGGACTGGCTCAGTATGATCAGGCTCTTTCGCTCAATACTCAGTACGAGGAGTTCTTCAATGATCCGATGAACAAATGGGAAAAGAAGCGCTACCAGGATATTAACGACGAACATAAAAAGCGCCCGGAGCTTCCTCGTGCACTCCGCAAGGATGACCCCCTTCCCCCTTCTGATAACTTCAATGATTTGATCAAGAGTTCCATGGTCAGAAAGCAAGAGAAGACCCCCTCGAAGGCGACCGACTAATCCTTTTAACTTTCTATCGGCTTTGAACAGAACTCCCATCGAGTCGGTTCAAACTCTCGAGGGAACACCCGGGATCGAGGCCCATTTTATTGGCCGCATTCCCGGGCTTTCGATTTCCGTGGAGCGATCCGAGGCGATGGCATTGCTGGCCCCCCAACATCACCGCATTCTTCAGCAATCAGGTCTTGAGAACTTTCCTCTGGTCACGGCCGAACAGATTCACGGAAAGGAGATCGCCATAGTCACCGGGGCTACGACCTCTGCGATTCAGGGAGTGGATGCCCTCATCACCTGTACACGGGCTCTGACCCTCGGTATCTATGTGGCTGATTGCGCTCCTGTCTGGATTGTGGCGCGTGACGGATCGGCAGGCGCACTTGTCCACGCCGGAAAAAAGGGGACCGAACTTGGGATTGTCCCTCTCGTAATTGAGAAACTCCTGAAGATTACCGAACTTGATAGCCAGGATCTCATCGTGGTCATTGGCCCCTGCATTCGCCCCCCCTGCTATGAGATCGATTTTGCAGCGAGGATTCGGGAGCAGGCACGTGCCTGCGGCGTACTGGATATTCACGACCCTGAAATCTGCACAGCCTGTCATCCCGAACTCTACTACTCCTACCGCAGCGAAAAAGGTCTAACCGGTCGGATGCTTGCAACACTCACCCTCCTTCCGTCGTGATTTCCTAATGAAGCGGGAATTCGACCCGGATCTTCCCGAGCTCATGGATTTGGCCGTCCTCGAAAACGGGAAACCCTCAGCGGAGTTAGAACGGGACCTTGCCAACCTGCGATGGCTCAATCGTTACTTTGGAGCCTACTCGATCCTTCATCGGTTTTTGAAACGCTGGTTTTGGAAGCGTCCTTACGGAGGGCCATTGCTCAGGGTCTTGGATCTGGCCACTGGTGAGGGAGATCTTCCCAGGGAATTGGTTCTCTGGTGTCGAGAGCGGAGTATTCCCGTCACTGTCGATGCCATTGATATGAACGAGGCTACCCTCGCAGTAGCCCGTGAAAGGAGTCGGGACTTTCCCGAGATCACCTTTCAGCAAGGAGATATTCGGAATTGGGGCTCAGGTTCGTGGGAACTGGTTCTCTGTTCTTTGGCGCTCCATCACTTCAGCGAAGATGATGCCCTTCTAGTGATGAGTAATGCCCGACGGCTCTCCTCCCATCAATTGCTCATAGCCGATCTAGAGCGAAATTCCATTGGTGCTTTTGGCATCTGGCTGTTGACCGCACTCTTGCTAAGGGAGCCCATGACGAAACACGATGCCCGCATTTCTATACGCAGGGCTTTCTCCTTTAACGAATTTCATTCGTTAGCCACCAGAGCCGGGTGGAAACAGTTCGGACACGCCAGATTTCCCGTCACTCGTCAGGCTCTCTGGATCGATCGAGTATCAGGCTAACCCTCCCTATCAGTTAGATGGGGAAGAAACGGGCGTGGGCTTCGGAGCAGTGTTGCCCTTGGGAAGAAGCTTTGGCCGCCACTTTGGATGCTTTGCGGATCCTGTCGACTCATACTCGAAGATTTTACTGATCAGGAAGGTCGCAAGTCCCGGTATCCCCTGGGCATTGAGCCTGATGCTCATGTCCATAGCGTCATCCAGGTAGTGGATGTCACCATGCCCGATCATGTTGAATCCCGTACCTTGGATCAGGAGATTCCGGGTCGTGATAACTCCATTGTCGACGGTGAAATCGGCCGTGGCTTTTTTTGCAGATTGGTAGCCCAAACCAGGAATCACATCATTCATCAGGAGAGAGAGTGGGCCGAGGATCGGCATGGCCAGCACATTGCCGTCGCGAATCAGCAGGTTGCCCTTTCCTGACATCGCCCGATCATTCCCGCCGACGGCTCGGAAGGCATAGTCACCGGTGAGCTTTCCACTCGATTCGTTGTAGTCAAAATAGAGTTTGGTGAGCGTCTTGAAGTCGATATTCTCCAGATGCACGGATGCCCCATAACTGGGATCCCCCGGAAGGACGGAAACATCAGCCTTTAAAGCCACATCGCCCCCGAAGAGGTGAGACTGAGGAAGGTCGATCTGGAGTTTCTGCCCCTTCAGATGCACCGTGCCGGCTGTTGCGCCGAATGGGAGATCTTTGCCAATCAAAGTGTATCCAAGGCCAGCGGGAGCGTTGAGTTCGATTTGGAGGTCGTTTTTTTCGGGATCACGCAATCCCACTTTTCCCGTGAGCCGGACATTGGGGGCTTTGATAAACCGATAAGCCGTAAGCGTCTGGGCAATCCTTGGATCGATCCAAGTCATCATTTTGACGGGATCAAGCGTTGACTGCACTTTCGGAAAGAGCCCCTCCCAGTTCTTGTAGTCATAGACAAACTCACCCCGGCCCAACCCATCGCCCATTTTCACCAAGATATCCCGAAAGGTGATGGCGCC
The DNA here is from genome assembly GCA_903868795.1 of uncultured Spartobacteria bacterium. Taxonomy (GTDB): domain Bacteria; phylum Verrucomicrobiota; class Verrucomicrobiia; order Chthoniobacterales; family UBA6821; genus UBA6821. Next base: position 20,503 of record CAIPWR010000112.1, on the reverse strand, counting down.
ATTGGCTGCCCTAATTTTAGCACTCAGCCCGTCGATCCCAGCTCCACGCATGGATGCTTTTCCGAGGTTGAGAGTCCCGTCTCCAAAGAGTTGCAGGGGATCCAGGTTAGGCGCTCCCCCATCGAAACTGATCTGCAAGGGGTCCTTGAAATCCATCGCCTCGAAAGCCTCCCGTGTTTTCCCCGCTGTCATTGGTGAAAACTTTGAGGGGAAGAGTACAACTCTAAGGCGCAGGCGGTTATCACCCGGCGCAGCCATCAGATCGGCATCAATTGTCCCGGGTGCGCCGGAGGCGTGAAGGTCGCGAACAAGCAGCTTTCCATCTCGAAAAGCAACTCCAGCAGAGAGTGTATCGAAGATCACTCCCCGAAAACCGAGATGCCCGGCATTGAATCTCGCAATCCCTCCGAAAACAGGTTTTTCAGAAACCCAATTTGCGGAAAAATTCCCCTCAAGGCGTAGTGGATCGCTGCATGTCCAATCACTCGCCTTAGCAGGAGATAGAAGCAGGGATGGGATCACACTCCCATTCAAGGCCCCCGAAAACTCCACAGAAGCGTTTTTCCCAAGAAAATCCGCCTTACCCGCAGCCTGAAAAGTTCCGACACCATCATCCGTTAAGAGTCGATCCAAGGTTAACTTGCCGTCTTGATAATGGAGTGCCAGTCCGATCCGTTGAAAAGCGATACCATGCCACTCTCCAGCTCCTGTCCGGAATTCCGCCTTATCCACCCGAAGGCTCTCGGAGTCACTGAGATCCCCTCCTGCTTGAATCGTGAGCAATGGCTTCCCTCCGCTCCAACGAACGGAGCGCAACTCACGTTGAATCTTATCAATGGTCTGCGCTGTCTTTCCCGGGCCCTCCGAGGAGACCGGTTTTGGAGAGAACTTTTGAGGATTAAGGAATGACCCCGAAATGCTGACCTTGACGCCAGCAATCTCAAAGGTGGCTGAACTCAATCGAAACTGAGAGGGAGGGCAGATAATCAGACCTCTGACATGATCAAGTCTGAGTCGGGGCTCTTCGGAAGGACCCAAGGGGATATCCAGGGTCGCGTCGCGGAGAAAGATCCGCTCAAGACGTGGCTTGCGACGCAAGAGCGAATCCATGTTCACGGAAACGGCTATCCTGTTTGCGGAAACGATCAATCGTTGAGCTAGCGTTAGATCGTGAATCTCAAGATGATCCAGAATAAAACCTCGGGTAGGACTGAAGAGCACACGGCCGATACTGACCCTGTAGAATTTGCCTCCAAGCAGGCCTTCTGCCTTTAGCCGCACAGAATCCCCAAGTCCATAAGTAGAGGTAATGACCAGAAGGATGGGAATTCCGAGAAGGAAGCCGAAGAAAAGAATGCCGAAAATCGAGGCGGCAACATATCTCAAAAGATGATCCAGCTTGCCTCGAAAGGTATGACGATCCATCACCTCCCCTCTCCTCAATCGGGAGATAATCGTTGGTTCCGGATTACTCATCACTCTTAACCTTCTGGATTGCAGCGCCTCTTGTAAAGCAGGGGAAGAGCGCGCCTACATCAAGGAGTAGGGATCGACATCAATCGTCATGATAACGTCCTCCGGAAGATTCAATTCCGCGGTAACCTCCCGGACAAGCCTAGCCAAAACGACACCTGACTTCGCCTTCAGTGTGACATGAAACCGATACTGCCCATGGGCTCTTTCCAGAGGGGCTGCTGCAGCCTCCGAGACCTCGATTGAGGAGGAGGCCTTTGCATGAAAAACCGCAGCTATCAAGCTTGCGGTGCGGCTCGTTCGTTCTAGGGAGACCCCGCGAATCTGAACCAGAACCATTCGAGTGAAAGGAGGGTGCCTGAAGGCCTCTCGGAAAGAGATTTCCTGCTCAAAAAAACCAGCATAATCATGATGTCGCGCATGTTGGATTGAGGGGCTTGCTGGAGAGAATGTCTGGACGATCACCTCTCCCTCGGTATCACCTCGACCAGCACGACCCGCAACCTGGGTGAGCAGTTGGAACGTCCGTTCCCCAGCGCGGAAATCAGGAGAGTGAAGCCCAATGTCGGCATTGATGATTCCCACAAGGGTGACGTTCGGAAAATCCAAGCCCTTAGCGATCATCTGTGTGCCCAGTAGGATATCGATCTGGCGGGCTCGGAATTTTCCCAGCACCTCGGCATAGGATCCGCGACGGGACATGGTGTCGGCATCCATCCGTGCCAAGCGTGCCTTGGGAAAAAGCCGCCGGACCGTCTCCTCCACCCGTTGCGTGCCGATGCCGGAATGCTGAATGCCCGGATCCCTACATTCGGGACAACGCTCGGGTGGCTGAGAACCATGACCACAGAGATGACAAGCCAGCCGGTTTTGTGCGCGATGCAGCGTTAGGGAGAGACTGCAGTTTGGGCAGCGGCAGACATGCCCGCACTGCTCACAGAGCAGAGCGGTTGAGTAACCGCGCCTATTCAGAAAAAGAATGGTCTGCTGACCAGCCTCGAGACGCTTGGTCATGGCCATTTGTAACGGGGCGGAGAGTCCTCCATCAGACTTTGCACGCTTTCCTTGGAGCCTTAGATCCACTACCCGGATCAGTGGCATGAGCTGACCGTCGGCACGGCGCGGAAGCTCTAAGAGCGTATACTTGCCGCATTGGACATTCTGAAAGCTCTCCACCGATGGGGTGGCACTTCCGAGAATCACGAGGGCCCCCTCAATCCTTCCTCGCATGACTGCTACATCCCGAGCATGGTAGCGAGGGGTTTCCTCCTGCTTATAGGTGTTTTCGTGCTCCTCATCCACGATGATGATTCCCAGGTTTCGGAGGGGCGCGAAGACCGCACTGCGCGCCCCGATGGCGATACGCGCATCACCACGCTGAAGTCGCATCCACTCCTCACGCCGCTCGGCATCGCTTAGATGACTGTGCAGCACGGCAACGCCGGCTCCCGCTTTGCCGGCATGATCAAATCGGGATCGAAAACGCTCCACAGTCTGGGGCGTCAGAGCAATCTCGGGCACAAGCACCAAACCGCTCTTGCCTGACTCAAGGGCACGAGCAAGAGCCCGGAGATAAACCTCCGTCTTCCCGCTGCCGGTGACTCCATGCAGCAGGTAGGGAGAGGGTGTCGGTGTGCCTGCAGCCAGATCTTCCAGAGCCTGCTCAAGCCTCCCGACGACCACCTGTTGATCCGCATTCAACTTTGGGATTTTCCCGGGAAGGATTTCCTCAGATTCGCATTGCCCACCCGTTCTGCGTTCAAGCACGACTCGAACCAATCCACCCACCGTCAGAGCCTTGAGGGAGGACTCGGAAGCCGTGCATCGGTTCAACAATTCCTGGGAGGCAATCGGCGCAGGAAACATCTGGAAATGCTTCAGGATCGCTCCTTGTTTAGGAGCACTCTTTTCAATCCGTTGCAACTCTTCTGGCTCGATCCGTCGAGCGAGTGACACCATACGCACTTTTCTACCCGCAATGGTCTCGCCTCTCAACATCGGAGGGAGCATGGAACGCATGACGGAGGCGATCGGGGCGCAATAGTAATCAGCCATCCAGTGAGCCAGTCTGAGCATGGTGGGCGGCAGGCTTGTTTCTTCACCAACCAAGGAGACCAGAGACCTAATTCCAGGCACATCAGAGTGCTCCAACACTTCCAGGACAGTTCCCAGAGCGCGGCGGTTGCGCACCATCACGATCACGCGAGAACCGATGGCGATCTGTCCCTTCAATTCCTCCGGAACCGAGTAATCTAATTTTCTCCCCTCAGAGCGATCGATCAGAATGCGGACGAAGGAGGGCATGGAGAGAGTGAAAGGCTCTTAGGCTAAGGACAGAAGGCTGAAGACTTTTAGTTCAGAGCCCCAATCGTAGATGGGGTGATACTCCAAAACCACAAATCTGACCGTCTAAAACCTCCTCATTAAGAATCTGAGTTTGCCCTCATTCAATTCAGGATGGCTTTTTCAGCCTTCATTCTATCTGCCTTGAACATGTAGCGGGGCAGCAATACTGCACCGCTACTCCGTAATGATATCCTTGTAGGTCTTGCCCGAGGGAATCATCGGAAGCACATGCTCCGTGTAGGGAGTCATGACATCCAGCACATAGGTCTCCTTGGAGTCCAACATGCGCTGCAGGGCAGCCCGAAGATCCTTTTTGTGGAGCACTCGCTCGGCAGGAACTCCGAATCCCTTGCAGATTCCGAGATAATCGGGATAGATACGCTTGAGATCCTTCGGGTCACCGAGGAAGGTGTGCCCGCGATTACTGTCGTAGAATCGGTCTTCCCACTGCACCACCATGCCAAGATGTTGGTTGTTGAGAATGATCACCTTGGAGGCAATTCCATCGATATGAGCCGTGGCAAGTTCCTGAACATTCATCAGGAAGGAACCATCCCCATCGATGTCAATGACCTGCTTGTCAGGGCGCCCAAGTTTCGCACCCAGTGCGGCAGGATAGCCGAATCCCATCGATCCCAGACCGGCCGAGGTCACCAACGTGCGGGGTTCGGTGAAGTTGTAGTACTGGGCAGCCCACATCTGATGCTGACCAACGCCCGTAGTAATGATCGCCTGCCCCTTGGTCAGTTCCATCAGCAGTTCGATCACATGCTGCGGCTGGATGGCATCAGGAGTATCCTTGTAGCGGAGAGGATGATCCTTCTTCCACTTGGCGATCTGCTTATACCAAGCCGGAAAGCGGGTGTGATCTTTCTTCACCGGCTTGCTGCCCGAGCGGTCGAGTTCCTTATTGAGGCGCGTCAGGGCATCCTTCACATCACCAAGGATGGGAAGCTTCACGGAGCGGTTCTTGTTGATTTCCGAGTTATCGATGTCGATATGGACGATCGTTCCGTGCTCACAGAATTTCTCAACCTTTCCCGTCACCCGGTCATCAAAACGGACACCGATGGCCAGCAGGAGATCAGCCTCGTTGACGGCATTGTTGGCATAGACGGTTCCATGCATACCCAGCCATTTGAGAGAGAGGGGGTGTGTCTCGGGGAAGCAACCGATTCCCATGAGGGTGGTGGCCACAGGGATCTGGGTGCGCTCGGCAAACTCGGTCAATTCCTTGGAGGCTTCCGCAGTGATCACGCCGCCACCGCAATAGATCATCGGCTTCTTGGCGGAGGCAATCAGTCCAAACATTTCCTGAAGGGCCACATCATCCGCACGGCGCACGGGATTATAACCGCGCAGACTGATGCTCTTGGGGAAGATTGGCTGCGCTGTCTGGTTCTGGATATTCTTGGGGATATCGACCAGCACAGGACCGGGGCGTCCGCTCTGGGCGATATGGAATGCCTCCTTGATGATCCGGGGAATATCATTGATATCCCAGACCAGGTAGCTGTGCTTGACTACGGGAAGGGTCATTCCGAAGAAATCGGTCTCTTGGAACGCCCCGCGTCCGATCATCTCCTGAGGCACCTGCCCCGTGATCGCAACAAGCGGCACAGAGTCCATGTAGGCATCGGCGATACAGGTCACGAGATTCGTAGCACCGGGCCCCGAAGTCGCCATGCAGACGCCAGCCTTCCCAGTCACTCGGGCATATCCTTCGGCGGCAAATCCTCCACCCTGCTCATGTCGGGGAAGGATCGTTCGGATCTTCTTCGATTTCGTCAGCGCCTGATGGATCGGCATCGAGCAGCCACCGGGATAGGCAAAAACAAAATCCACTCCCTCACGCTCCAATGAGGCGACCAAGATCTCGGCGCCATTCATAACGACCCCACGCTCACCCTTGGAATTTCCAGGAGAGGAGGTCTTGGCTGATTTGGTTTTTTTGGGAGCTGTTTTTGAAGCCATAACGAGGAGACTATGTCACCGAAACGGAAGGTCTGTGTCGAGAGACAAAAAAGGGGTCTCCAGTATGGAGACCCCCCTAGTGTAATATGAAGATTCTTAGAAATACTGAATTAGAACGCCGTTGCAGTACCTGGGTTTGTTACCCCATTGGTTAGTGCAGGAGAGTTGGTTCCAACAAAACTTACAGCCGAGCCGCCAAGGGTCACGAAAGAACCACCCTTGGCACCATAAGGTCCAGAACCATTGTAAGTAGCCGCTGTTCCGGTAATACCTGCAACGGATATGAAGATTGATCCTTGATCATTGGTTGATGCCACACTCATAACTTGAGAGTTTGACAGCTGTCCTTTGACAGTTACCAGATTGTTAAATGCAGTGGACGAGATATAGGCAGGAACCAGATTTGTCACGAAATTCGTGCCGCTGTTACCGCCATCTGCAGGGAAACATCCAGACCCTCCTGCCTGCTGATTGTCCAAAGAGGCGCTCTGGGTAAGAATGTATACTTGGCGATAGTTACTGGTAGTCTGGGCAATTTGCCCCTTAGCCAGAGCTCCGGTGATTGCAGGGAGCGCCAGTGATGCAAGAACCGCAATGATCGAGATAACGACCAAGAGTTCAATCAGGGTGAAAGCAGCAAATTTGCCGCGGAGGGTTTTGAGGGTTTTCATGTGGTTTGTATTGGTGATTGTTGAGTGTTGTTTTAGGAGGATTTCCAGTTGGGGCAAGATGGATTTGCGCTGTTCTTGGGTCAAGTGCTGATTTTATCTTTTTTATTTTTCCAACACTCAGGAGTCAGGAGCCAAGGAATCAGTTGAGGGAACTCTCAGGATCAAAACAGCCAAGGGAGGAAGGTCGATTGTGATGGAGTGATCTCGTCCATGAGCGGCAATCCCAGCGGATTCAATGTTAGCAATGTGCACACATCCGCTACCCCCGAATTCTTCAGCGTCTGAATTCAGAATCTGCTCATAGGTTCCCGGGCATGGAACGCCGACGCGGTACTCATGGCGCACAACCGGGGTGGCGTTGACAACGACCAGCAGGTCGTTTCCTGCCCCGGCAGGAGTCTTGCGAAGAAACGACCAGACCGTGTTCTCAGCATCATGGAAGTCGACCCACTCGAATCCCTCCGGGCTATCATCAAGAAGGCTTAGAGCAGCCTCCTTCCGATAGATCTCATTGAGTCTCCGCACCAATTTCTGAATGCCCTCATGAGGTTGATTTTCCAGCAAATGCCAATCGATGCTGTGGGAGTGATCCCACTCGCGCCACTGCCCGATTTCACAGCCCTGGAACAGAAGCTTTTTTCCGGGGTGAGTCCACATCCAGCTCAGGAACATCCGCAGATTTGCCGCCTTCTGCCAGTCATCCCCGGGCATCTTATTCAGCAGGGATCCCTTCCCATGCACCACTTCGTCATGGCTCAGAACCAGCACGAAGTGCTCATGGTAGGCGTAGAGCATGGAGAAGGTAATATCACCTTGATGATGCTTACGGTGGATTGGAGGACGCGCGATGTAGCGAAGCGAGTCGTTCATCCACCCCATGTTCCACTTGAATCCAAAACCGAGCCCACCGTCGTAGACGGGCTTGGAGACTCCAGGCCATGCCGTCGATTCCTCGGCAATCGTCACGACTCCCGGATGGCGGGCGTAGCAGGCGGCGTTAAAGGCCTTCAGGAACTCGATCGCCTCGAGGTTCTCACGTCCGCCAAAGCAATTTGGAATCCATTCACCAGCATTGCGCGAGTAATCGAGATAGAGCATCGAGGCGACGGCATCCACTCGGAGGCCATCGATGTGGTACTGCTCAAGCCAGAAGAGCGCATTCGCGATCAGGAAATTCCGAACCTCATTGCGTCCGTAGTTAAAGATCAGCGTTCCCCAGTCACGATGTTCACCGAGACGAGGATCTTCATGCTCATAGAGTGCCGTACCATCGAAGCGTGCAAGCCCATGCGCATCCTTCGGGAAGTGGCCGGGCACCCAATCGAGAATCACCCCGATACCTGCTTGATGAAGAGCATCGATGAGATGCCGAAATTCATCCGGCGAGCCGAAGCGACTGCTCGGAGCAAAGAAATTGACCACTTGGTAGCCCCACGATCCGTCGAAGGGATGCTCCATGACGGGCAGTAACTCGACATGGGTGAATCCCATTTCCTTCACGTAGGTAACCAACTCCACAGATAGCTCCAGGTAGCTGAGAGGTCTATCCTTCTCCTCGGGGCGCCTGCGCCAGGATCCAAGATGGACTTCATAAACAGACATCGGCTCGACGTAAGCATTCCGGCTGGCTCTCCGCTCCATCCAGTTCTGGTCACTCCAGGAATAGCGTCCGAGGTCGGTCACCATGCAGGCTGTCCTCAGGTCATGCTGGGCAAAAAAACCATAGGGATCTGTCTTGAGAAAGACATCCCCATGAGGACCACGAATCTCGAATTTGTAATGCTCCCCTTCGGCAACTCCGGGAATAAAAACCTCCCAAATACCAGATCCCCCAAGACGCCGCATCATATGGCGACGACCATCCCATCCATTGAAGTCGCCAACGACGCTTACCCGTTGTGCATTCGGCGCCCAGACTGCAAAAGAAGTCCCGAAAATGCCATCGATGCTGCGGGGATGAGCACCAAGAACCTTGTAAGCCTCCAAATGTTCACCCTGGCCCAGTAGATAGAGATCGAGTTCGCCGAGTATGGGAGCAAACGCATACGCATCCCTGAAATGAACCGCCGAGCCGTCTGCCCGTGTCACCTCGACATTGTAATCGCCGGGGCCGGAGGCAATCTGCTTTGCGCTCTCAGCTTCAAACAATCCATCAGCATGGACTTTCGTGAGAGAGAGCTTTTCGCCACTCGAGAAGCTTAGAGCCACGCTTGATGCGCCGGGATAGAAGACCCGGGCTATCGTTCCTCCCCCCCGATGGGATCGAACGCCGAGAATCCGATGGGGATCACAGTGACGACATTCCAATAAGGGATAGAGATCCTCGGGAGGGAGAAGCACGGAGGCCGAGAGGCTCCCAGTGGGGGTGGGCTTGGGACTCTTGTTCATGGCTCCACCATGCTCCCCAAACCTTCCGAGGACAAGGTCATCCGCACCGATCTGCTCCGAAAACGAGGGTCAGATCGCCTCGAAGCGGCTCAGCGTGCGGAAGATCTCGTACCGCTCAGCGATGTCCTCCTTGGTCACCGTCCTTAGACGATCCATGCTGAAGGACTGGACATTGAAACTGGCAAGAACGCTTCCTTCCACAACGGCTTGGCGAAGGTATTCAAAAGGGATCTCTTTTTTCTCACTCAGCTCTTCATCACTGAGGTGACGACTGGCCAGATATCCTGCAAGTCCACCGGCGAAGCAGTCGCCGGCTCCGGTCGGATCATGAATATCCTCCAGGGGATAGGCAGGGCAGCTGAAGAACTGTCCATTGCCGAAGAGAAGGCAGCCATGCTCACCCTTTTTAATCGCCACCGTGGAGGGTCCCATCTCGCGAATACGGCGACCAGCCTTGATCAGGCTCGTTTCTCCAGTCAGTTCACGGGCCTCACCATCATTCAGGATAAGCATGTCGACCCGGGCGATCAGGCGCACCAGCTCCTCCTTGGCGATATTGATCCAGAGATCCATCGTATCGGCGATGACGAAATGGGGACGGGTCAACTGATCATGCACGTGGTGTTGGAGCGCCGGAGCGATATTGCCCAGCAGGACCATCCGGGCGGAACGATAGGCCTCGGGAAGATCAGGGGTGAAATTCTCGAAGACATTTAATTCCACCGAGCGAGTCTCCCGCTGATTCATGTCCCACATATATTCCCCGGACCAGCGGAAGGTCTTCCCAGGAACAACCTGCAGTCCCTCAAGATCGATGTTCCGACTTCTGAAAAACTCGATGTTCTCCTTGGGAAAATCATCTCCGACAATTCCCACAAGATTCACCGGGGAAAAGAAACTGGCAGCAACAGCCGCATAGGAAGCTGAGCCGCCAAGGATGTCGGCACGCTCCTCAAGTGGTGTTTTGACAGTGTCGAGAGCAATGGAACCAAGGACGAGAAGTGACATGAATGAGCTGAGGTTAGAAAGTGAAAGGTGGTTGCCGACTATTTCCCTGCGGCTGCTTTCTTGGCTCCGAGCTTGGAACACCAGAGAACAATCGGCGAGGCGACAAAAACCGAGGAGTAGGTTCCGACAAGGATTCCTATCAAGATCGCGAAAGCGAAGTCTTTAAGCACGGCGCCACCGAAGAAGAAGAGGGTCGCCACGGAGAGAAGCGTCATACCACCCGTCAGGATCGTGCGGCCGAGGGTTTCGTTGATACTACGATTCATCAAGGCCTCGACACTTCCGCCAGCGCCGTTGCGGAGTCCCTCACGAATACGATCGTAAACGACAATCGTATCGTTGATCGAGTAACCGGCAATCGTTAGGATTGCACCGACCATCACGAGAGAGAGTTCTCCGCCAGTCAGGGAGAAGACCCCGACCGTGATGATCACATCGTGAAGGAGAGCCACAAGGGCACCCACCGCGAAGGAGAACTCAAAGCGAAGCGTCACGTAAATCAGGATACCGACCATACCGAGGCCGAGTGCGAGGAGCGCCTTCTTGGCAAATTCGAGACCAATCTGGGCACCAACTTTCTCCTGCTGGGCGGCAACCAGCTTACGATCGGTGAAGCTGGCCTTCAGTTTCTCGAAGATCCGGCTGGAAGTATCCTCCGCGCTTCGGATGGCAATCATCTGCTGGGTGCCGGCCTGTTCGAGCTGGATCGTCTCCTCGGTAAGGTGAAGAGGAGCCAGCGCACCACGAACCTCGTTCACCGTGAGAGCGGGTTGCGAATCGATGACCAACAGATCTCCACCCCGGAAATCAATACCGAAGTTATTGGCCCCACGTACTGCGAAGAAGACAATCGAGCCTCCGATCAAGATGACAGAGATAAAAACAGCGATCACCCGCTTGCCTAGGAAATTGAACTGATGGGTTGGCGCCAGATTCGCCATGGTAAGGCGCTTCAGGCCCGCAAATTTCATCATCCAACGGAAGGCGGTGCGGGTGAAAAGGATCGCCGAGAAGAGCGAGGCAACGATGCCAAGCATCAGCGTAACGGAGAATCCGCGCACAGGTCCAGTAGCCTGCCAGAAGAGGATGCCGGCGGTGATGAGCGTTGTGGCGTTCGCGTCGAAAATCGCGCTAAAGGCCTTGTTGTAGGCTCCGTCGATGGCGGCACCAAGTGACTTCCCTGCACCAAGCTCTTCACGCAGGCGCTCATAGAGCAGCACATTCGCATCCACAGCGAGGCCGATCGTCAGGATGATACCGGCGATACCTGGGAGGGTCAGGACGAAATGGAACATCGCCATCATTCCGAAGAGCAGAATGATATTGATCCAGAGTCCGATCAGGGCAACCGAACCGGCGAGGCGGTAGTAGAAAAGCACAAAGAGCATCACAAGGGCGAGGCCCCCGATACCGGAGACGATGCCGCTACGGATCGAATCTTGACCCAGAGTCGGCGAGACACTGCGGGTCTCCTCGATCGTCACCGGAGTGCGCAGTGGATTCTCAAGGACGCTAGCAAGTTCGCGGGCCTCCTTCTCTTTGAAATTTCCTGTAATCTGCGCCTGACCTCCCGCGATGGGGTTCTTCACCGAGGGGGCGCTCTGAATTTTCCCATCGAGAAGGATCGCAAGACGACCCTGATGAGGGGCGAGTTGCTGAGTTAGCTCGAAGAAGGTCTTGGCTCCTTCGCCATCAAGATTGAGCGATACGCCGTAGCCTTGCTGATCGAAGAAGGCAAAAGCGCGGTTCACATGCTCGCCGGTCAGGTCAGCCTCTTTCTTCACGAGCAGGCGCTCCTTGATCTCCTTGCCCTGATAGTTCTGGACATGCTCCTTGATGACAAAGCCTGGCGGCAGGATCGCCTCTCCCTTGTCGATCTGAGCGATGAGAGCGACGGAATCGGGGTGAACCTCAGCGAACTCGAGCTTCGCCACCTGCTGGAGCTGCTCCTTGGTGGACTGAATCTGAGCGGGATCAAGGCCAGGGATCTGCACAAGAATCCTGCTGGAGCCCTGCGGTGCGATCACAGGCTCACTGACGCCGAACTTATCGACACGCTTACGGATCACCTCGACAGCCTGCTGAAGCATGTCGGCGGTGATTGGTTGGTCGTTCTGCGGAACTAACTGAAGAAGGAAGGACGTGCCGCCGCGAAGATCCAGACCGAGGTGGATTTTCTTGGCAGGGGGTGTTGCCGAATCGAGGCAGAAGAGCAACAGCAGGATCGTCAGAACAGCGCCAAGCCAACGCTTCTTGCCATCACTCTCTGTGGAGAAGTACCAGGCAAAGAGGCCCAGAATCAGCAGCCCGAAGAAAAAGGTGAGTAGAGGTGTCATTTGGAGCGGTGGCGTCGAGGAGTCAATCAGTTAGAACGTCTAGTGGCTGTCAGGGGGAGATTTGCGGAGCGGTGCCGGGTTTAAGAGGCCGGGGTCTCCGTGGATTCTTCAGAGGAGCGGTCAAGCACCGTTGCGACAGCTGCCTTGTCGATCTCGATCTTCACATTGTCAGCAACCTTCAGCAGAACGGTGCGCTCTTTCACATTAGAGATCATGCCATGGATGCCAGCGCTGGTGACCACCTTGTCACCCGTCTTAATGGATTCGATCAGCTTCTGCTGCTCCTTGCGTTGCTTCTGCTGGGGACGGATCAGAAGGAAGTAGAAGATGACACCGATGAAGATCAGTGGGGCAAACTGGGTAATGGGGCTGGGTGCCTGTGGCGCGGAGGCGGCGGCATCGAGGAGTAAAAGGGCTGTTGCGGAAAAAACCATAGCCTCTCTACGTATCCTAGGAGCACCTCCAAGAGCAAGGCCACAGATCCCAACTTGCCATCACTTAATCCAGCCGGAAAAAGGAGTTCTTAGTGTCCCAGATAAGCCGCCTGAATCTCTGGACGATTCTTGATCTCGGAGGAGGGGCCTTCCAGATGAATGTGCCCGGTCTCAAGGACGTAGGCGTAATCACTGACCTTTAGGGCAAGTGAAGCATTCTGCTCCACCAGTAGCATCGTCATTCCACGCTCCTTGTTCAGAGCCACCAGTCGCTCAAAGATGGTCTCCACAAGGAGGGGGGCGATTCCGAGCGAAGGCTCATCGAGCATGAGGCAGCGGGGTCTCCCCATGAGGGCGCGGCCGATTGCCAGCATCTGCTGTTCTCCACCGCTGAGCGTACCAGCGCGTTGAGTGATACGCTCCTTGAGACGAGGGAAAAATTCTCCAACCCACTCCAGATCAGCGGAGATCTCTTTGCGATCGCGCCGCAGGTAGGCCCCCATCATCAGGTTCTCCTTCACGGTCAAATCAGGAAAAACCAGCCTCCCCTCCGGGACATGCGCAAGACCATCTGCCACAATACGATGAGCGGGGCATCCTGCGATCTCTTGGCCATCGAAGATGATGGATCCGGCAGTTGCTGGCACGAGTCCGGAAATCGTCCGAAGGGTTGTCGATTTGCCAGCACCATTGGCTCCGATAAGCGTCACAATGCTGCCTTTAGGAACTTTCAGCGAAAGTCCATTCAGTGCACGGATCCCGCCGTAGCAAACCTCCAACGCCGTGATTTCCAACATGGGAGCAAGTGGATCAGTACTCATGCAACCTCCTCCCCATGACTCTCCCCAAGATAAGCTGTGATCACCTTGGAATTGGCACGGATCTCTGCGGGCGTTCCCGAAGCAAGAACCTTACCTTGATCGAGCACATAGAGACGCTCACAGATCCCCATCACAACCTTCATGTCATGCTCGACGAGCATCACTGCTGTGCCGAATTCATCACGGACGCGCGCGATTAACTGCTTCAGTTCTTCTTTTTCGGTCGGATTCATTCCCGCGGCAGGTTCATCAAGCAGAAGAAGGCGTGGCTTGGTTGCAAGAGCCCGGACGATCTCCAGTCGACGCTGGTCCCCATACGGAAGACTGCGGCTTGGATGCATGGCTGCGTGTTCGAGTCCAAAGTAGGCAAGCAACCGACGCCCCTCTTCCTGAACCTCCTCCTCCTCGCTGCGAAAGGATCGCCCGCGGCATACCGTATTGACGAGACCATTGCGCAACCTTGCGATAAACGAGGTGCGTACATTCATTCCGACATCCAGCGAGCCGAAGAGACGGATGTTCTGGAACGTGCGCGCCATGCCGAGCGTATTGATGGCATGGGATGGAAGACCGGCGATGAGTCCTCCCTCAAACAGAATCTCCCCCTCGGTTGGGCGATAGACCCCGGTTAAGATATTGAAAAGCGAGGTTTTGCCGGCTCCGTTAGGGCCGATCAATCCAAGCAACTCCCCAGGATTAATCTTTATTGAGACATCAGTGAGAGCGGCAATACCTCCGAAGCGGAGAGAGCAGTTCCTGACCTCAAGTAAGGGTCGTAAGGTGCTCATGCAGCTTGTGATTTTTTGAATCGGACGGATCTCAATCTTTCGGGAATCAGCCTTCCGAAGAAGGGTCCCAGCGATTCCGTGGGACGAAAGATCATGAAAAGAATGATAATGAGGGCATACACAACCATGCGGTACTGCGAAAGGTCACGCAGCCATTCATTCAGCAGGGTGATCAAGATCGCCGCCACGGCAACCCCCACCGGCCTCCCCAGTCCACCAAGAATGACCATGACTATGATCTCGAAGGAGCGGAGAAAATTGAATCCCTCTGGGCTGATAAACTCAACGGCATGGGCATAGAGAGCGCCGGCAACGCCGGCGAAGAAGGCCCCGATGATAAAGGCGGTCACCTTGAATCGTGTGGTGTTGATCCCCATCGCCGCGGCGGCAATCTCATCATCCCTCACTGCTTGGAATCCTCGGCCATAGGTCGATCGGACCAGCGCAATCATCGTATAGAGGGTCACGGCGGCAAAGCCGATCGCCCAGAAAAGATTCGTCGCCGGCAGGATCCCCTCAATGCCGCGCGCTCCGCCAACGGCATTGGTATTCTGCAGGAGGACGCGGATGATCTCACCGAATCCGAGCGTCACCATTGCCAGATAATCCCCCCGAAGACGGAGCGACGGGCCGCCGACGATCAGGCCTGCAAAGGCCGCAATAAGCCCCGCGATAATTAGGACAGGAAGGAAGGTCAGCTGCGAGGCCCAGGAAGACCCCGTCCATGCGAGATGGGGAAAGAGCGCAGGGAGAGCCTTGCCGGTAAGCAGTGCCGAGGTGTAGGCACCGACAGCCATGAAAGCAGCATGACAGAGCGAAAACTGCCCAGTCTCACCCATCACGAGATTCAAGGAGACGGCCAGAATGACATTGATGGCGGCAAAGAGAATGACCTGCGTTGTGTAAGGATCAATCCATCCGCTGCCAAGCTGCAAGAGCAGCGCCACGGTGAGTCCAGCGACCAAGGCGACGCGGGGATTCTTGATGCGGGCGTGATAGGAACGGAACACGATGAAAAGATTACCCTCAAGTTGTGCTCAATCGGAGCCTTTTCTGGCAACGGGATTCGGCAATAGAGGAGTGGTGTCAGGAGTCCAGGGATTATCAGTACAATCGGATTTCTCCAACAGGACGATCATGTTCCAGCAGAGAGAAAGTACCGGCTTGAGTTCTAAGCCATGATGCAAGGGGCCGTAAGGGGTAAGATTCGTCTCCGCCAGAAGGAAGAGCCTCCGTGCGGGGCGTAAGCGTCGACCATGCTTCAAATGAGCAGGGTTTAGGTACTGGAGTCTGAGATGGACAAAACCTCCGGCGAGCTGGATCAGTCCTTTGTAGAAAGCGTAATCGGGGGCCCTGCGGCCATTCTTTAACCAAAGGTGCTCCAGCACGTCATGAGCCTCGTAATAGCGCCCGGAGTTAAAGCACTCAAAGTATCCTAGGTAACACGCATCGAAGGATCTCTCCCCGCAGCTTCCCTCCAATTCACGGACAAACACCTCGATACGCTCCGATTTTTTCATGTGCGCGTTCAAAAAACTCCCTTCGTTGATTTCAGTCGAGAAGGGAGCGGGTTTTGCCGGAATAGTTACGCCCCTTCCAGCTCACCCCGGACGTTTGGCAAAGTCTCCAGCTATTGAGCGCAATGAGAAGCGAGAGGATCACGGCGAATGGGTGAGTGATGAATCCAAGCCACGAGGTGCGGAACCGCACAGTCAACATCAACCTCATTCCCATGATCAACAGGACTGCAATCATGGCAGCTTCAAACAACGGCCCTTTGAGCATCAGCAACAGAAACGGCAAAAGGAAGAAACTGAAAATCACCACTCCAAAGAGCACAAAACCGACATGCGACTCCTCAAAGACGGGGCGAAGATTCTTGGAGAAGCCCTCCCAGAGTTCTGGAAAGCCCGTGTACATACGGCACTTCAGAAGATCGATGCCATCGGCATTGACCAACCGCATCCCCTCGCCTGTCCGAGAGGCCACCCTTCGGCCAAAAGCAATGTCTTCAACGAGATGATTCTTCAGGAATTCATGCCCCCCGAGGGCCTCATACGAGGAACGCTTAAAAAGAAGGAATTGTCCATTGGCTGCTCCAAGCGCGCCCAACTGAGCCCGAGTGAAGCCCCACCGTGCAGCCCTTTCTGGTTTCTGTTGCAAGAGGCCGAGAAGGGGAAATGGATGAAACGCCATGAAGAGGAGATATCCCAGGGGAATCACCATTTTTTCAGACCAGGTGCCAGTAATCTGATCGGGCCAGAGCGAGAGAAGATCGGCCTTCGTGGATAGAGCATGCGCGATCGCCGAACGAACACAAGCGGGACCATGAACCGTGTCGGCATCGGTGAAGAGAAGATGCGTGCTCTCTGGTGAGGCGGCCAGAGAGAGTTGATGGCAGGCCCAGTTTTTACCAACCCACTCCTGTGGCAAATCCTGCCCATGAATAATTCTCAGACGGCTTCCTGGCTCCTTTTGGAACCCTAGTTCCAGTGCAATCGCGGCCGTTCCATCACTGGACCGATCATCTAGCAGGATGATCTCCCGGACCGGAGGCTCCTGCGCGATGAGAGACGCAAGACAGTCACGGATCCGTCCCTCCTCATTACGAGCCGGAACCAGCACCGACACATCTTGCAGTTCTCCACTCACAGGAACCATGGACTTCAATCTCCTCAGCAACCTCATGTTCATGAGGGAGTGAATGAAACATAGGCCCAGCAGGGGAATTAGAAGACCCCAAAGAAGCAATTGCAGCAGGAGATGAATGAACCCCTGCATGGAAGCGATCAACTGCTTAAAAGGCGACCCTAGTCGTTATTGGAATCTGCCTTTTTCTTTTCGGAAGATTTTGGAGAAGGGGAAGGAGAGGCTTTGGCTGAGGAATTTGATTGAGACTTCTTCGACGGAGACGGAGAGGGGGAAGTGGATTCATCATCATCCGTTTTTTTCTTCTTCTTGTGATGCACGGGAGTCGCGGTGGGTGACGGGGCGGGAGAGGCATTGGAGGAAGCATCGACTGCGGGAGGCAGTCCCTGGGGAATGCTGGGCTCGACGCGGATCTGCTGAATACGGCGGAGATAGGCAGCGTGCATCGTGTCAATCCACTCCGAAATGGAAGGGTCGATCTTCTTCATCCGCTTCGCGAGCAGATCGTAATATTCACGGAGGATTTCACGCTTGGTCTCGTCATTCTTCGCCTTGTCGCTCTTCGTCAGAAGTGAAGCAAGGCCCTCTTCCTTGTCAGCTTTCACCTTCGCCGCGTAATACTTGGCTTTTTGGTCCTGGCGCTGCTTCTCCTCGTTACCGGCAGAATTGATCGGGGAAGGCTGCGACGGCTCGATCGGTGGTGGAATCAGGGAGTTAGGATCACTCTGAGGCGGGTTCTGCCCCGGGGAACCCACGCCGGAATTTGCTGCGGGAGCTAGCGGATCAGCGGGCGTTGTTGCATTGGAGGTCTGATTCGAAGCAGCGGCAGTCGTATCGACAGGAGCAGGGGCAGGGGCATTCGAAGCAGGAGCTACTGCTGGTGAAGTGGAGAAGAGAGAGGGAGCGGAAGTTGCCCCAGGTTGTGCGTTATCTTGGATCTGGAGAGGGGCGGGGGCGGTTGGTGGGTTCGTTGAGTTCGAGGCCGACTGATCTTGTGCAACTGCGGGTATTAAGCTCAGGGAGAGAGCGATCAGCGAGGAGAGAAGGAACCGGTTTATCATAAGTGGAAGGGGTGAAAGGATGTGGGCTTTACAAATCAAGCCCTTGAGTCCTTGTCAAAGAACCAAAAATGCGAGGTGATGGCAAGATGTGCCGAGCGCAACTGTGAGTCAGCATCCCTTCCCCATGTCAGCACCGCATCAAAAACCAAGCATCCCAGAGATCTCGTCACTCAGGAAACGGGAAGGTTTTGTTTGGCTGGACTCCTCCTTGGGAACACCTGGTGGCATATCACTGATGGCGACCGAGCCAGACCTGATCCTCGAGGGAGGAGCCTCAGAGTGGCATCGGATCGAGAGTGCGTTGGAAGCAAGAAAGCGTCCGGCAAGCTGTTCCGAGATGCCCAATGGAGCCGCAATAGGTTATTTTCGTTTCGACGGATCGTTTCGATTCGGTTTTTACGACCATCTAGAAATCGGGAACTCCAAGGAGTTTTCCCCCGAGGAATCATCCCTCGATATTCCTCTGCCCTCTCTGGACTTCAAATCCGACATGGGAAGGGACGAGTATGTGCGGATCGTCCGCCGCGCCAAGGAGTACATTGCGGCTGGGGACATTTATCAGGTCTGCCTAGCCCATCGCTTTTCCACGAAATTCGCCAGTGATCCCTGGCCGCTCTATCTGGCATTACGGAGGTCCTCTCCGGCTCCTCATGCGGCCTATCTCTCCTTGGGGGACGAGACGATCCTCTCCAGCTCTCCGGAATGCTTCCTCAAGATGAGCGGACGAAAGATCTCAACTCGCCCCATCAAGGGCACGCGACCACGACGCGATGAAAACACTGCTGATGAAAAGGAGGCTCTAGAACTCAGATCCTCCCCGAAGGAGATCGCGGAGCTCATTATGATTACCGATCTCGAGAGAAACGATCTGGGAAGCGTCTGTGAGTACGGCACCGTCACGGCCCCTCGTCTGGTCGAGTTGGAACGCTATGCCCAGGTCTTCCACCTCGTTTCCACAGTGGAGGGAACCCTGAGGGAAGAAGTTTCCCATGTCGCAGCCGTAGCAGCTTGTTTCCCAGGAGGGTCCATCTCAGGAGCTCCGAAAAAGCGGGCCCTGGAAATTATCCGGGAGTTAGAGCCAACCCCTCGCGGCCTTTTCACCGGGGCCATCGGATACTTCGGCTACAATGGGGAGAGCCAGTTTAACATCGCGATCCGTACCTTGGTCATCAGGGATACCGTGGCCGAATTCCATGTCGGTGCGGGCATCACTGCCGACTCTGATCCCGAAAAGGAATGGGAGGAGACCCTCCATAAGGCGGCAGGGATTTTGAACGCTGCCCGAAGTTTCTAAGAGACAAAAAAAGACCCGGAAGCAAACTTCCGGGTCTTTCGTAGAAAAAATCCCTGTGTAAGGGACCTGATGAGAACTTAGCGGTAGTCCTGACGGCCGCCGCGATCGTCGCCACCACGGTATCCACCACGGTCGTCGCCGCCGCGGTATCCACCGCCGCCGCCACCACCACGGTATCCACCGCCGCCGCCACCACCACCGCCGCGGTATCCTCCACCGCCGCCACCACCACCGCCGCGGTATCCACCGCCGCCGCCGCCGCCATATCCACCACCGCCGCCACCACCGCGAGGACGATCCTCCATCGGACGGGCTTCATTGACAGTGAGATTGCGGCCGCCCATGTCGGCACCGCTGAGAGCTGTGATGGCTGCACGACCTTCGTCGTCGCTGCCCATGGTGACAAATCCGAATCCGCGGGAGCGGCCGGTTGTGCGGTCAATCATGACGATTGCATCCGTGACGGTGCCGTGTGCGCCGAAAACCTCACGGAGGTCAGCGTCGGTTGCTGAGAAGGGAAGATTCCCGATATATAACTTCATACTGCTTGTTTTTGTTGGTTCCTGTTACGCTGACGGCTGCTTCTTGGAATGCACCAATCCCTCACCTGAGGATCTTGGAGCAGCCCTCCCGACCAGCGGGGAACCTGCATTGCCTGAATCGCTATCATCGAACTTCGATCACAAGCTATGGTGGCACCGGATCACTTTGGCAACAGAATTTATCGATGTGACGCTTTCGTCACAAGTGGCATCCTCACTCAAAATCCTAATTCCTGTTGAAAAACATTGAAGTCACGGGGCAAATGAGTGATCACCTAATGAATTCACCATGATGAAATCATCACTCCACTTGCTTCCTCTTTGTCTTGTCCTGATCTTGGCGGGATGCGCCGATACCGAGACGCCAACTCCAAGGAAAAAGCACCCCTCGACGGACTCGGTTGACACCCAGTTCACGACGAACGGGACCTCCACCAACGCACTCACCGACACCAATACGGCTCTCGTCGACACCAACAGCACGGCGACCAATGTGATCTCAAGCCCGGCGAATCCTTTTGCCACCCCGACTCCCGTTCCCGTAGCTGCTCCCCGCGATCTCCCTTATGGCACCCCTGTTCCGGGAAAGCCCGGCTTCGTGACAAGCCCCCACTCTCCGACTGCCGGTTATGTCGATGTCCGCGGATTCCCTCCCGGTTCCGAGGTTAAGGATCCCTACTCCGGAAAGATCTTCTTGGTTCCCTGATCCGCTCCACGT
>CAIPWR010000111.1 GCA_903868795.1 uncultured Spartobacteria bacterium | reverse complement strand
TTCGACCTTGCATTAAGCCGGGGCGCAGGAACTCGGGTCTGGGACGAAGCAGGCAAAGCCTATCTTGATTTCGGAGCCGGCATTGCCGTCTGTTCCTTGGGTCATGCCCATCCCAAGTTAACCAAGGCTCTGGCGGAACAGGCCGCCACGCTGATCCATACATCCAATCTCTACCTGACGCGTCCTCAGGGGCAACTTGCGAAACTGATCGTCGATCTCATGGGACTCGGCGGGAAGGTCTTCTTCTCCAATAGCGGTGCCGAAGCAAACGAGGGGCTCTACAAACTGGCCCGGAAATTCGGAGCACCTACGGGTCAGCATGAGATCATCACCTTCACCAATTCTTTCCATGGCCGAACGCTCGGCGGAATCAGTGCGACCGGTCAGGAAAAGGTGAAGACCGGATTTGCACCGTTGGTGGAGGGATTTGTCCATGTTCCATTCAATGACTTAGCTGCTACCGAGGCGGCGATCACGTCGAAGACCATCGCGATCCTTTTGGAGCCTGTTCAAGGCGAAGGGGGAATCAATCCTGCGACACCGGAATTCCTAAAAGGGGTTCGTGAGTTGTGCGATCAGCATGACCTCCTCCTGATGTTCGACGAGGTTCAGTGTGGATTCGGCAGGACCGGGGACTGGTGTGCTTGGAGGACGATTATTCCATCAGGTGTCGAGCCCGATGCGGTGAGCTGGGCTAAGGGAATCGCAGGGGGCGTGCCGCTCGGCGCCTTCTGGGCGGGAACCCGCTCGACAGCCAGTCCGACCAATCTTCCTCTCTGCGATTTGCTCGGTTCAGGTACGCATGGGACGACCTATGGAGGCAACCCTCTGGTGGCCGCGGCCGGTCTTGCCGTGCTCTCAACGATTAGGGAGGAAGGCTTGTTGGAAAACGCTCGGAACCTAGGCGCTTACCTGATGACGGAGTTGGAGGCGATGAATCTAACTGCGATCCGGTTGGTTCGGGGTGTCGGTCTGATGATCGGTATCGAGCTGAATGATCTCGCCGGGGAGGGGCTTCCCTCGATCATCGCCACCAAGGCGCTCATGGCTGCTGGCCTGCTCGTAATCCCCTCCGGAGAACGGACGATTCGGCTTCTGCCGCCGCTGAACATCACGAAGGCAGAGGCTGACGAAGCTCTCTCGATCTTGAAAAATATTCTCTCGGCTACTCCGATCGCTTAGCTCTGGTGTTTCTTGGAATTGCTGCTCTTTGGAGCCGAAGGGGAGCTTGAAGAGGAAGCCGAAGGAGTAGGTGCTGGATTCTTGCTCTCGAGAGCAAGGAGTTCCGAAATGGTCACGAACTTGTAACCCTTGGCGAGCAAGGCGTCGAGTGTGGCCGGCATCGCCTCGATGGTTCCCTTGTGAATGTCGTGGGAGAGGATGATGGCACCGGGCTTGGTTCCCCCGCTCTGCTTCCATCCATTGATAATGCGGCTGGAGACAACGGCCGCACCTGGATCTTTCCAGTCATCCGGATCCACTGACCAGAGAATGACCTTCATCCCATACTCTTTCTCGATAGCCCGACTGAGACGAGGGTTCGTGGCTCCGTAGGGAGGCCGCATCAAGGTGACCGGCTTGCCGATGGTTTGCTTTATCAGTTCCGAAGTGTCAGCCAACTCATGCTGAAGACCGCCTTCGGCTAACTTATTGAGAGCCTTGTGATCCCAGCTATGGTTGCCGACCTCGTGCCCCTCGGCGATCTCACGCTGGAGGATTTCGGGATGATCCTGAACGCGCTGACCCAGAACAAAGAACGTCGCGTGGATGTGACGCTCCTTGAGGATATCGAGGAGTCTTGGCGTCAGTTTTGCATCGGGGCCGTCATCAAAGGTCATGGCGATGTAGGGGCCGTCGACATGGATCGAGCTGAAGCTGCTGCGTTCGGTTCCCGGAGCCTGTCGTACAGGTGCCTGCATGCCTGCAGAAACGATGGCAGGGGCGCTCGTAGATATCGCGGTCGGATTATTGGAAACCGTAGTCGTCGCTAAGGCGTTGGTTGATGCGGTTGTTAGCGGAGCGAGAGCCGGAGGCGGTGAGGTCGCAGGGGGATTGGAAAGGTTTGTCGGGCTTCCTTGCTGCGCAGAGGCGAGTGCCGGGGAAAGAATCGCTAGAGCCAAAGGCAGGATGCTGGAGAAGAATCGACAGAACATGATGCCAAGTAACGTGGCAGAAAAATTTCAAAGATGCACGCCCCCGATCAAAAAATGAGCGAAACATGGAAGCGTGACTTGGTGCTTCCCTAAGCCGTCGGGATGAGTGCCTTGGCCCTCGGGGTCAGAAGGCTGAGGAACTCGAGCAGGGAGGGCTTCTCAGGCATCGGCCTGAGTGTCACGGCACCCATGGGACGCCACATCCGCTCGGCGTCGAGTTGTCGTGTGCTCAGGGTTCCCTGCTTGATTTCCTGACGCACGGAGGTCTCGGGAATGATCGAGATCGCCTGTTCCGCCTCAACGGCTGCCTTTACGGTCTCAATGTTCTCCAACTCCGCGACGTAGGAGACCTTCACACCAGCGGCACGCAGTGTTTTGTCAAGATGCTGGCGGGTCGGAATGTCGGGGGTGAGTCCGACAAAGCGCTGACCATCGAGATGCTCAAGGCCCAGTGGTTTCCTGCCTGAGAGGGGGTGCCCGGGTGGCATCACGAGAACGAGACGCTCCTGCCAGCAGGTGATGGCACGTAAGCCCGGTCGTGCCTTGGGATAGGCAACGAGTCCCAGATCAGCACGGCCATCCTCGATCGTTTCATAGATCTCCTCTGCCTTGCGGTAGTCGACGGTGACCTCGACGCCGGGGTGGTTCTTACGGAACTGCTTAAGCATGGGAGGGAGATTGTGCAGGGCAATACTGATAACGCTGGCAATGCGAAGCCTGCCCTTGAGCTCTCCGCGGGCGACGCGGAAGCGGGTTCCAAGGCTGTCGTAGCGGTTGAGAATGTCGCGGCAGACTTCAAGATAGACGTGCCCCTCGGGAGTGAGGTGGAAGGATTTCTTATCCCGATCGATCAGCGGAACGCCGAAGCGTTTTTCAACGGCTCGAACCTGCTGGCTCACCGCACTCTGGGTGATGCCGCTTGCTTCGGCGGCGCGGGAGAAATTTCCCGTGTCGCAGAGATCGCAGAAGACCTTGAATCCCTCGATATGCATCGTCAGAGTCTGCCGTGATCAGGGGATGAATCCCAAGGCAAAACGATTGCCCTTCCCGTGTTCTTTGAATCAATCCCAAAGCTCTCCACACATGCCCTCCCTTGCCGAAAACCTTGAATCCGTCCGAGAGAATATCTCCGCTGCAACACGGCGCGCGGGGCGCGAAGCCTCTTCCGTGCAGTTGATCGCCGTTTCCAAGACATATCCCGCCGAGGTAATCCGTGAAGCGGTGGATGCGGGGCAGGAGCTCTTCGGGGAGAACCGTGTTCAGGAGGCGCTGATCAAGGTGCCGGCGCTCCCGGGGAGTCTTCGCTGGCATCTTATCGGACATCTTCAATCGAACAAGGTGAGGAAAGCCTTGCCGTTGTTTGAATTGATTCATGGCGTTGATACGACTGATCTTGCGAAAGACATCGACCGGATCGCGGCTGAGGAGGGGATGTCTCCGAGAATTTTGCTCGAGGTGAATGTTTCGGGCGAGGGGAGTAAGCATGGATTTTCTCCAGAGAATCTGGAGCGGGAATTGGAGGGACTTCTGGCCCTGCCGCGGGTTCAGGTGGAGGGATTCATGACGATGGCTCCCTTGGCTCAGGATCCGGAATCGGCGCGTCCCTATTTTGCCGCTCTCCGGGAATTGCGGGATCGAATGTCTCAAAAGTCGGGCATTCCACTTGGAACGCTTTCCATGGGGATGAGTGGAGATTATCAGGTAGCCGTGGAGGAGGGGGCCAATCTGGTCAGGGTTGGTTCTGCGATCTTCGGCTCGCGATAAAAAATCCGCCTAATTGAAGATTTTTCGGGTAAAAATGAGAGGGCTACGCTACCCATAGTGGTCATGTCAGACTTTCACGAAGATAACGACGAATTACTCGATTTGGAACAGAGCCCTTCCGCTGAGGAACTCCAGAATCAGGTCAAGAGGGCGCAATCAGAGTTGCTGCAACTGCGCCAGCGGCAGGATCTCATTGAGAAGGAAAAGGAGCGTCTTGAGGAATTGACTCGCCGTCAGGAAGAGTTGGAGCGCGGGCGTAATGAGATTGCCGACAAGCTCGGACGTTCCATCATCATGGTTCAACGTGAAACCGAGGAAGCACAGCGTCGCCTGGAGCAATTGAACACCATCCAGGATTCCTTTGCAGAGCATCTCCGCAACCTTGAAGAGATTGATCCCAAAGCTTGGAATGGTCGCGATCTGCCTCGTGAATTGACCCGTGCACTCGGCACTGTCGACGAGGCCCGCGCAGCCTATGCCCGCTCGCATGCCAAGATCTCTCCTGCTGCCGATCCCGAGACCGGCCTGCCCGTCGAGGTCGGCGCACTCTTCCACGAAGGAAGCGATCAAGGATTTGCCTACTGGCTCCAGAATGGTCTTGCCTTCACGCTGCCTCTCCTGATTCTCGGCACGATTGCGCTGTTTATCTGGATCTGGCATCTGCTGACCGCGCCGAAATAAGCCGATCTTTTCACTGATTCATGCCGACTCCCTCTCCTGGTCGCCGCAATTTCCGCCCGCGTACTGCGGCGGCTGCGCCCCTGCGGCCTAAGCCGAAGGCCTTGGTCAACGATGATCGCCTGAAGCTGGAACGGGATCTTGAAGAGATCCGGAAACAGGAAGCCGAGTTGAAAAAACTCGAGCAGGAGATGAAGAGGAAGGTGGAGGAGCTTCCAAAAAAACTTGCCGAACAGGAGCGCAAGCAGCGGGAGAGAATTCACAAGCTTGCGGTCCTCACAGCCACCGACCATGTCGGTCGGCCCCGCGATAAGCGTCATGCACCGCTCCGGCAGGGGAACGGCGTGCGGAGGATGACTCTTCCCGAGCAGCGCAGGGCAAGGATGCAATTCCTGCTTCTCTGTGCTGTCCTGGCGGTTTTTCTGATCCTTCTTTGGAAATCTCTTCCTTAGTCTTTTTCTTAGTGAAATCAGTCCCCACGGGGTTTCTTAAGAATTTCTCACCGATATTTCTGAACTCACGAACCGGCATCGGAGCGACGATAAAATGCTCCTATTTTCCACAGCCGCAGAGTAATTTGAATTGATGACCAAGGCCAAGTCACCGAAGACCAAAGGGTCCCAGGAAAAGAGTTCCGCGGGTGCCACGGCCGGCGTTCTTACTGGCGAGCTGGCACGCCGTGCCTATCGTACCATGCTGGAAGCCCGGCTTCTCGAAGAGAAGTTGGCAGCACTCTATCGCTCCGGAAAAATCGTCGGAGGCGTCTTTCTTGGTCGCGGACAGGAGGCCCTGAGCGTCTCTCTGGGCGTTCATCTTCGCCGGGGCGATATTTTTGCCCCGCTGATCCGTGATCAGGCGGGACGGCTTGCTTTCGGCGATACCATTCTCGACACGCTCCGTACCTATCTCGGCTCTTCGCTTGGCTCCATGCGGGGACGCGATGGAAACATTCATCGGGGACGTCCTTCGGAGGGATATCACGCAATGATTAGCCATCTCGGAGCGATGGTCTCCACTGTCTGTGGTAGCCTTGTTGCAAAGCGCTTCCGAGGGGAGAAGGGAACGGTTGGCGCCACCTGTATCGGCGAGGGAGGCACCTCGACGGGAAGCTTTCACGAGGGGATGAACATGGCCGCTGTCGAGAAGCTTCCGCTTATTGTCGTGGTGGCCAACAATCAGTATTCCTATTCGACACCCAATGACCGTCAGTTTGCCTGTTCCGATCTTCTTGCAAAGGCGGCAGGGTATGGGGTCCAGGGGCACCGCGCAGTCGGCAATGATCTTGTAGATTGCCTCACTGTCATTGGAGAAGCCGTTGCCGCAGCCCGCCGTGGCGAGGGACCCCAGCTTGTGGTTGCCGACCTCCTCAGGCTTGTCGGTCATGGTGAGCACGACGACGCCTCCTACATTCCTGAGGCCTTGAAAAAATCCCCGCTTGGACAGGATTGCCTGGAACTTGCGAAGCAGTCACTTCTTGAGCACGATTGGTTATCCGAAGAGGAAGCTGTCTCCTGGCATAAAGCCGTCGAAAAAGAAGTCGAGGAGACAGCTTCCAAGGTGCTTCGCGAACCAGCTCCGGATCCCACGGAAGAGGATTGGAATGCCTTTGCCTCCCTAGGTAGGAATCTTTAGTCCCCAGAATCAAGTGCCCCAGCCCCAATGAGCAGCATCACCTATCTTGAAGCTATACGACTGGCGCAGCAGAAAGCCCTGAAGGAGGATCCGAGGGTCTTCATTTATGGACAAGACATAGGTGTCTTTGGCGGGGCCTTCAAGGCCACTAAAAATCTGGCAAAGGAATTTCCTGGCCGCGTCCTGGATGCTCCGATCAGCGAGGATGCCATGGTGGGACTAGCCATCGGAGCAGCTATCGAGGGGATGAGGCCGATCGTTGAAATGCAGTTCGCCGACTTCTCCACCTGCGGCTTCAACCAGATCGTCAATCAGGCAGCCACGCTTCATTACCGCACCGGCACCCCATGTCCCATCGTCGTGCGTCTGCCAAGCGGAGGGACGCCCGGAAGCGGGCCGTTTCACAGCCAGAGTATGGAGGCTATCTATGCCCATTACCCCGGTCTTGTGGTGATGACACCCGCGACTGTCGAGGATGCCTACACGATGATGCTGGAGGCCGTTGCGCTCGAGGATCCGGTGATCTTTTGTGAGCACAAGTTTCTATACTATCATCTCAAAGCGGAGAAGTTGCCGAAGTTTCCCGGAGAAGAACTCCCGTTTGGCAAGGCACGCATCACCAGGCCCGGTCGTGATGCCACCGTGGTCGCCTACAGTGCCATGGTGCACGAGGCATTGGCCGCCGCAGAGGAACTCACGCAGGATGGCTACGACATCGAGGTGGTGGATCTCCGGACGGTGAGGCCAATTGATACGGATACAATCCTTGCCTCCGTTGCCAGGACGGGAAGATTGCTTGTGGTCGGGGAGGCATGGCCTTGGGGTGGTGTTGCCGCCGAGGTGGTCGCGCGCGTAGCCACCGAGGGCTTTGGACTTTTGGACGCTCCACCGCAGCGACTCAATGCCAAGGAGACGCCCGTTCCCTACCACCCGGCCCTCTGGGGCACCCATCGTCCGACCGCTTCCTCCGTGGCCAATTCCCTGAGGCAGCTTCTGGAACTCTAATCTGACACCGCCCATCTCCAACCCGAACCGCCGATCGCCATGTTCCCTTCACCCGACTCACCAAAGCTCCTTCCGATCATCATGCCGCAACTTGGCGAGTCGATCGCCGAGGCTACCATCGTGCGCGCCACCTTCGCAGTGGGCGACCGTGTGGAGGCTGATAAGGACCTCCTTGAAGTGGAGACCAACAAGGCTGTCATGGGGGTCACTGCTCCCTGTGGAGGTATCCTTAGGGAGCTGACCGCTACCATCGGCGAGAGTTACGCTGTTGGTGCCACGCTAGGCTATCTCGAAATCAGCGAAGAGGACGCGGAGAGGCTGGGACTGAACGACGCCCCTCCCGCTCCGGTGGAAAAGCCAAAGAAGAAAAAGTCTCCCGGTATTTCGGGAGCCGCCGAAGCGGAATCCATCAAGCCCTCGAGGAAATCGGTGGAACCAACAGTCAGTGGTCTTCCTGTGCCTGCTCACGCCGGTGGAGCCAGCTTCCTTTCCCCGCGTATGAAGGCCCGTATGGCCGAGCTTGGTTTGCACGCCGCCGATCTGGCCGGTGTCGCCGGCAGTGGAGCCGGGGGGCGTGTCACGATTGATGATTTGGAGAGGTTCCTCCAGGATCTGGAAAGGAATACCATTTCCCCTGCTTCCTCGATGCGTGTTGCTGTGGCCGATGCCATGCGCCGTAGTTGGACACGGCCGCTTGCAACCGTTGTCCTGCCAGTCCAACTCGATATCCTGCTTGCCCACCGCAAGCTGCAGTCAGTGAAGGCTGGGCCGGCGCTCTACGCGCTTCGGGCCCTGGCTATTGCCCTTTCAGAAATGCCCACCGTGGCAGGTCGCCTCATCGGTGATCGGGTGATTCACCCACGTTCCATTGACATTGGTTTTGCCGTGGAGGCCGAGGATGGGGTGCTTGTTCCGGTCATCAGGCACGCCGACCAGTCGCCCCTCGCAGATCTTGTCGAACGCTATAACCGCCTTGTCGATCTCGCCAGAGCACGACGTCTGCCGGGATCCGATACGGGAGGCTCCATTGCGACGATCACCAACTACGGCGTCTTCGGCCTGACGATGGCAACTCCGATCCCGTTGCCGGAGCAGAGCATCCTGCTTGGAATGGGTGCTGGACGCATCACTCCCTTCTGGCATCAGGAGAAGAAGGCGTTCGTTCCTGTAACGGAAGCTCAGTTTACCCTCAGTTTCGATCATAGGGTTCTTGATGGTGGTGCGGCGGGAAGGCTTCTTCAGCGTGTCTCGAATCTTCTCGGCACGCCGGAAGAGTTGTAAGCCGCGGGCAGGGGATAAAATCACTTTTGAGGGTAAAAGGAGGTGCCGGGCGAAAAGCCGGCAACTTTTATCAACGTGCGGTGTTACTCACCATGATGAAAACACCTCCAATCCTCCTGTCATGTCTTCTCGCTGGTCTTGTCTCCGTATGTGCGCAGACAAACCCAGTAACGCCGACCACAATCCCGGTCGATAATAAGCAGTCTCAAAGCACTCCAGCGCATCATGCCAAGAAAGATCTCCTGACCAACCTGACAAATACGGAGAGGCAGCAGTTGAAGGCCGCCATGAAGAAGATCAAGGATGATCCTCAGTTGGTTGCTGCCAGACAGGCGATCAAGGAATCGCAGACCAAGGAAGCGAAGGTAGCTGCCCATCAAGCTCTGAATCAGACCCGTCATGATCTTCTACTGAAGGCTGACCCCGCGATCCAGCCCATCCTTGATAAGATCGTCGTCGTGAAGCCGATTCAGCCAACCAAACCCAACCAGTAATTTCCAATCTTAAAAGTCTACCATAGCAAACCCCTCCAAGCCTCTGATGAAAAAACAACTTTGCCTCTCGTTCCTGCTGGGTTGCCTGCCTGTCTTATTGAAGGCGGAGCAGAATTCCAACTCATCGGCCCAAACGCCTCCCCTGCCTCCTCCCCCACCAGCCCCAGCACCCGCTGCACCCGGACTACATGGTGAGCGTGGTCCGATGGCTAATCTTAGCGAGGCGGAGCGAGCTCAGGTGAAAGCAGCTCATGACAAGGCGATCCAGCAGAATCCGGCGCTGGATCAAAAGATGAAGGCGGCCCATCAAGCCATGGAGGATGCAAAAAAAGCGATGCACGATGCGATGGTTGCCGTCGACCCGACCGTTGAGCCGATCCTTGCCAAAATGATGCCTCCAAAATGGCCAGGCAAACACGATGGCGCTCCAGCAACCCAAGTTACTCAGAATGGAGCCTCTCCTTCTGCAACCAATGCAAGTGCCGGTATCCGCCCTTGGCAGCAACCGGGTCATCATGAACCGGCAGGAATGGCGAACCTTACGGAGAGCGAACGCCAGCAACTCAAGTCGCTTCATGAACGGGTAAAGAATGATCCATCCGTCCTTGCCGCGAAGGAGGCAAAACAAAATGCCACGACCCCGGAGGCCAGACATGCCGCAGAGGAATCCCTCCATCAGGCGATGCATGATGCAATGATCAAGGCCGATCCCTCCATCGAGCCGATCCTTACGAAACTCCATCCCGACGCGAATGGGGGAGGCGCACCTGGGCAATCCGCTCCCAGTGCTTCCGCCGCGCCAATGGTTCAGTAAACGAGGAGATCTACTGAACTGGTTTTCCGAGGCTGGGTTTCCATGAAATCCGGCCTGTGTGCGATTTTAATCAGCGCTTCCTTAACCAGGCCAACCCTTAATTATCCCTGAGGCTTGATCACCGCTTTCCCCGAAGACCCCTGATGGGTGGCAGCGGGGTTAACTTTGATCTGCTGAGGTGTGGGAGTTGGGAGACCGTGGTGGAGCAGTCTTGTGTAAGGTCCCTCAACGATCTGAGGTGAGTAAAGATCTCGGCGATTTTCCACCGTGGTGCAACCCGTGAGGGAGAGCGCCATCAGAAAAGCAATGCCGATAGGAAGTTTGGGGGAAAGAGGGAGATTCATGGTCATAGAGCATAATCGTTGGAGTCGATTCCGTGTCAAAGAAATTGCCCCCTGCCGACTTCTTCGCAAGGATCGTTAGGCATGTTGATGGCTTATTACATTCATGATTTGAGCCCCTTCCTGATCCATCTCGGGGGATTCGGACTGCGTTGGTACGGATTGGCCTACCTGGCGGGATTTATCGTCGGTATCCTCCTCTACAGGCGTCTCGCTGTGCTTGGATATTCGGATCTGCGTCCCGATCAAGTCAGTGATTTCATCACGATGGGGGCCCTCTTCGGGGTGCTTCTGGGGGGGCGTCTCGGCTACATGCTTTTTTATGATACCGATCAGTTTTTCCATAATCCCCTGATTTTCTTCCGCGTGTGGGAAGGGGGGATGGCCAGCCATGGAGGTATTCTTGGCCTGACTTTTTACACGATCTGGTACGCACGCAGGCACCGTCTTTCTTTCCGGAACCTTGCTGATAATCTTGTGGTGGTGGGGCCGCTTGGAGTCTTTTTCGGGCGATGTGCCAACTTCATCAACGGCGAACTTTACGGTCGCGTGACCGATGCATTCTGGGCAGTCCAGTTTCCCAAGGAAATCCTACTCTACACGCCGGAGCATCTTGACCGATTGCTCGCGAAGACGGCTGCCATCAACCCGACGTTTGGCTCTCCCGAGGCTGTCATCGCAGGGGTAGGAGCGTCGCAACCACTCCGGGAAGTGCTGGCCGTGGAGATCGCGCCACGCTACCCATCCCAGCTTGTGGAGGCGGGACTCGAGGGACTCTTCCTCTTTACCCTGCTCTGGACATTGCGTACCCGGTTGCATCTGCCGAATGGAGTCCTTACGGGTGTTTTCTTCATCGCCTACGCCGTGGTTCGAATCCTCGGCGAATGCTTCCGTGAGCCCGATGCCCCGCTGACCGGAATGCTGACCCGAGGACAATTCCTCTCCCTCTTCATGATCCTGATCGGGATCTTCTTCCTGCTTTGGGCGCGCATGAGGCCGTGCTACCCGCGTCGTTTCACGGAGGCCACCCAGTCATGATCGAGGTACGTTATGATCGGGGTGTCTATCTTCCCGGCTGCGATCACCTCTGGTTGGATCCTCGGGGCACGCGCCCATTTGCATTTATTTCCCACGCCCATAGCGACCATACGGGCCATCACCAAAGGACAATCCTTACGGATGCCACGGCCCGCTTCATGCGAGCGCGCATGGGTTCGAGCGGAAAGGTGCAGCATATCCTGAAGTATGGGGAGGAACGTGAGTTCGGATCCTTCAAGGCAACGCTGCTGCCTGCGGGTCATGTTCTAGGATCGGCTCAAGTCCTGATTGAGCAGGATGGGAATCGCTTACTCTACACGGGTGACTTCAAGTTGAGACCCGGACTTTCGAGTGAAGCGGCACAATGCGCCGAGGCTGATACGTTGATCATGGAGACGACGTTCGGATTACCTCATTATAAGTTTCCACCGGCAGCAAAAACGATCACCCGCATTCTGGAGTTCTGCCGTTCCACGCTGGCGGAGGGATCGGTGCCGGTGCTTCTCGGATACTCTCTTGGCAAGGCGCAGGAAATTCTGGCGGCCCTGGCGGGTGCAGAACTCCCCGTGATGCTGCATGGCTCCATTTGGCAGATGACTCAACTCTACGAGGAACTAGGGGCGGTTTTTCCTCCTTACGTGCGATTTGAGCCGGAACAGGTTGCCGGACACGTGTTGATTTGTCCTCCCATGACCAAGGGTTCGGCCATGCTTGAGAAGATCACCGATAAGCGGATCGCCATGATCACGGGCTGGGGACTCGATGAAGGTGCCGTCTATCGCTACGGATGCGACTCGGTCTTCCCACTTTCCGACCACGCTGATTACGGCGAACTGATGGAAATGGTCGATCTGGTGAAGCCCGCGCGCGTCTTTACACTGCATGGGTATGCCGATGAATTTGCCCTGGACCTCAGACGTCGCGGTATTGACGCGTGGTCTCTTACAGGCGGAAATCAGCTCGAGTTTTCGCTCTGAGCTTAAGCTTGTTTGGTGGTTTACGCCCGCAGCAGTTTCTCCACCCGCACCGCATCCGCGGGCGTATCGACCCCGACTCCACGATGGGAGGTTAAGACAACGCTGATCGGAATACCATGCTCCAGAGCGCGAAGTTGCTCCAGCTTCTCACACTGCTCTAGCGGAGAGGGAGCTAAGCGGACCAGTTTCTTCAGGATGTCCCGCCGGTAACCATAGATGCCGAGGTGAAGCAACGGAGTGACGGCGCTGGCCTTATCCTTGGCATCGCGATGATAAGGAATCCTGCTGCGTGAAAAGTAGAGTGCGTCGCCATTAGCATCCAGAACAACTTTGACACAGTTGGGATCATCGGCTTCCCTCGGATCGGTGAAGGGAGTTGCGGCGGTGATCATCCTGATCTTGGGATCGCGCTTCAAGGTCTTGGCCAAAGAAGCAATCAGGAGGGGATCAATCATCGGTTCATCACCTTGAACGTTGATGTAGTGGGTGATCCCCTTGAGTCGGGAAGCCACCTCGGCAATCCGGTCGGTACCACTCGGATGATCCGGCGAAGTCATCACGACGTCGGCTCCAAAATTCAGCGCAGCCTCCGCAATCCGGTCGTCATCGGTGGCGATCAAGACACTGGAGATCCCTTTCGCTTGAAGGGAACGCTCCCAGACGTGTTGGACGAGCGGCTTTCCTGCGATCAGATGAAGGCACTTCCCGGGAAATCGCGTCGATCCCCAGCGTGCTGGAATGACAAGAGCGACGGTTGTTTCTTTCATGGCTTGAGAACTCAAAGGGGTTCGGTAAGCACGAGTTGGATAGCCTCGGCAATGGTCGGCGTGATGAAGTCGGCGCCGCAGTTCAGGTTTTTCTTTCCGTAGCCTGTCTCCACAAGAATCGTGCGCACACCGGCATTCCGACCACACTCGATATCAAGATCCTTGTCCCCGATCATGAAGGATCTTCGAAGATCAATTCCGTGTTCCGCTGTTGCCTCGAGAATCATACCAGGCGCCGGTTTGCGGCGTAGAGAGGGATTGTCAGGATGGTCGGGCGCCATGTAGGAGGCATCAATGTTTCCATCGAGTTGGCGGATCAGTTCCGCCTGGACGGATTCGAACTGTTCCACGCTGAAGTAACCGCGACCGATGCCACTCTGATTTGTGATAATGATCACGGCCCATCCAAGGGAGCGTGCCCGTGCCAGTTCCTCGGCAGCGCCTGGATAAGCCTTCACGTCTTTGGGATCACGACAATGGTCGACCTCGACCATAAGGGTTCCATCACGGTCGACAAAGAGGGCGGGGCGAAGTCCTTCTGCGGCACTCATGCTGGATGAAGCCCCCAGAAACTCTCCTCCAACTCCGCACGCGTGCAGGTGGCGGTACCAAGTTTCCCCACGACGATGCCGGCGGCATGATTGGCAAGCTCGGCAGCCTCTTCCGGGGTGGCACCCGCCGCGATACCCAGCGTGTAGAGGGAGATGGAGGTATCGCCCGCACCGGAAACATCGAAGATTTCACGGGCGCGCGTCGGTGTGTGATACGGAGGATGATCCTTACGGAAGAGCATCATGCCCTGTTCGCTCAGGGTGATCAGGAGAGCGCCTGCATTCCACCGGTTGAGAAGAATTTCACCCACCTTCATCAGGGCGGTGTCGTTTTCGACGGGATTCACCGGAGGGGAGAGGGGGATGCCAGCAGCAGCGAAGGCCTCGGAACGGTTCGGCTTGATCGTGGCGATACCGGGCCATTCCAGAGGGTTTTTGGGATTGGGATCGCAGGTGACGATTACACCCTTTTCCCGTGCCGTTTCCAGAACGGCATTCACCAAACCTTGATCGAGGAATCCTTTGCCGTAGTCCTCAATCAGCACAGCGTCTGCATCTTCTACCAACGCGCGTGCCTTGCTAAGGATATCCTGTCTGCCCGAACCGGGTGCCATGCGTTGCTCACGGTCCACACGCACGACCTGCTGGCGCTGGGCAATGATCCGGGTTTTCACGATTGTCGGTATAGAGGGATCAGTGAAGAGCCCCTCCGTGGAGATTCCTTCGCTTCTCAGGAGTTCTGTCAGTTTTTCTCCGGAGGTATCCGACCCTACCATTCCGAGCATGGTGACCGAGGAGGTGAACTCCCTAAGATTGCGAGCTACGTTGGCCGCTCCGCCGGGATAACTGGACTCGCTTTGCACCTCCACGATGGGCACTGGAGCCTCGGGGGAGATCCTGCCGACGTTTCCCCAGACAAATTCGTCCAGCATCAAGTCCCCAATGACGAGGAGTCGCTTGGCCGAAGCCTTATCAAGAATATGTTGTAATCTTTCCCGGTCCATTACAGATTGAATTTAACCAACAGCGTGTGAACAACGATTCGCCAATGCTCCACAGCGAGCCCCCTCTCGGCGAGGGTATTTTTTTCCGATTTCCGATGAATCCATTTATTTGCCTCAACGCGGTCATCACGTGTTTGCTCCTTATCACCTCTCCGATCGCGAAGGCGGATACTCCTCCGAAGAAGATCTCGCTTTCAGATTTTCCCGCGGCGGCCGTGGAGGAGGTGGTGGTTCCGGTACCCAGTGAAATTTTTGCCGTACTCGACAAACTCGGCAACCCAAACTGGAAAGGTCAGCTCCGTGACGGCAAGACCCGCACTCCTGAAGACCGCGCACGGATCGCCCTTCTTCTCGGGAATGTGATCGCCGAAGGATTTGTAGCCGTCGAGGCCGAGGACGCCGAGCGGGTCAAGGAACTCGGTCGCCAAGTCCTGACGCTGGCGGATGGAATCAATGTCCGCAAGTCGGTCATTGCCCGGAGCAAGAGCATTACTGACAAGGCCGATCAGCGTGACTGGAGAGGAGTCCGTGCGGAATTTGACGGAGCCCTGCAGGATGTCCGCGGGGCCATGCAGGAACTCAATGATCAGGATCTATCCCAGTTGGTGAGTCTGGGAGGATGGCTCCGAGGCACCGAGGTGCTCACGTCAATCGTGGATGGTGGTTTCTCCAAAGACGGCACAGAACTTCTCCATCAGCCCGAGTTGGTGAATTATTTCGACCGGTGTATCGGTTCCATGGGTAGCCGGCTTCGGAAGAATCCCCTGGTTGCAAGCATCAGGGATGTGCTGAGGAAAATCGGGCCCATTGTCAGCGAGGGAGGGGATAAAATCACACCCGAACAAGTCAAGTCGATCCATGATCTCACTCATGGCGTCAACCAGCAGATCGTCGAGGGGAACATCGGAAACTGATTATGAACTTCCTCTCCTCCCTTCGCTTGAGCTTCGGATCCCGCAAGTTGAAAAATCGCTTCGCCGTTATCGCACTGGCGCTCGCCGCTTGGTCACCATCCCTTGTCCATGCCACGGTGGACGATGCTCTTTCGTTCGCCTACGAGTCCGCCCTTCCCTATTACAAACAAGGTTTTTCCATCCGTAAGGATGCCTGGGGTGGCGATCTCGGAGTGCGGGAAAAGAAGGCGGTCAGTTCACAGCTCTTCAAGGGAAATAATTATTGGTTCCTGATGGCAACCGATGTGAAAGGGGCAACACTTTCCGTCCATATATATGACGACAACGGTAACCTTGTTGATGCCGAAAGCTGGCAGAAGGGACGCTTTGCCGGAGCAAGGGTCAGCCCGAAGGCCACGGGAACATTTTTTGCTATCGTCCAGATCCTCAAGTCCCCCGAGGATCGAACACCGTGGGCGTTGGTTTACGGCTATAAGTAGCCGTTGTCGTTGAAGAGACCATCACATAAAAGAAAGCAGGATCCAGTCCGTGATCCAAAGAGGGCGTCCGCTCTTGGTGATGAAATCATTCTGGAGTTCGACAATGCGCGTGCTCTGCAGGCCCTGTATGGCGGCGACGAGAAGTTGCTTCGCTTCATGGAGAGAGATCTGGTGGTTCGTATCACTAGCCGTGACGGCTGGATGAAGATCCAAGGCGATAAGGTTGCTGTTGCGAAGGCCCGCTTGATATTCGGGGAGTTTCAACGGGTAGTGGCCATGGGTGGAGTGATCGGACGGGACGAATTTGTCTTTGCCCTAGAGCACCAAGGGGAATCCCATCATTCTAAGAACTCCAGTATTTCTGTCGTGGCTCCGAATGTTACTTTCGCTACCGATGTGTCGATTTCTCCTGTTACTCCCTTGGAGGGACTCTACCAGGAACGGATTCAATGCTCTTTGCGCAAGCCTCCTGTTGTTCCTAAGAATCTCTCCCAACGGGATTACCTTCGTGCCATCGATGCCCATGACATCACCTTTGGTGTCGGTCCCGCTGGCACGGGAAAGACCTACCTTGCCGTTGCGAAGGCGGTGGCGGCCCTGAAGACGGAAAAAGTGAGCCGCATCATCCTTACGCGACCTGCGGTTGAGGCCGGAGAAGCTCTGGGATTCCTGCCCGGGGAACTGCAGGAAAAAATCCTGCCCTATCTGCGTCCTCTCTACGACGCGCTGCATGATATGCTCGAGCCCGAGGAGATCCAGCGGGCCATTGAGCGAAATATCATCGAGATCGCGCCCTTGGCCTACATGCGTGGCAGAACGCTGAATAAGGCGTTCATCATTCTGGATGAGGCGCAGAATACCACCACGGAGCAGATGTTCATGTTTCTGACCCGAATCGGAATCGGCTCGAAGTGCGTGATCACGGGGGATCGCACCCAAATCGATCTTCCTAAAAACAAGCCCAGTGGTTTGGTCGAGGCGATAGGGGCCCTCTCAAACACCCCGGGAATCAACTTTCATCTTTTTGGCGAACGGGATGTTGTGCGTCATCCACTGGTTCGGGCCATCATCTCGGCTTATAAGCAGCACCGCGGACTCCAAGAGACACGCTTTTAATCCATCATCCGATGTTCCGTTTTCTTCGAAAAAAGAGACTCGCCGCCCGGGGATTGAGTTGTGGGAAGTCGCGTCTTGAAAGCCGCGAGACCATGTTCGGTGCGCTGGAGGAGGGGAGGTTATTGCGTTTTGGGATCGTCTTGGCAGCGTCGGGAATCCTTGCCCTCTTTTGCTTGGCGGGAGATGCGCATGATCCTCTGAAGCATCTGCTGTACTCTCTTTTAATTCTCGGCCTGGCTGTCGTGCAACCGGTGGTCAGCGGTGACTCCGTTCTCAAAAAGAATTCCTCCCTGGCCCTTTTTCTGGGTGTGATCTTGCTTCAAGTTGGGATCGGTGAATTTCTTCAGGAACTGGTACTCCAAGGACGTTTGGAGGAACACTTGGTATCGCTGCTCATTCCCTACGCGCTGGCTCCGTTGATCCTCTCCGTGCTCATGGGACCCCAGATTGGTCTTTCGGCATGCCTGATCGGGGCGCTCTGGTGGTCGGTTCTTCATGTGACGAGAGATCCCTTGCTTCTATTGCTGGCAATTACTGGAGGTCTTGCCGCTGTACTCTCTACCCTGCGTGTGCGTCGTCGCTCGAGGCTTCTCAGGGCAGGCTTTTATTCCGGAATTACGGTGTGGATTCTGGCGCTCCTTTCGGGACTGATTGGTCCGATCCTTTGCGATAATCTCCCCCTTACGGACTGGTGGAGTCTTGGCATCGAAAGTTCCCTAGCCATTGGTACGGGGATTCTTACCGCTGTTCTTGTCAGTGGCTCTCTCCCGATGATAGAGAAACTTTTTGGGATCACCACGGAGATTTCCTGGCTGGAGATGGCCGACCTGAATCATCCACTGCTTCGTCGGCTCAGTCTCGAGGCACCTGGCACCTACCACCACTCCCTTGCAATGGCCAATCTCGCTGAGGCTTGCGCGGAAAAAGTCGGTGCCAATGCCACACTCTGCAGAGTCTCGGCCTACTTCCATGACATCGGCAAGCTGGTGAAGCCCGAGTACTTCACGGAAAACATGCCATCAGGTGAGAATCTTCATGACGAATTAACCCCGACCATGAGCGCTTTGGTCATTCTTTCCCATGTCAAGGAGGGGGTCGATCTGGCCGTCCGCAATAAACTGAACCGGCGTGTGATCGATGCGATCAGGCAGCACCATGGCACCACCCTGGTTGAGTATTTCTACCAGCGTGCATGCCAACAGGAGAAGGATGCCCGTGCCGGTGGCTCCCTGATGAATGTCCGTCCCGAAGATATTCCGAAAGTGAGTCAGGAGAGTTACCGTTATCCAGGCCCCAAGCCTCAGACCGTGGAGGCTGTGATCATGGGGCTTGCCGATGCCGCCGAGAGCGCTTCACGGAGTCTGGAGCGACCGACGCCCCAGCGACTGGACGATCTCGTTCATGACATCCTCAAGGACCGAATCGATGATGGTCAGTATGACGAGGCCCCTGTGACGCTCTGCCAGTTGCAGGAGATCGCGGCCTCCCTGGTCGCGAGTCTGAGTAGCATGCACCACAGCAGGATCGCCTACGGACGACGGAAGGATGATAAATCCGTTGTCGGCAAGGACTGATCCTTCCGCTTTCAGGCACGGTTTGAGTCGGGAGACTTGATCAGGAGGGTGAGCCCCGCGCCGACTATCAGCAGCGCTCCCGCTACCATAAAGCTGGAGGCAAAGTTGCCGCTCGAGGCCTTGAGCATCTGCGAGAGTCGTGAGAGAACAAAACCACCCACGCCCCATGCCGTGAAGATAAGGCCGTAGTTCATGCCGAAGTTTTTGATGCCCCACAGATCTTTCGTAATGGAGGGGAAGAGTGAGAGGTTGGCACCGTAGTTGGCACCGATCAGTGCAGCAATCAGGACAAGAATGAGCGGGGTGGTGGTTCCGCCCGTGACGGGGATGGCTACGAACATCAGGACCGCTTGGATCAGGAAGACAAGCAGGAGGGTCGCGCGGCGGCCAATCTTGTCGGATAACGAACCGGCGATCACTCGTCCAAGGGCATTGCCGATTGCCAGGACCGCCACAGCAATAAAGGCGGATGTTCCCATGGATTTCTTGGCCATGCCGCTGATGCTGCCGATAACCATGAGGCCAGCTCCCGCCCCGACGAAGTAGAGCAGC
>CAIPWR010000110.1 GCA_903868795.1 uncultured Spartobacteria bacterium | reverse complement strand
CTCGGTGAGGATGGTTGTGGTGGTTCGTGTTGCTGTGGGATCAAGCACGGAGATCCGTCCATGCGTGGCCCGATAGAGAACGGCTCCCTCCGAGTCGGTGACTTGTTCAATCAAGTGGGGTTGAAGTTTTTTCCCTCCGGTAGCCAGTGCCGTATAAGCCGTGGTGAGGTTTCTCAGTGTTGACTCGAAGCTACCCAGGCAGATCGAGGGGTAGTGAGGCACATGCTCCGCCAGACCGAGTCGCTCCATCGTGGTGGCAATATCTCCGAGTCCTGTCTTCATTCCGACGCGGACACTCATGGTATTCCGTGAGTGAACAAGCCCTTCTTTTGCGGGCAGATCGCCGCCGAAGGTCCCGTCGCTGTTCTGCGGATCATAGGGAGAGGAACGGGGCGGGAGATCCGCTGGGGTGAGACGCGCATCACTCACGGGTGTCTCTGGCGTGATGATGCCTCTGCGGAAAGCCTCCTCGTAGACGAACGGCTTGGCCGATGATCCGATCTGCCTCATGGCTACAAGTGCCCTGTTGTATTTAC
Source organism: uncultured Spartobacteria bacterium (assembly GCA_903868795.1). Taxonomy (GTDB): domain Bacteria; phylum Verrucomicrobiota; class Verrucomicrobiia; order Chthoniobacterales; family UBA6821; genus UBA6821. Next base: position 11,242 of record CAIPWR010000110.1, on the reverse strand, counting down.
TTCTGGAAAAATCCCTTCCACCAACGATCGCCGTGATTCCTCCACTGGCATTATCGATGGCGAGGAGTGCCCCCTGGAGCGGTTCCTGGGGTTCTGCTCCCTTGGCGACATGATGCTGCTGGCGGAAGTCAGTGCGTTGTTCGACCTCCGCGAGGCGCTTAGCAACAGCATTCTCGGCTGACTGTTGGAGTCCGGCATCGATCGATGTGTCGATACGCAGGCCTCCGGAGTCGATCCTGTCCAAGGGCACCACCTGTTCCAGTTCGTGGAGGATCGCATCGACCGCCCAACTGTTCATGGGGTTAATGAGCCTTTGCTGTCCGGGATTGATCGGTTCAGCCTCCGCCTTCTCAAGCTGGGCGTGGGTGATGAAGCCGAGTTCCTCCATGCGTCCCAGGACGACATTGCGCTGACCGAGCGATGCATCGATGTTGTTGAGCGGAGAGAACCTGTTGGGACTACGGATCAGTCCTGCAAGCAAGGCTCCCTCCGAAAGATCCATATCGGAGGCAGGTTTTCCGAAATAGGCCTGACTCGCAGCCTCGACCCCATAGAGACCTGAGCCGAAGTAGATGCGGTTCATATAGAGTTCCAGGATCTTCTCCTTGCTCATTTCCATCTCGATACGGAAGGCCATGGCAGCTTCCAGGAACTTGCGGTTGAAGGTCTTTCCTCCCAGGGGGAAGCTATTGCGGGCGAGTTGCTGGGTGATCGTGCTGGCTCCCTGCTTCATTCCTCCGAAGAGGAGGTTTCGGACGGCTGCACGGGCAATGCCAACGGGGTCGACTCCATGATGCTCGTAGAAGCGCGAGTCCTCACGGCTGATCAGCGCATTCACGAAATTCGGAGAGACCTTTTCGTAGGCGACGACGATTCTATTCTCACCGACTGTCCTGCTGTAGAAGGTCCCGCTGCGGTCGTAGATCGCTGAACGCTGGGGCATCTGACCGATGGTCGAAATATCAAAGGTCAGAGCCCAGAGGTAGTAAAAGAGACCGATCAGCATCCAGAAAAGGAGCGCCGCGAAACCAAGCTTGATCAGCGTGATTAAGAACGAACGCTTCCGCTGCTTCTGTTTTTTGACGCCACGAGGGGCGGATTTGCTGGATCGTTTGTTCACTGGAGAGGCAGGCGTCCGTAGAGACTAAACCGTGATGGAGCTTGATGACGAGCCACCGTTCATCCGACCATTATTTGATCATGATTGAGATCCAGATACTGACACCCATTCCTGCCATCGCTGAGGGAGTTCTCAAAGAAAGCATTCTCGGCCGCGCCCAGGAAGCAGGGCTCGTCAAGCTGGAAGCGGTGGACCTGCGTCGCTGGACGCATGACCGTCATCGTACGGTGGATGATGCTCCCTACGGGGGAGGGCCAGGGATGGTGATGAAGATTGAGCCGATCGCAGAGGCTCTCTCGGAGCTTCGACGACCGGAGACCAAGGTCATCTTCCTTACCCCCCAGGGAAGGAAGCTCTCGCAACCTATCGTCCGGGAGTACGCTCATGCAGAGCACTTGATTCTGCTTTGCGGCCACTACGAAGGAGTCGATCAGCGCGTGGCGGATCATCTCGTCGATGATGAAATTTCGATAGGCGACTACATTCTTACCAATGGCGTGCTAGGAGCACTGGTCTTGACCGACGCCATTGTACGCCTCATTCCCGGGGTGCTGGGAGATGATCAGTCAGCCGTGAGCGAGTCCTTTGAGAACAGCTTGCTTGACCACCCTCATTACACCCGTCCCGTTAATTTTCAGGGATGGGAGGTTCCTTCGATCCTCCTATCAGGGAATCACGGGGCTATCGCGGCTTGGCGTTCGGAACAGGCTTTGGAGGCGACCAAGAAGCGCAGGCCCGATCTCTTGGGCTAGACCATTTTCCCCCAAGTAATTTATTCACTTGATGCAAGTGGAGGGAGCGGGTGGTAATAACGACGAACCACCTACCTATCACTATGAAAACACTCCATACCCTCACTGTTGTTCTTGGAATCTCTGGCCTGATCGCCACGGCCAACGCCGGCAGTTCTGCCCCAGATCCCGCCAAGAACACAAATGCAAGCACCCTAACGGCTGTCAAAAAAACCTCTGAGCAGGCAGTCGGAACAGTTGCGGGAACAGCTGTGAACGCCGGCAACACGGTTATCAATGCAGGTGACGGAGTTGCTGGTACCGTCGGTCAGGCCGCAGTCGGCACCGTCAAGACCGCCGTGACTGCAGGTGCAACCGTCGTTGATTCCGGAAAGGCCCTGATCACGAACAATCCTCTCAAGGGAGTGGAGAATTCCGCAACGACGGCCGCCTCAGGGACCGTGCAAACTCTCGGTCAGGGCGTGAAAACGGTGGAGAAGACTGCCGGTGCAGTCGTTGACACAACCGCCGGTGCAGCAGCAGACACCGTCACGACGGCCGCAGGTGCTGTTGTTGGAACGGCAAGGACCGGAACCAACACCGTCGGTACCGTGGTAACCGCCGGCAAAGAAGGAGCAGACGCTGCCCAGAGTGCAGTTTCCAAGCCCTCACCGACCCCTGCCAAGTAAGAGTTAAGGTCTTTCTTAAATTATTAGTTTTTAGCAGAAGGTCTGTCGTCCTGTTGAATCACAGCAGGAGGCAGACCTTTTCTTTGCGGAGGAGTGAATGGGATCCTGAGCAGTTGCGGATCACTCAATACATTCCCCTTGATGGTGAAATCGTAAAATCAGCAGATTTTGGCAGTGATGCAAAATCGCATTGATAGCAACCAGACGAAACCTCTTAGCCTTGCCTGCCGCTGGAAACTCTTCAGAAAGAAAGAGTCCTCAAAGAAAACCGAGACTCGGGCTGGCGGGATTCGAACCCACGACCTCTTGAACCCCATTCAAGCGCACTACCAAGCTGTGCTACAGCCCGTTCTCGAGCCGCGTAGCATCGGGTTTACAGCCCCGCCGTGCAAGTTTCTTTTGTCCGGCAATCGATTCAAAATTCGACGTGATAAGTTTTTTTTGTCAGGCAGGGGGTAAACTGATATGAAAACTTCATGCGTATCCCCCCCCTCACTCTCGCAAGTCTCTCTTTCACGATTGGCATGTTCCCAAGCATGCTGATGGCACAAGCAGCCCCCCCATCCAACAACACGTCCAATTCCACCGCGACGAACACTTCATCTGTCGTCGGTGAAATCCTGACACCCAAACATCCGGCCACTCCCCGGATCACGGGGCCCAAGGTTTTCGGGGTTCGCCCGGGTAATCCCTTTCTCTTCAAGGTCACTGCCACGGGCGAGCGGCCGATGACCTTTTCTGCCGACAATCTCCCTTCGGGACTGTCGCTGGATAGTTCAAGCGGCATGATCACCGGCACTCTTCAGGAGAGGGGAACGAACGCCGTCACGCTCCACGCTAAGAATGCCCAAGGAGAGACGAGCCGTCTCTTCCGGATCATTTGCGGTGACACGATTGCGCTGACTCCGGCTCTTGGGTGGAACAGCTGGAACTGCTTTGCCGGCGCGGTGGACGACGCCAAGGTCCGCAGTGCAGCCGATGCCATGGTCTCTTCGGGACTCATCGATCACGGCTGGACCTATATCAATATCGACGACTGCTGGGAGGCCGGTCGCGGTACCAACGGGATGATCCAGAGCAACCAGAAGTTCCCCGACATGAAGGCTCTCAGCGACTCGATCCACTCCAAGGGGCTCAAGTTCGGAATCTATTCCTCGCCGGGTCCCAAGACCTGCGCCGGGTACACGGCCAGCTATCAGTACGAGGATCAGGATGCCGAGCAGTATGGGAAATGGGGTGTCGACTACGTGAAGTATGACTGGTGCTCCTACGGGAAGGTGGCCAACGCCATCAGGACGGAAAAGTACGCCGCCATGCTGCCGGCTGATGACGCTGCCAAGCTGAAGTCGCTCGCCGATGAGCGTGCTGCCATTGAGGTGACACCGGGGAACAAGCGGACGGAGGAGCAGAAGAGCCGTCTGAAGGCCATCGATGGCGAGTTCAAGGGGGTTATTTCCAAGCTGAAGCCTGAGGATCGTGAACGTATCGAACTGGAGGTGGTTCAGGAACCGTATGCCGTGTTCCGGAAGTCCCTCGACAAGGTGAAGCGTGACATTCTCTTCAGCTATTGCCAGTACGGGATGGGCAAGGTCTGGGAATGGGGGGAGAAGCTCGGGGGCAACTCCTGGCGGACTACCGGTGACATCACCGACACGTGGAAGAGCATGAGCGGCATCGGCTTCAGCCAGGACGGGCATGAGAAATTCGCCGGTCCGGGGCATTGGAATGATCCCGACATGCTCGTTGTCGGGCAGGTTGGCTGGGGACACCCGCATCCGAGCCGTCTCACGCCTGACGAGCAGTACACGCACATGAGCCTCTGGGCGCTGCTCTCCTCGCCGCTGCTGATCGGATGTGACATGTCCCAATTGGACGATTTCACCAAGAGCCTGCTCAGCAATGATGAGGTGCTCGATGTGAACCAGGATCCCTTGGGTAAACCGGCAGGCAGGATTTCCATGAACGGTACCGTCCAGGTCTGGGCGAGGAGTCTCGAGGATGGATCGAAGGCGGTCGGGCTCTTCAATCTGGGCGATCAACCGGCCTCTGTTTCCGTAAGCTGGCAAGAGCTCGGCATCAAGGGGCCACAGATCGTCCGTGATCTCTGGCGTCAGAAGGATCTGGGGTCGTTTGCTGAGAAATTCGAGGCAACTGTCCCGAGTCATGGTGTCGTGCTGGTGAAGATCCGTCCGGCTGGAACTGCCGCCTCCAAGTAAGCGGCTGCAATGTCCGGAGAGGAACGCCGGAGGAAACCGGGTTCCCCGGCGTCTGCAAGCGCCCTTGGGCTTGCAGTTCTGCTGCTCGCGGCTGCCGGGCTGAAGCTGACGGATGTTTTTCTCCATACCGGGAATGGCAATCGCCCGTGGCACTTGGTGCTTGGTGCTGGCGAAATCCTTCTCGGGCTCTGGTTATTGAGTGGTAGAAGGCGTGAGTGGTCGCTCTGCGCAACTGCCGCGGTTTTTTTCTGTTTTGGCATCGTAACCCTGCGAATGATTGAATATGGAGCCACCGATTGCGGTTGCTTCGGACCCTTGAGTCTCTCGCCAAGAACGACTTATTGGATTGATGCCGCGGCATTGCTCGTGGCTCTATCAGCCCTGAGGGTCATCCGTTTCAGGGTTCTGCTGCCGCTGATTCTTCTACCCGGGGTGGTCCTTTATTTTGGTACCCGGTCACTCGCTCAACCGCTGCATCCTATTTCCAAGATTGGTGTCGGCCAGTCATGGCCCTCCGAAAAAGCGATCGAGTGCCCTGCCGATCTCTCGAAGGGACGCTGGGTGGTTCTGATCCACGGTTCCGATTGTGTTCGCTGCCAATCGATGGCTGAAGATTACGCGAGGGAGGCATCACGCTGGGGTGTGCAAGGGAAGAGGACCCGGCTTGCGCTTCTCGATGCGGATCAGTCGGGAAGCCCTGCAAACCCTTCCTTCCCGCAGATCGTCAGGGGAAGTCTCCTGAGTGCGGGGCTCTACGATCACACGCCGATCCTTCTGCTCCTTGATCAGGGGAAAGTCCTGAGGGTGGAGGAGGGATGGGGAGTTGTGGATTGGAGCGATCCGGCACACGGCTCATGGATTCAATGATCTTCTTTCTCACTTCCAGCAGTGGGTCGATACCGTTAGTGTACTGCGCGTCATGAGCACACCCTCTCCATCCCTGACCAAAGTCGCCATTGTTGGTGCCAGCGGTTATTCCGGAGAGGAACTCTGCGCGCTGCTCGACCGGCACCCGATGGCTGAGGTGACGGCAGTTTTCTCAAGGCAGTATGCAGGTCAATCTTTGGGGGAGGTGATGCCACGCTTCACCGGACACAAAATCGCCTCTCTGGTCTTCACGGAGGCTGACCCCGCCAAGGTCGCAGCCTGTGATGCCGGGGTGGTTTTTCTGGCACTACCGCACGGGGTGGCGGCCGAGTATGCCGCGGTGGCGCTGAAGGCGGGAAAAATCGTGATCGATCTGAGCGCCGACTTCAGGCTGCGGGATGCCGTGGTCTATGCAGATTACTACGGTGGAGAACATCCTGCCCCGGAGCTTCTGCGGGAAGCCATTTACGCCATCCCCGAGCTTTCACGGGAAGCGATCAAGACCTCTCCACTCATCGCCTGCGCTGGATGCTATCCGACGAGCATTCAGCTCCCCTTGATCCCGCTTCTGAAGGCCGGTGTCCTTGTGCCTGAAGGAATCGTCGCCTCCAGTGCCAGTGGTGTGAGCGGTGCGGGAAAGAAAGCAGCCGTCGACTACCTCTACGCTGAGTGCAATGAGAATATGCGGGCTTATGGTCTTCCAAGGCATCGGCATCTTTCCGAGGTCGAGCAGCAACTTTCGCATGCGGCGGGAGAGAAGGTGGCGATCACCTTCATTCCCCATCTGTCACCCATGAACCGGGGGATTCACTCGACAATCGTCGCCACACCCACATCTGGAAAGACTGTTGCTGATCTTAAGAAGGTGCTTCTTGAGACCTACGCAAACGAGCCCTTTGTTAGGATTCGAGAGCAACCGCCGGAGACCAAGCATGTCACTGGAACCAACTTCTGCGACATCGCGCTTTTCGACGAGCCAAGGACTGGGCGAGTGGTGATTCTCTCCGTGATTGATAATCTTGTGAAGGGAGCTGCTGGGCAAGCTGTCCAGTGCTTCAATGTGCGGGCGGGGCTTCCTGAAACCTCAGGCCTTTTGTAGTAAAGCCCTCGACGCTCCCCTCTCCTTTCTTGTCTCTTTTAATCCTACACCTTCTAACCTTCTAACCTTCTAACCTTCTAACCTTCTAACTATGTCATCGTCCCTAAAACGCATTCCTGGTGGAGTCACTGCCTCCCATGGATTTCTTTCCGCCGCTGCGGCCTGCGGTATCAAACGAACCGGACCTCTACGGAGTGATCTTTGCTTGGTGGTCTCAGAAGTTTCGGCAACGGCTGCTGGCGTCTTCACCACCAATTTGGTCAAGGCGGCTCCCGTCATTCTTTCCCGTCGTCATTTGGAAGATGGGAAAGCACGAGCTGTGGTCCTCAATAGCGGAAACGCTAATGCCTGCACTGGGACGCCTGGACTACGAGCAGCGGAGCAGATGGCGAATGCCGCCGCTGTGGCTCTTGGTATCGATGCCGATGAGGTGCTGGTCTGCTCCACGGGACGCATCGGTGTTCAGCTTCCGCTTTCCAAGATTTTCCCCGGAATCGGATCGGCGGCCGATTCGTTGAAGGCATCGCCCGCCGCGGCCCTCGCTGCGGCCAAGTCGATCATGACCAGCGACAGCGTCCCAAAGCAATCCGCCTACGAGGTGAAGGTGGGAGCCAAGTCATTCCGTATCGGCGGTATGGCCAAGGGTGCTGGAATGATCTCGCCGAACATGGCGACCATGCTCTGTGTGATCACCACGGATGCTGCCGTACCATCATCCTTCCTTCGCAAGATTCTCGGAGAGGTGACGTCCAAGACATTCAACTGCATCACTGTGGACGGCGATTGCAGTACGAACGACACGGTCCTGACTCTTGCCAATGGTGCCTCGAAAGTGACGATCCGCAACGCCACAGAGAAAAAAGCCTTCACCGAGGCATTGCATGCTGTTTGTGCCGATCTCGCCCGGGCCATTGTCGCCGACGGTGAGGGGACATCTCGTGTGATCGAGCTCACCGTGAAGGGGGCCAAATCCGAGGCTGATGCCCACAAGATCGGACGCGCCATCGCCAACTCCCAGCTCGTCAAATGCGCCTGGGCGGGAAGCGATCCAAACTGGGGCAGGATTCTGGATGCTGCAGGCTATGCAGGGGCTCACCTCGATCCCGACAAGGTCGAGATTACTTATGATGGAATCCGCGCCGCCAAGAATGGTATGGGGTGTCAGGATGCGAAGGGAGAGGCTCGTCTTCGTAAGATCGCTGCGAAAAAAGAGTTCGCCGTGATGATCGACCTCCATCTTGGGAAGGGCGAGGCCCGCTTGCTCACCACGGATCTCACCGAGGAGTATGTGCGGCTGAACCTCTCAGAATTTTCCCTCTAATTTTTCATGGCATCCCAGATCACATCACGTCAGCGCGCCGAGACCCTCATTGAGGCGCTTCCCTACCTGCAGAAATTCCGTGGCAGCATCTTCCTGATTAAATACGGAGGAAGCACCATGGAGGCGGAGGCTCAGGTGGAGCGTTTCCTGATCGATATTGCATTTCTCGATGCTGTGGGAATCCGCGTTGTGTTGGTCCATGGAGGTGGTAAGGCGATCAATGCCCGGATGAAGGAGCAGGGCCTCACTCCCCAGTTCGTCGATGGTCTCCGGGTCACCGATGCTGCCACTGTGGAGATCGTACGCTCCGTACTTGATGAGGAGGTGAATCCCGGAATCGTGAACCAACTAGAGGCGCTCGGAGTGAAGTCCGTTGGGATTTCCGGAAGGAAAGTCTTTATCGCCCGCAAACTTCCTCCTGTGGCGGGGCCTGACGGCAAGGACATCGATCTTGGATTTGTCGGAGAGGCCGAGGAGGTCAACCCCGATGCCGTTCGCGAGGCACTTGCATCCGGTGCCGTCCCCGTCATTTCACCACTTGGAGCCCTTCCTACGGGCGAGGCGATGAATATCAACGCCGATGTCTCAGCAGCCGCCCTGGCCGCAGCATTACCTGCCAGCAAGCTCATCTTCCTGAGTGATGTGCCGGGACTCATGAAGGATCCCCAAGATCCGCAATCCCTGATCCATGGACTCACCGCCCCCCAGACTGAGGAACTCATCGACCGCGGCGTGATTGCTGGGGGAATGATCCCCAAAGTCCGCTCCGCTACCAAGGCATTGGCCCAGGGACTCGGCAAGGTTCACCTTCTCGGAGCGGGAGTGCCGCATGCAGTGCTACTGGAAGCCTTCTCGGAAGAGGGGGTAGGGACGGAAATTACTCCCTAGCATAGGGACTTGGGGATCTCGGCGGATTAACAGATTCGAATCTCTCACCTGAAAGGTGATTCACTGCCGAGTTAAAACGTGAAAGCGTTAGAATGTTAAAAAGTGGGAAATTTCCACCACAGAGAGGGATCCGAGGGTAATCCGAGATGGAGACAAAAGGGGAAAGATCAATTTAGTAAGAAGGCTTACGGAATCAGTTCCATTACCTCAACCCCTTTTTGAATGATCATCTCTTCAGTAACTCGGCTATTTCCTCTGTCGGTTCTCGGTGGTGAAAAAATCTGACTAAATCCAAAGTCTCCCTTAGACGTCCAGATTGCGGACGTTCAGCGCATTATCTTCGATAAAGATTCTGCGGGGCTCAACGACATCGCCCATGAGGATGTCGAACATGCGTCCGGCCTCGAGGGAGTTGTCATCATTGAGTTCGACCTTCAGGAATCGGCGGCGCTCAGGATTCATGGCTGTCTCGTAGAGCTCCTTGGCGTTCATTTCTCCAAGACCTTTGAATCGTTTGACCTGGACGCCACGACGACCGACTTCCTTGACCATTTCAAGGATGCGTGGGATCGCAAAGATTTCGTGGGTGGTATCGCCATCAATAAGGTGGAAGAGCGGAGTCTTGCTATCGGCGTAGTGCTCGATCTTGAATCCTTTCTTGGAGAGTTCTCCCATGAGTTTTTCGATGCTCTTGGACTGATGGATCTCCACAAGACGGGCGCGGCGACGACGGGCATTCTTGTCCACCTTGGCGACGATCTTTTCCCCTTCGGCACTCTCCCCTTCGGAAGGCTCCGCATCGAAAAGATTGAGATCGATGTTCTTGGCCGTGAAGTCGCGTAGTTCGGTCTCGTTATGGAAATACTCGACGCTCTCCTCATTGCCGTTACGGATCACGACTAGGAAGGCAGGGAGGACTCCTTCGGGCGAGCGGGCATGCAGGTAAGCCTCAAAGTCCCCACCAAGCCGGCGGATGGCTTCGCTTGATTTCTCAAGCCTGTCGAGGAGTTCCAGGATCTCCTTGAAGGGAGCAGCCGCGATCTCCTTCTTGTCGGGAAGTGAGACGAGCTTCAGCTCCTCGGCTCCGAGGGAGATGAGGATGCGGTTGAGCTGAACATCGTCATCCACGTACTCTTCGCGCTTCTTGCGCTTGATCTGGTAGAGCGGTGGCTGGGCGATGAAGATATGCCCTCGGCGAATAAGCTGAGGCATCTGGTTGTAGAAGAAGGTGAGGAGCAGGGTCCTGATGTGTGAGCCATCGACGTCGGCATCGGTCATAATGACGATGCGTCCATAGCGAAGCTTCTCGATATTGAAGGCACCCTCTTGGTCTCCATCTCCGATACCAGTACCGATCGCCGTGATCATGGTCTGGATTTCGGTGTTCTGGAGGACCTTGTCGAGACGGGCCTTCTGAACGTTGATGAGCTTGCCTCGGATCGGAAGGATCGCCTGGAAGCGACGATCTCTTCCCTGCTTGGCGGAGCCACCTGCAGAGTCACCCTCAACAATGTAGAGTTCGGTAAGAGAAGGGTCGCGCTCGGAGCAATCGGCGAGTTTTCCGGGGAGTCCACCTCCTGTGAGGGCACTCTTACGAACGGTCTCGCGGGCCTTGCGCGCGGCCTCTCGGGCACGTGCTGCGGTGAGAGCCTTCTCGATGACCTTCTTGGCGACTGGAGGATTCTGATCGAAGTGATCCATCAGGCCCTCGTAGATGGAGGAGTTCACGACACCCTCGACCTCGGTGTTGACGAGTTTGACCTTGGTCTGGGACTCAAAGCGGGGGTGGGGGAGCTTCACGCTCAAGACGGCGGTGAGGCCCTCGCGGACGTCGTCGCCGGAGAGAGCCGGATCCTTCTCCTTGAGAATATTGTTTGCCTTTGCGTACTGGTTGATCGCACGGGTGAGCGCGGTGCGCAGACCAGTCAAGTGAGTGCCACCATCCGGATTCGGGATGGAGTTAGCGAAGCAGAGGATCTGATCGGTGTAGGAGTCGTTGTATTGAAGAACTGCGTCGACGAAGATTTCGTCGCGCTGGCGCGAGATAACGATTGGCTTCGGGTGGAGGACGGTGCGGGTCTCACCGAGCTGACGAACAAACTCCTGGATGCCGTGCTTATAGAAGAAGGTCTCCGAACGCGGGCGGTGTTCCTCGTCGTCGCGCTCATCAGTGAGGACGATCTCGATGCCGGGGTTTAGGAAGGCGAGTTCGCGGAGGCGACCGGCGAGACGTTCGAACTTGAAGGTGACGGTGATCGTGAAGATCTCGGGGTCAGGCAGGAAGGTAACGAAGGTGCCGGTCTGCTTCTTG
>CAIPWR010000109.1 GCA_903868795.1 uncultured Spartobacteria bacterium | reverse complement strand
GTCTTCAAGGGCTAGGATCGCAGGAGAAGGATGGGATGATGCAGGCATGGGTGTTAGAGAAAAACAGAATAATCTCATCACGCACGCCTTCTCCATGCAATCAGATTACCAATCAAGAACAGGGCTTATCGCGAGGTTGCATGATCACATCTTCCTTTCTAAAATCAAAATTTCGTGTTTAGAAGATCTCCATTCTTTGCCCTCTTTTTTTGGGCTCTGATTTTTCCCCTCTTGATAACTCAAGGGCGGAGTGATGATTCCGTCATAGCTCCTCAAGGATTTTTCGCGCGTTTATTCCACTCCTTCCCATCGGTAGAGATTTTACCAGAGACATCCGCGATGACAGCGGATGGATTTGACTTCCCTGTGGCCCCCCCCGACGGGTTAGGTTTTTGCAAGTCTCGCGGATTCCGACCCCATGGTCATCTTGGAGAGGATTGGGTCATCGCCGGAGGAAAAGGGCAGGCATTCGGCCATCCCGTGCATTCCATCGGGAATGGCCTCGTTGTTCTGGCGCGTGATATCCGTGCTGACTGGGGAAATGTCGTGGTGATCAGACACGCTTGGATCGAGAACCGAAAAATTCACTTCACGGACTCACTCTACGGACATCTCGACCGGATCATGGTGAGGGAAGGACAGCAGGTAACAAGAGGTCAGCAGATCGGTACGATCGGAAATAATCACGGAATGTACCCCCCTCACCTTCACTTTGAGATGCACAAGGATCTGAGCATCGGGGTGAATCATGCAGGGGGAACCCGTGACCTGATCAGCTACTGGGTCCCCACTGATTTCATCATGGAGCACCGCAAACTCCATGGCGGTGGGCATAATGTTCCGACCCCGGCGGCACACTTTCTGCTGCCGACTGCCGAAAACCCCTGGTCCTTTCATCGCCTCTTTTTCCATTCCCAGAAGAAAAAGATCCCCTCCAAGTCCGCTCACTCCCGTCACTCGGAGACCTCCTCGGGATCGACGCATCACTCGAAGAAAAAGCACAAGCACACCGGCTCGTCTTCAAACTCAGCAGACCCACACAGTAGTCACTAGAGGATGCGTGGGATCTTCATTTAAAACCGGATGATGCGATAGCGTGCAGTCAACAGTTTTGGGTACTTCACCGGGATGGTGATCTCAGCGATCGTTAAAATTGTTACGACGTTAAAAGGGTTAAAAAGGACTTAATCCTATCATCATGAATCGGGAATGCCCCCCTCTGATGCTCTTTGTCTGGCGATCCTCCCAGATCACCCATTCGAGCTAGTTCGGACTACCTGCGGCATGACTAAGATGCGTTTCTACGCACCTCATGTTCATCATGCGAACACTTGCGTTCGATAGTCCGATGTACCCTCATCTCCACGTTGTAACGCTTCAACCTTTCTAACGATTTTAACTTGTCAACATTCCGACTGAATGGTTGCTAATGCAAATTTTGGGTAAAAAACATCAAGAAGTTCGGATGCGTTGGAAAGAATGAGACCGCAGCCGTAGCTCAATCTACGGCAAGGGAGCTTTGACGACGCAATGCGCCGAAATCCTTAATATTTTAACGTTTCGAGGCGCGAAACTCGAGAGAGTCGACTAGTGCCATCCAACTTGCCTCGATGATATTGTCGGAAACACCCACCGTTCCCCAGGACTCCGATCCTTCGCTCGAAAGAATATGGACCCGGGTGCGCGCCGCCGTCCCGCGTCCCCCATCAACGATACGGACTTTGTAGTCGGAAAGAGTGATCCCCGCGATCCAAGGGTGGAGTTGTTGCAGGGCTTTACGAAGAGCGGCATCCAGGGCGTTCACAGGACCATCACCATCGGCGGTCATGATCAGTAGTTCGGTGCCCTTACGGACGGTAACGGTTGCCTCGCAGGTTGTGGAGGATCCGGCGGCATCACGACGAAAACTGCAATGATATCCCTGCAGCTCGAAGAGCGGCGCATGAAGGCCCAGTTCCTTCCGAATAAGCAAATCGAGGGAAGCATCAGCCGCCTCGAATTCAAATCCTTCGGATTCCAAGGCCTTGATTTTCTCAAGTACCCGAAGCACGGCGGGGTCACTCTTGGAAAGCTGAAGCCCCAGTTCCTCAGCCTTCAGCAGAATATTGCTCCGTCCGGAGAGCTCGGAAACAAGAATGTTCTGATGATTACCAACAGACTCAGGCTTGATATGCTCGTAGGCTGCAGCGGTCTTGGCCACGGCATTCACGTGCATTCCCCCCTTGTGAGCAAAGGCGGTGCTGCCCACGAATGGAGCACGCACATCGGGATGGCAGTTAGCCAACTCATCAACAAAGAGCGAGACCTCGCGAAGGCGCGTGAGATCCGAAACGACAGGTATTCCCATCTTAAGTTGCAGGCATGGAATCACGGTCGTCAGGTTACAGTTGCCGGTGCGCTCTCCGTAGCCGTTCATCGTCCCCTGGATCTGCAAGGCACCGGAGCGGACAGCGGCTAGGGCATTGGCGGCTCCCATGCCGCAATCATTATGCGTGTGGATCCCGACCTTACCGGGAAAGCGATTCTCAACAGCCGCAGTGATCTCGGAGATCTCATCAGGCATCGTACCACCGTTGGTGTCGCAGAGGACGAGCATATCGGCGCCCCCCTCGTCAGCTGCAGCGAGTGTCGCCATGGCAAAGTCTGCATCATCCTTGTACCCGTCGAAGAAATGCTCGGCATCGTAGAAGACCTCGCGCCCGTGGGACTTAAGATAGGCGACGCTGTCGCGTATCATGGCTTGATTCTCCTCATGGGGAACCCCCAGGACTTTCTCAACCTGGAGCTTCCAGCTCTTCCCGAAGATCGTCACGACAGGAGTCTCAGCCTCCAGCAGTTGGGCCAATTGAGGATCCGAAGCAGCAGCAATTCCCGCACGGCGCGTACTACCAAAGGCCGCCAGTTTGGTCTTCCCGAAATCGTGCTTCCGGGCCTCGGTAAAAAACGCAAGATCCTTGGGGTTCGATCCCGGCCACCCGCCCTCAATGTAATCCATACCAAATCCGGCAAGTTTCTGAGCAATCCGTATTTTATCCAGCAGACTGAAAGAGATTCCCTCACCCTGAGTTCCGTCGCGCAGCGTGGTATCGTAGAGAAGAACTGTTGGCATCGTTGTCATGGGAAAAAACTTTTTTACCGAAAACTAGATCCCGGCGGCCTGATCGACAGTATTAACAATCACTTGGGAGTCGTTGATTGCATTGATCAGGAGGCGGAGCATGCCGAACTCCCTCTTGTGTGGGATGAGTACCAACCGGGGAAGATGAATGGAGGCGCGATCGTCAGCCTCCTCTGGAAGGGCTTCCCGCTGAACGATATGGCCCGAGGCAATGAGATGATCGAACTGCTGGTTCAGATTTTCCAATGCAGCAGGAGTGATCCTGTGGTTGATTCTGATCACCATCTCGTCACGGACCCAACGATAGGAATGGAATACCTTGTAGAAGTTCTTGATCTCGTTCACGGCCCGATCCACATCGTGCGTGATCGTGAAGAGGTGAAAGTCCGAGCGGGAAATCAGACCCAGCTCCAACAAATCATTATCCAGGAAACGCCGCCAGGTCTCCCAATAGAAGCCATTCGGTCTGTCCATTAGGATGATCGGGACGATGGAGGTTTTTCCCGTCTGGAGGAGGGTCAGGACCTCAAACCCCTCATCAAGCGTTCCAAAACCTCCGGGAAAGAGAACGAAGGCACTCGTCTCCTTCACAAAGCTGAGCTTGCGGGCAAAGAAATAGTTGAAGTTGATCAGCTTTGGGTCTCCCTGAATCACCTGATTGGCACTCTGCTCGAAGGGAAGCCTGATATTAAGCCCGAAACTCTTCTCAGCTCCAGCCCCCTGCTGTGCAGCTCCCATGATGCCATCACCTCCGCCCGTGATGATCATGAAATTCTCCTCGACGATCCGACGGGCAAACTCCCTGGCCAGCTGGAAGTCAGGCTCATCGGCACGAGTGCGGGCTGATCCAAAGACCGCCACCTTGCGGATCGTGTTGTATTTTTGAAACACGGAGGCCGCATAGCGCATCTCGCGCATCGAGCGACTCACCAGCTTAAGGTCTCCGAATGAGGCGCCATCCAGTCCTAATTTGATGACCGTTTCCATCATGTCTGTCAGGAAATCCGCCCGCCGTCCGCTCGCCAAACCCGCGACAAGGCTACGGATGGTTTCTTTGGTGACGGGATCGTTCATTGAAGGTTCCTTGGAGGATGGCATGATGATGAAGGGAGTGAATTGGAGTGATCGACAGAGTGGAACGCTTAACGGCGGGCAAGGCGGGAGAAGAGCCAGATTCCAAGCCCCGTGAAGAGGAGATTGGGAAGCCAGACCAGCAGCACAGGCATGGCATGAGGATTCTCGTGGAAGGTATCAGCGATGATGATCAGGAAGAAGTATCCGAATGCAATCACGAGACTCAGGGCAAATCCCACGGAGGTCTCCTTGCGATGGGCGGTGATGCCCAAGGGAACGGCAATCAGTGCGAAGGCAAGGGCGGCTAGGGAGAGCGAGAATCGCTTACTGACCTCCACTTGATAGGCAAGCCGACGCGGGCAGTCAGGTTGGGCAATTGCCTCAAAAAGCTCCCGAAGTGTATGCGACGTGAGCGGCTTCCCTCTTTTCTTTTGATCCAGCAGCTTCTGGATCGACATCGGAAAGACTCCCTCCTTCATCGTGATCCCCTGACGGATCAAGGCAACATTCTGAGAATCCCTGTTGTCCCGTTGCTCAAAATGAGCATCCTGCACCCTCAGGAGAAGCCGATGATTCTCGGAGTCCGTGGTGAGAGTGCCGGTCTTTGCAAAGACTACTTTTGACGGAGAGCCCTTGTCATCGAGTTCCACGACCACCAGATTCTTCATGAGATCACCCTCTCTCCCTCCCACGAAGATCCTACGATCAGGAAACTGATCAACCACTTCATCAGGCTGAAACATCGAGACAGGATTGCTCGTGGCAATCCGGAACAAGGAGGTCAGCATTGAGTATTGGGCTCGAGGCGCAACATCGGTATTGATCCAGAAACAGACTCCGACAAGCAGGAGAGCCATTGCTAGAACCGGGATGAAGACCCTCGGAAAACTCACCCCGTTGGCGCGCAGGGCGATGATTTCATTATCTGCCGAGAGACGCCCGAACACCAACAGTACAGCCGTGAGAAACCCCCACGGGATGGTGAAGGTCATCGAGAAGGGGAGAACAAAGGCGATGAACCCCAGAACCGTCTCAAGGGGGACACTGTGATTGATCAGCAGATCGAGCATCTCCTTGAAGACATTTCCAAGAACCAGCACCAGACTCAGCAAGGCAACACCCATCAGGGTCGCCACACCGAGGGCGGTCAGAAGATAGCGGTCTAGGATTTTCAAGGATTAAGGAGAAAGGAAACTCCACCAAGGACTGGTGGTAATGAATCAGCGTGCCTTTACTGAGGGTCAATTGCAAGAACGGGAGGAGTCAACGGGCATAGGCTTCCCATCATCTTCCAGCCCCCTATTCACCCATTCAGATTGAAGACCCGTCAATCAGGCATTAGAGTCTGGAAATCTCCATGGCTACTCCCGCTCTCTCCGCTCCTCGCTTTCGTTTTTTGAATGTTCTCCTCTGGGGAAATACAGTCGCCCTCTCCTGGGTCTGGGGACTGGGACTCTTTTTCTCCGTTCAGTTCACCGTTGAGTTCGGTCTGACAGGTCTCCTGACCTTTTTGATCCCGAATTGCCTGGGCCTCTTTCTGTTCGGAGCCGTTGCCGATCACATTGCCAAACGTCATGCCGGCTCGGAAAGCTTGGCCGCATTTTTCAACAACTGGTCGCGTCCCTTCCGACTGGTGTTCTTCCTCTACCAGATCATCGCGCTCTCACTCACGATTTTCGCATTGATCCGTTATGGATGGCAGCCGCTGGGACTCAAACCTGACTCCCTCTACCTGCCGCTGACGGCTCTCATTATTCTGGCTGCAGGCATTCTCTTCGGTGAGGAGTTCTCCATCCGACGGATCAAATACAGCCACGCAGCCTTCCTCGCACTGATCATTGCGTGCGTGGTCATCATCATCGCCGAGCTAGGATCCCCCTACTTCCGCGGTCTCCATCGCCCGAGTTTACTGCCGACTCATGACTGGAATTTCTGGGGTTATGTGATCCCTATCTGCATCGGCTTTATCGTGGGCCCTTGGCTGGATCTTCAGCAATGGCAGAGGGCCATCCAGATGCGGAGGGAAAACACCTCCATCACGGCTTCGTATGCCGTGGGAGCGACACTCTTCGGAGCGATTCTTCTCTTTCATGGAATCCTGGCTCTTTGGGCGATGGAGGGAAGCGGCGCCGCATTCATTCAGAAAGGGCTTGCAGGCTATCCTTACGCCCAGTCGCTGCTCACCCGCGTCTTCAGCCAGCCTCCGGTGAATGCCTGGCTGCTCGGCTCGTATCTCGTATTTCTAGGCGGCTGCATCCTTACCACGCTTGATAGCGGCTACATCGCTCTTGAGTGGTTCTTCAAGAGCAACGCCAGCAGGAGCAAGAACCCCATCTTCGCCCTGATCCCGCAGAAACTGATCACCTCGCCGATCCCCACCTTCATCCTGTGCGCCCTGATTGCCGTGATCGGTGCGGCAATCGGCATCGAGTTGGAATATTTCATGATCTTCTTTGCGACATTCTTCGTCGGTTACTCGGCTCTGGCCATCGGGCGCGCCTTCATGAATGGGCCTGTGAATGTCATCCCCCAGATCAAGATGTTCTGCATCGGATCTCTGGCGGTGGTGATTTTTGCCTATGGCTACTTTTTGCATGACCCCATGTTCCAGATTCTGGCATCACTACTACCGCTGGGCTATGTCATCTGGCTGATGATCAAGCCCTTCACCGGAGAGGATTTTACGACCGATTCCGAGGAATTGGAACAACCCTCCACCGCATCCGTTGTTCCCCTCACCCCTGTTGGTACAATCCTTACTCCAGCACCGACCGGCACCCATGACATCTCGGGACACTTTGAGGACAAGTGGTTCGTCCACTCCTTCATCGCCACCTACGCCGATACCAACTCCGTGGGAAATGTCTACTTCGGCATGTATGCCATGTGGGTTGGCAAGACCCGCGAACTCTTCTTCAACAAGGTGATGCCAAAGTTCAATCTCAAGGAGACTCCATTCTACATCCTGACCCGCTCCTTTGAACATAAGTTCGTACGGGAGACCAAGGAGTTTGAGACCGTCAGCGTGAAGATTCGTGTGGCTGGTCATAATCGTAAATTCGTGACCCTCGAGCATGAAATCTATGATTCCGCTGGCAACCAACTTGGCAAGGGAAGTCAGAGCCTCCTTTTCGTCTCCTCAACGGATTACAAGATGATCGACATACCAGGGGATGTTATGGGCTCCTTTCTAGCCTACCTTTGATAGCACTCCCTGAGGGATTCTTGAGGAGGCGCAGATTTCATTCCATGCTGGCTCAAAAAACTCACCTCATGCGAGGTTGCATGGCCGGAGCATTGGTGCTCTTTCTTCTTCCTCTCGGATGCTCAAGAAAACAGAGTTCTAATCTGGAAAACGGACATCCAACACCCGCGGCTTCTCCCATTCCGATCCTTCCTCGTAAAAATTACGACACCGCCAAGCTTTTCAATGGAATTATTCTGAAGAGCAGCGTCGATTGCAGTCCCTCACAGGAAAGGGCCCTTGTCGTCGGATCGGATAGCAACTCTTATAAAATGGACATCACTCTGCATGTCCGTTGGCCCAGGGCCGCAACTACCATTGCTGATCTGCAAGCCGCCACACCGGAGATTACCGAGTTGCTCCCGAACCTCAACTCCCTGTTGAACAATGCGGTCCTCTCTCCTGATTTTGCCGCACTCCTTGACCATAAGGAGAAATCACTTCGAAACAATCTGGGACAACTCCAGCGCCTACCCTACCGCGACTCACTCTTTGACTGCCAGACCATCCTCGACATCCTCGATCTGAATCACTCGGGAAACTCCCGCCGCGCCCTCTTCATACAGGCAATCATGAATGTGAATACGGATGGATCCGATGGCGACCGGAACCTCCCCCTCGACCGACTCTCGCTCACCTACCAGCCTCAGACCAATTATCGCTGGGCAAAAAAGAGCGACCGACCCAACCCTTGCCTCCGGGAAGAGGTCTCCCAACTCGCTCTCACCGAGGCAGAACTCGGAAGCGGAACCATGAGTGCCCTGCAAAAATCCTCGCTCGAGGCTCGTTCCACGGCCGCCAAAGCCACCATCGCTGAGTTGAAGCGGTGGAGCTTTCTTTCAGGAACCGCGGATCCTTTTATTGTGCTGCCCTCCTTCATGGTGGGAAAATCCCCTGGTCAACCCGGTATCGGCGACTACGCGGTCGTCATAGCAAAGGGCACCCTCTACCCAGCTATCCTGGGCGATCTCGGACCGAATTCTAAAATCGGAGAGGCCTCCCTGCGGATCTGTCGTGAAATTTTACCCGATTCCGGAGCCGACAGGCGTCCCATGAGTCGCCCCGAAGTCGTCTATCTTGTCTTCCCGGGAACTGCCGAGAAACCATTTGCCGCTCCTGATTACGCTCATTGGTCGGAGCGCTGTCATTCTCTCTGGAAGGAGCTCGGAGGAAGCGACACGGCGCCCTGGCACGAATGGACCTCCCTGGAAAAGCCGTGGCCTACTCCGACTCCCGTGCCCTCCCCCTCACCGGAGATCCCTTCGCCGACAAATTCTCCATCTGGCACAAATCCTGCTGCTTCACTGCCACAATCAACCTCTACTCTTCCATCCCCAACGACAAATCAGTAAGATATCAGTCTTCAACGACCTTTCATACTTCAACCCTCATCCTTCAAACTTTCCAATATGATCACCACCGGTACAAAAGCCCCCGATTTCACCCTTTCCACCGCCACCGCCGAGGGCCCCAAACAAGTCACACTCTCCGCTGAGATCGGCAAGAAGAACATCCTCTTGCTCTTCGTTCCCATGGCCTTCACCGGAGTCTGCACCACCGAACTTTGCGAGATCAGCAAGGGGATCGGAGCCTATGATTCACTCGACTGCACCGTCTACGGTATCAGTGGAGACAATCCCTTTGCCCAGCAGGCATGGGCGCAAAAGGAAGCGATCACAATCCCTCTCCTGAGCGATTACGAGCATGCCGTCGCCAAGGCTTACGGAATCGCTTACGAGAGCTTCCTTCCTCAGATCGGTCTTGGCATGGGTGGAGTCGCCAAACGCTCCGCCTTCCTCATCGACCGCGCAGGAATCATCCAGTACGCCGAGTCGAACGAAGATCCGAAGCAACTCCCCGACTTTGCCAAGATCCAGGCCAAACTCGCAGAGCTGAAGTAACCTATCTTTCACCCATCACCCATTCCCGAGATCCGATCATCCATGAGCACCGACCCGTTCAATACACTCCGCAGCTTCGAGCCCACAAAAGGAACCAGCGCCTCTTATTACTCCCTCCCCGCTCTTGAGGAGCAAGGCGTGGGTAAGATCTCCCGCCTTCCCTTCTCGATCCGCGTGGTGCTGGAGTCGGTTCTTCGCAACTGCGATGGCAAAAAGGTTCACGACAAGGATGTGAAGGCGCTTGCAGCTTGGAATGCCAAAGCTCCCGCCCCTGAGGAGATCCCCTTCGTCGTGGCGCGTATCGTTCTGCAGGACTTCACTGGTGTTCCTCTTCTCGTCGATCTCGCCGCGATGCGCAGCGCCGTGGCGCGCCTTGGCGGGAAGCCTGGCATCATCGAACCGCTTGTTCCCGTTGATCTCGTCGTCGATCACTCTGTGCAGGTCGACTATTACGGCTGGGCCGACGCGATGAAGCTGAACCTCGACATGGAGTTCAAGCGCAACCGTGAGCGCTACGAATTTCTCAAGTGGGGCCAGCAGGCCTTCGAGACCTTCGGCGTGGTTCCTCCTGGCATCGGTATCGTCCACCAGGTGAACCTTGAGTACCTCGCCCGTGGCGTTCTCCACTCCGGCGGAGTCTATTACCCCGACAGTCTTGTCGGCACGGACTCCCATACCACCATGATCAACGGCCTTGGCGTCGTCGGGTGGGGTGTCGGCGGCATCGAGGCCGAGGCTGGAATGCTCGGCCAGCCCGTCTATTTCCTCACTCCGGAGGTTGTCGGCGTTCATCTCACCGGCAAACTCAGCGAGGGAGTCACCGCCACCGACCTTGCACTCCGCGTCACCCAGATGCTCCGCGCTGCTAAGGTCGTCGGCAAGTTCGTCGAGTTCTATGGCGAGGGTGCCGAGTCGCTCCCTCTCCCTGATCGTGCCACCATCGCCAACATGGCTCCAGAATATGGAGCCACCATGGGTATCTTCCCCGTTGATTCCGAATCCGTCGCCTTCCTGCGTGCCACAGGCCGTACCGAGGGGGAGTGCAGCGCCTTCGAGAACTACTTCAAGGCACAAGGGATGTTCGGCATGCCCCGCAAGGGAGAGATCGACTACAGCGTCGATCTCGAACTCGACCTCGCGACGGTTGTTCCTAGCGTTGCCGGCCCGAAGCGTCCCCAGGACCGCATCGATCTTCCCCAACTCCGCTCCACCTTCCACGAACTTCTCACCAAGTCAGTCGCCGAGGGGGGGTATGGCAAGGATGGTGGCGCACTCACAGCCGAGGCCTTGGTGGCCCGTCGCAATCCAACAATCCCTGCCGATGAGGAGGAGATGATCAGCGATCGGCCTACGCCTGATGCCGTCCACCAGATGCCTGAATCGCCTTACCACAAAGGACATGACAGCAAGAGCGTGATCCGCAACGGCTCCGTCCTCATTGCGGCTATTACCAGCTGTACCAACACCAGCAACCCCAGCGTCATGCTCGCAGCAGGGCTCCTTGCGAAAAAGGCCGTCGAAGCCGGGCTGGAAATGGATCCCACGGTGAAGACCTCACTCGCACCAGGCTCCCGTGTCGTCACCGCATACCTCGAAAAAACAGGCCTTCAGCCTTACTTTGACAAGCTTGGCTTCCAAACCGTTGGTTACGGTTGCACCACCTGCATCGGAAACTCCGGCCCGCTCAATCCCGAGGTGGAGAAGGCCATCGTTGACAAGGATCTCGTCGCTGCAGCCGTCCTCTCAGGCAACCGCAACTTCGAAGCCCGTATCCATCAGAACATCAAGGCCAACTTCCTGATGTCCCCACCGCTGGTCGTCGCCTTTGCTCTCGCGGGTCGTGTCGATATCGACTTCGACAAGGAACCGATCGGCAAGGGCAAGGAGGGACAGGATGTCTTCCTGAAGGACATCTGGCCCAGCCTCGCAGAGATCCGCGACACGCTCCGCAGCGCCCTCACTCCAGAAATGTTCGCCACCCTCTACGGCAACTTCGCCGGACAGAATCCGAAGTGGAACGAAATCAGCGCTCCCACGGGTGCCATCTACGAGTGGGACACCAAGAGCACCTACATCCAGGAGCCTCCGTTCTTCGAGAACTTCGGCATGGAGGCTGGTACCATCACCCCGATCTCCGGAGCGCGTGCCCTCGGCATCTTCGGCGACTCCGTCACGACCGATCACATCTCCCCTGCCGGAGCCATCAAGGAGAAGTCCCCCGCAGGTCGCTTCCTCAGTGAACACAACGTCACCAAGGATGATTTCAACAGCTACGGCAGCCGCCGTGGCAATGACCGCATCATGACCCGCGGCACCTTTGCCAATGTTCGTATCAAGAACCTCATGCTTCCCGGCGTCGAGGGTGGAGAAACCCTGCACCAGCCAGATGGCGAGCGGATGAGCATCTTCGACGCCTCTCACAAGTATCAGGCCGAAAAGACACCTCTCGTCATCATCGCGGGTCAGGAGTACGGCACAGGCAGCAGTCGTGATTGGGCTGCCAAGGGCACCCGCCTCCTCGGGGTGAAGGCTGTCATCGCTGCCAGCTACGAGCGAATCCATCGCTCCAACCTCGTCGGCATGGGCATCCTTCCTCTTCAGTTCCAAGAGGGTACCACGGCCCAGACCTTGAGTCTTGATGGCACTGAGAGCTATGACATCATCGGCCTCGGCGAGGATCTCAAGCCACGTCAGGATCTGGTTGTCAGGATCACCCACAAGGATGGCTCCTCACTGGATGTCACCGTCAAGGTCCGCATCGACACCCCGATCGAGGTCGACTACTACCGCCACGGCGGTATCCTCCCCTTCATCCTTCGCCAACTCATCAACGAGGCGAAGTAGGCGGGGATCATTGAATGTGGAACTCAGGAAATCAGGAAAACTAAAGGATGAGGAACTGAGCCAGCGAGCGATTGGAGCCGCTATCGAAGTTCATCGTACTCTCGGCCCTGGATTTCTTGAGTCATTTTACGAAGAAGCTCTCTGCATTGAACTGGACATTCTTGGCGTTCCCTATGAACGCCAGAAAACCATCGAAATCACCTATCGCAATCGGAAGATCGGAGAACATCGCTTAGACCTCTTCATTGATGGAAAACTAGTTCTCGAATTGAAAACCGTTAAGGAGATCGATCCGATACATTACTCTGTTGTCCGCTCCTACGTAAAAGCTGCAAAGGCGACATCAGGCATCATTCTCAACTTTTCATCGATGCCCCTGACCATCAAAAGAGTAGGCTTGGATTCCAACCCTTCATCTTCTTTGTCTTTTTCCTGAATTCCTGAATTCCATATTAAATCATCTGCATGACTTCTTCCTACCATCCCACCGATCTTGTCGCAGAAATTCTGAGACTCAAGAAGGAGCGGAATGCCGTCATTCTGGCGCACAACTACCAGATTGAGGAGATCCAGAATGTTGCCGATTTCGTCGGTGATTCCCTCGGCCTGAGCCAGAAGGCCGCAGAGACCGATGCGGACGTCATCGTCTTCTGCGGAGTCCACTTCATGGGTGAGACGGCAAAAATCCTCAGTCCGTCAAAGACTGTTGTTATTCCCGACATGGATGCCGGCTGCTCTCTCTCCGATTCCTGCCCCGCCGAGAAGCTTGAGGCCTTTCTTCAAGAACACGCCGGGAAGAACTACTTCGTCATTGCCTACATCAACTGCAGCGCCGGAGTGAAGGCTCTGGCTGATGTGATCTGCACCAGCGGCAACGCAGTGAAGATCGTCAAGGCAGCACCTGCGGACCGCCCCATTCTCTTCGTCCCTGATCAGAATCTCGGTGCCTGGGTTATGGAGCAGACCGGTCGTCCGATGGATCTCTGGCAGGGCTCCTGCTATGTCCACATGGAGTATACACGCGACAGCATCGAACGGGCCAAGCGTGAGCATCCCGACGCTCTCGTTGTCGCCCACCCCGAGTGCCCTCAGGCCGTGAGACTCCTTGCAGACGAAGTCTGCTCGACTGAGAAGATGGTGAGCTACTGCAAGACTTCACCCGCAAACGCCTTCGTCATCGTCACCGAAGAGGGAATGCTTCACCGCCTGCGTCGCGAGATCCCGGACAAGGTCTTTATTCCCGGTCCTACCGACACCTGCGCTTGCGCCGAGTGCCGCTATATGAAACGGAATACCCTCGAGAAGCTCTACCTCTGCCTCCGTGATCTGAAGCCCGAGATTCTTCTCGAGGAAGGCCTGCGTGCCAAAGCCGAGAAGTCGGTGCGAAGGATGTTGGAACTTAGTCGCTAATCGCAAAGCGATTGGCTCAGGATTCTAGGCTCTAGCTTTTTAGACTCTAGGTTTTTGCAGAAGCATCGTCATTCTTTCCTAAGAGAACGAATCAGGGATCCAAGCACCTTGCCCGTTTCATCAAGGAGTGAATCCCCCTTCAGAGCTCCTTCTTCACTAAGAAATCCTAGCCTCCTGGCAAGGTGGAGTTGATAATGGAGCTCCTGTAGAGAACCAAACGCGATTTCAAGAAACCTCATGTATTCGGCACGACTTTCACGGGCGCATCCCTCAACAATATTGGAGGGAACGGACACCGCTGCTCGCCTCATCTGAGAGGTTAATCCATAGATTTCCTCTTTAGGAAAGGATTTCGTTATTCGATAAATTAAGATCGCCGCTTTATCGGCCAACTCGAATGCCCTGAGTTTTTTATGATCTCGCATGCGGCTTTTCTCAAAGTAGCATTGAGGCTGGTGTCCGCAACCGATCACTCATTCAGATGTCTAAAAACCTAGAGTCTAAACCGCTAGAGCCTTCGACCCTCTCCCACTCCCTCTGGCAACGTGCCCAGAAGCGTCTCGTCGGTGGGGTGAACTCCCCCGTGCGGGCCTTTCGCGGCGTTGGTGGCGAGCCCTTCTTCGTCAACAAGGCACAGGGATGCACGATCACCGATGTCGATGGCCGAGAGTACATTGACTTCGTCGGAACATGGGGGCCGGCGATCCTCGGTCATGCACCGCAAGTCGTGATCGATGCCGTCACCGAAACGGCCAAACACGGCACGAGTTTCGGCATTCCGAATCCTCTTGAGGTTGAGATGGCCGAGACCATCTGCCGCTTGGTTCCCTCCGTGGAGAAAGTCCGAATGACCAATAGCGGCACCGAGGCCGTTATGTCGGCGATCCGCTTGGCAAGGGGCTTCACAGGTCGTGAGCGCATCGTGAAATTCGAAGGGTGTTACCACGGCCATGTCGACTCCCTGCTCGTCAAGGCCGGCAGCGGTGCCCTCACCCTCGGCCAGCCCGACAGTGCCGGCATTCCAGCCACTCTGGCCGAGCTGACAACCACAGTTCCTTTCAATGATATCGAATCACTGAAGGCCGTCTTTCGGGATCAGGGATCCGAGATCGCCTGTGTCATCCTTGAGCCGGTGCCAGCAAATGCCGGCCTCTACCTTCCCGAACCTGGCTACCTAGAGGCTATCAGACAGCTGTGCACTGAACATGGTGCCTTGCTGATCTTTGACGAGGTCATGACAGGATTTCGTCTTGCCCGCGGAGGTGCTCAGGAGATCTTCGGAATCACTCCCGATCTCACGACCATGGGCAAGGTCATCGGAGGTGGCTTACCCGTGGGAGCCTTCGGCGGGCGTGCCGACATCATGGATCATCTCGCTCCTCTCGGCCCCGTCTATCAGGCCGGGACGCTCTCGGGGAATCCCCTCGCCCTGGCCGCGGGTCTTGCCCAACTCAAGGAAATGGAAAGGATCAACGGATGGGCCCGTCTCGAGTCCCTTGGTGCCCAGATGGAGGAGTCCATGAGGATCTTGATCAAAGGCAAGCCCCTCACCTACCAGCGTATCGGCTCCATGTTCTGTCTCTATTTCACGGAGGGCCCGGTCCGCAATCTCACCGATGCGAAGAAGAGTGATACCGCCGCCTTCGCCCGCTACTTCCACGCCGCACTGGAAAACGGCATCTATTTCGCACCCTCCCAGTACGAGGCGGGCTTCCTCTCCACGGCACACTCCAGGGAAGCACTGGAGCAAACATTCAGGATCATGATACGAACTCTAGCCAAGTATTAGAGCGTTCTAAGGAATCAGGAGATAAGCCCTCTCGCCACCGGGAAGGACCGAGGCATCGATCCGGCGATCAAGCGTCGCAAGTTTTCCTTTGTAATGGATGGCGAGAGCCAGGAGATAGAAATCCGTAAGCTGTTTGGAACCGGGTAGCTCAGGATATTTTTCGTCCGTGAGCGAGATGGCATCGGGCCAGAATTGATGCCCGGGAGCGGAGCAGATGGCCTTGAGCACCTCCTGCATCTTGGAGGGAGATCCCGGAGAGTCCTTGTAATTCGGATGACCCAAGATTCTCAGAAAACCATTCTCCGTGATCGGGCAGGTAGCCCAGGCCCTTCCTCTCTCGCGGTGGAACCACTCCTGTACCCGATCATGATGAACATGAAACGGATCCCCGAGGGCAATCAGCACATTCACATCCAGGAGAATAACCACGGACTACTCCTCCCCTTCCTGATCCTGAAGCGCATAGACCATCTCGCTGGCGAGACGCCCACGCCCTTGCCTTTTAATGATTGGGAAACCATAGGCATTCATTTCCACGAGCGCAGAGCGATCTTTTCTCGCAGGATTCAGTTCACCTAGTTCACGGCGCAGCGCGTGCTCCATGATGGATCGCATGGTCGTTCGACGGCGTGCCGCAACGGCCTTGACTTCCATCAGCAACTCATCGGGCAACTCAAGCGTCGTCTTCATATGGTTTATAATATGGGTATATGGTGATAAATCAATATCTTTAAGAAATCCACCTCCCGGGAACCGCAAAAAACCGGAGCGGATTGATTGATTTGTGAAGAAACCGTCCCGGAAAATGAAGATTTTATGAACGGGCCTCCCGTGGTCCCAGAAATCTCTGAAATATTGATTCGCTCCAAAGAAGAATCTTCATTTGACAGCATGGACTTTCTCCCTACTTTATTGAAAAGTTTCCCCTCTCCTCATATCTCCCTTGATCTCCCCTAAAAACTTTCCCCTTATGTTGAATCCGACCTACTCCACGGAAGTTCTCTCATTCCTCTCTTCATGGTCTGACCGACCTGATGCCGCCTCTGATCTCAAGGAGATCTTCGGTGCCACTTCAGAGACCAGTGCTTCCCTCCTAAACAGGATCCGGAATAACGATCTTTCCTGGCTTCCTCGGATCAAGATTCTTTCTGCAGAAATCCTCTCCCCGGCGATCGCCGCGTATTCTCGTGAGACCGAGACCATCTATCTCTCCGATGTCTGCCCCTCGGATCTGCAGACCGAGGCACTCCTTGAAGAGATCGGACACCACATCGATGCCCTCCTGAATACTTTGGAGACCCCCGGTGACGAGGGCGCTCTCTTCTCAGCCACCGTGCGCGGCGTAGAACTCACCGAAGAGGAAATCACCTCCATCCTGAACGAGGATGACTCCGCCGTGATCACGCATGAGGGGTCACTTGTTGCCATCGAATGCATTATTCCAAGAGGACCAACCTTGCCGCCCGCGCCTCCGTCTAATGGTGGTTCCAGCAATTCAAGCGACACGCTCCATACTGGATCCTCCGCTATTACCATGCCGTCAGGCATCCATGGGCTCATAGGAACGCTCCAAGGAGGCACGCAGGTTCTTACCGGAAACGCTCAGAACTACAACTACCTCCAGGCTGGAGCTGCCTCCACGACGCTTGTCGCAGGGACAGCCACCACCACCAGCATGGTCGGTGGATCCGGTAACAACTGGTTCCGTGGTGGGACGGGAACCCAGACTGATTTCTTCAAGGGCGGATCTGGCAACAGCACCATGGTGGCCGCCAATGGCGCGGCAACTCTCGTCGGTGGATCGGGAAACAACCTCCTCTACGCTGGTAGCGGCAATCAAAGCCTGATTGGTGGCGGCGGCGTGAACTCCCTGGTTGGCGGCATCGGCAAATCCACTCTTCGTGCCGGATCAGGAACGAACACCCTGCGCTCCGGTTCTGCTGCCAATGGAGGGAACACCCTCCTCGGAGGAGGATCCTCCAGTTCTCTTGTTGCCGGCTTGGGCAACGACAGCCTGATTGCCGTGAGCGGCCCCGCGACATTGCTCGGTGGAGTCGGCAGCGACATCCTGGTCGGCGGAACGGGGTCGAACTTCCTTAAGTCCGGATCATCCACCTCATTGCAGCATAACACTCTGGTTGGCGGTTCCGGTGCCAATACCCTCGTTGCGGGATTGGGCAAGGATTCCATCGTTGGCGGATCGCACCAGAACCTCCTGCTCATCACCTCCCAGGCACAGGCGGCAGCCTTTGCTTCCGATACGCTTTCTCTCTCAACGCTCTCATCTGCCTCCAACACCCTCGGCGTCGCAAGTGCCACGGCAATCACCATCCAGGACTCCATTTTTAGTCTCGCATCCTCCGCCAAAACTGCCCGCCCCGCCACTTCCAGTATCGGATCTGTCATTGATCTTGGCACTCAAGGCACCCCTGCAGTTCAGATGATCCTTGGGCAGAATGCACAACGCGCCGGAGTTCAAAGCCTGATTGCCGGACCGAACAGCGATACGCTCAGCACAGCGGGATTCGGCACTACACCATCGCTTGCCGCCTCTGCCTCGGCTTACCTAAGCGCCTCCCTCTCCTCCTCACGGACAAGTCTCATCGGAAGCGATGCCGGTAACGATACACTGGTGGGAAGCCAGCAGGGTTATGACACCATCAATGGCGGAGGAGGCAACGACCTGCTTATCCTGCAAAACTCCAATGTGGGTTCGATTACTGGTGGTGCAGGGACGGATACGATCGCCATGACCCGTCCCGCAGCTCTTGATTATAAAACATTCAACGGGATCTCCGGCGTGGAGGTTCTCTCGCTTGCCGGTGGCACCAGCCTGATTAGCGCGGTTAACTCGGTCGGATCCCTTCAGGGTAGTGGCATCACCACGATCATTGGTGGGTCGGGGGTCGACTCCGACACCATCACGGCGGGAGTGGCCGCCAATGTCCTTGCCGTTACCAACAAAGGCTCCAACTCCATCAAATTGGCGACACCGGCTGGCGCCAGCGGTTCCGTCGGATTTGCCGTGGGGCAGTATGTGTCGGGAAATGGATTGGCTCCGGGCACAATGATCACGGGAGTCACGGTGAATCCCGCCGTGGGTAGCACACCTGCCACCGTGACCTTGCTGCTTAGCAAACCGACCTCTTCGCTTGTCGGCCAGGGGACCCTTGTCACCGGTTATCTCAATGGGATCTCCATTATTGGAAGCGTTAGCGGCGGACAGAATGCAACCGCTGCGGAGGGCGCCACAGCTCTCCAGCAGGTGCTTAATCTTTCAAATTCAGCGAATGGTATCTACGAGCAATACCGAGGCCTGCCCAACGAGCTCGCTCTCGATGTCCAGGCTTTGCAGGCCCAGCAGTCCAACCCCCTCACCTACATCGGAACCCAAGGGGATTATCTGGTCGTGGGGGGCACCGGGGAATTCGTTTCCGGAGCCATCTCGACTGCGCCCGACTCCCTCCTCAGTTCGTCCATCACGTTCACCGACTCCTACGGGAACAAAGTCTCCGGCATTTCGTTCTACTCCCATGTCGTTGCCAACAACACCATCGTCTCCGGAATGTTCAACAACTCCGGAACCGCTTCGCTCATCGGAGCCCAGAACACCCTCGTTGGCGGACCCGGTACCAATACCTACATCCTTAACAACCTCCCCGGCGATACTCTCCTGCCGACGATTCAGAATCTCTCCACACTACAGAGTGGAAGCACCATCCAGTTTACGACGAACGGCGTCCAACTCACTGACAACTCCTTTGCTAATGTCGGGGCCCGCACAGCACAAGTCATCAAGACAGCCAATGGTAACAACCTGATCCAGATCGGACAGAATGCCACGCCGATTGGTATCCAGACCATCATTGGCGGCGTGGGATCCGACACCTTTGTCGCGCTTCCCACCCTTGATCAGAACGGCAATCTCGTTCCTTATCTGCCCTCCGTCCTTTTTGATGCATCCAAGGGATCAGGCAACCAGTTCCTCCAGTCGGGGTCAGGCAATGACACTCTCCTCGCAGGCAATGGAAACGCAACCATCGTTGGAGGTGATGGCAACAACAGCCTGATCGGAGGATCGGGAAATAATCTCATCCTCTCCGGAGTCGGGAACAGCACCCTCGATGGTGGCTTGGGAGTCTCGACCCTGCAGGCTGATGGAGGCCTGAACTATTTTGTTGTTCGCAATCGCAATACGAGGATTCTGAATCCCTACTCCTTGGAGCGTGATCCTGTCTCGGGTCAGATCATTCCTCCGAATCCTGCTCCCATCGCGACGACGCCCGAGGTTGGAATCGTGAATACCTATGTCAACTTTGATCCGATTCAGTCGACTCAGTTCAATCAGTTTGCCCCCACCCTGCCGGATGGATCTCCTTCGATCACCAAATCAATTTCCTTCGCATCAGCAGACCTCACCTCCTTCTACAACCTGCAATATTTCAACCTGCTCGGTTCAGCTGCATATGGTGTGGGGAATGCCCTCGATAACTCCATGACTTCAGCATCGGCCAACGCCTTGATGCTGGGCATGGGGGGGGACAACACTCTGGTTGGCAACGGCGCCAACACCTCCCTCTACGGCTATGTGAACAGCACTTATGCCAATCCCGACCTCTACGCCGCAGCCCCCTATGACACCCGTGATCAATCCTTTATCAACGGGGTGATCGGCGTAGCTGGCAATAACTCTCTCGTTGCAAACGGTGCCAACAGTTACCTCGACGGAGGTCCCGGATACAACGATGGTCTGGGCGGTTCGAGCGGTTCGAACACACTCATCGGCAACGCTGCCGGAGATACTTTCGTGGTTCACAGTCAGGCCGATGTTGTGGTCGCCGCGGCCGGAAGCAATGAACTGCTCTCCACGGTCGACCTCCACTCCATCGCGAATAATATCAACCGTGCCACGCTCTTGGTCACCAAACAGGCGCCTGATCTTCCGAACATCGACCCGAATAATCCGACACTCCCTGCCAACTCAGGCCAGACGGATCCGGCGACCTTCCTCGGCTTTGGTAACGGCCTGCCGAACTCCAATTCATCGGATGGATACTCCGGGGGCAACCTTTCAATCACCGTTCCTAATGCCACCCGACTTGATGTGCAGTATGGCACCGCCGAGGGGCAGCAGTACGAATATAACTATGACGGCAGCAGCCTCCCATCGGGATTCGACACCCTGCAGGTAGGTCCTATTATTCCCGATCACAGCAATCCTTCCGGAGCTGTGGAAACCACCCTCACTTGGGCAGCACCGACGACTGGCGGCACCGTGGTGGGTTATTCCGTCTACTACCGTACGGATGACGGCAGTGGAACTCTCGGCCCTTGGAAAACCTACGTGAACGGCACGTCGCAGGACCTCTCAGGAACTGCACAGAATCCTTCCCTAACCGTAGACGGACTACCCACCCTGCCCTCTGGCCAGAGCTACGACTTCCGTGTCACGGCCCAGCAACTCACTCTACCGACTACAACCGATCCTGACACGGGCCTAGTAACAGGCACCCCCGTCACCCTCCAGGGGAGCAACAGTAACGATGTCCTCTGGGCGTTCATGCCGGCGGAGTCACTCTTTGGCGGCGCGCTTGTCGGATATGATAGCAATGCCCCGATCCTGACGAACAATCCTTACGGTACCATCCCGGTTCCGACGCAACCCGATTCCTTACTCGCGGATCGCTACCCCGTCTACATGGATGGCCAGAACGGGAATGACCTCTTCGTCACCCAGCAGATCGGCAATGGCGATGGCTCCTCCTACACCGCTGGCGGCGTCACCTATCCTGGTCTTCACACCATGGTCGGAGGCATCGGAAGCGACACCTTCTTTGTCTCCAATGGGGACACGACCTTTTCCAACGGAGTCGTTACCAATGGCCCGAACGGATTTGACCTCTGCATCAAGTACGGCAACGAGACCCCTGTAAATTATTCGAATGTTGCACCGAGCACCCCCGCTGGGATTGGTACTACTGGCGTCAGCCTCAACGGAGGGCAGCATAATCTCATCGTCTCCAGGCTGAGCGCCATCAAGCTCAGCGATCAAGTCGTCTCTCAGGGAATGTTTGTCGATGAACTTCTGCTGGATGGATCACGGAATTTCGGCGAGGGTAACCGCCTCGATAACTTCATCTATGATGTGAATGCCACCGGTGGTAAGAATACACTGGTTGGCTCCACCGGTAGGGACAGTATCGCGGGAATCGGCGGAGGGGACGTCCTGATCGGTGGAACTGCGACCGGCATGGACAGCATCGCAGGAGCATTGGCTGATTATGCGTTAAATGGGCCCAACTCAGTGAGCATCTATCGCGACACCGATCCCACGCCGAGCAATGCAGTCACCGGTGGTCCGGGGAATGCCGACCCAAGTCAATACTGGACACAGAACGGAAGACTCGGCGGATTCGTCTACAATTTCCTCGGAAACTCAGACACCCTGATTGCGACCGCTTCATCCACGCTCGATGGAGGGGCTGGAGCAGATTCCATGATAGGAGCCGCGGGCAATGATGTTTTCTATGTCAGTTCTGGAGGAGTTTTAAAATTTACCAATGGCGTTGTAACGGGCAACACCTACACAGATAATTACGCCCCTGCTCAAGCAGGAACGCCCAATGCAGATGTTATTTCTGGAGGCGGCGGCAATGACACTGTGATTTTCACCGGATCGGATGTCTACTGGTCAAGCCTACCAGGAGGTACGACTGCGACTCTCGGTTACATCCTCAGCACATCCGGTGATTCCTCCGGTGGACAGAGTATTTCCAATATTACCCTTCAAAAAGGTGATCCAATCGCACGCTTTGCAACCGGTAACAGCACCTCCACTGGAAATGCGACATTGGGTTCAGGAGCTGGATTCACAGGCACAGAGGTTGGCAGCAATATCCTAATCGGAAACGAATACGGAGCCACGCTCGATGGTGGTGGGGTCGGTGGCACCACTGGAACTGGCATCGGCCTCGACAGCCTTGTTGGTAATGCTACCGGGGCTGTGCTCATTCCACCAACCAAAACCATTCAGTCGGTTACCGGCACAGCCGATACCTTCCTGATCGGATCGAATTATACAGGGTCGACAAGTAATAGTGTGGGAGTTGTCAGTAGTAGTTCAGACGGTACTTATTATAAGATTTTAGGATTAACCGCCGCCGCAACAGATGAAGATTATGCAGTTATTGATGCAACTACATCATCCGTTGATGCAATTAATAATGGAAATGCTCAATCAGGAACTAACACTGGTGCTACCATCAATCTTGGGGCTGGAACCTATCTGATTGGAAGTGCGCCCACTACGTTTGGTTTAAATAATCTTAGGGGCTCTACAATTCCAAATAAAAACGACTTTGGCATATACAAATTAACTACCGATAGTAGCGGACACAACAAGGTTAATCTCGTCGCCGAGGTCAAAGGAATTACCCTTGATTCAACAGATATTGTTAACCTTGTGCCTAGCAATCTCGGTGCCGTTTACCACGATGTAGGCTCTCAAATCGGAGTTTTATACTCTAATCTCTATGCAACGGGCATCAACAGCGCCACTGAAATGGGTGGAGGCAATGATTCCGGTGGACTTACTTATAATAATAACCAATTTCAAACTGCTACGAATTTTGCTGGAATCGGAGCACTCTATAATTTGAGTTTAACTGATTTTGCCAAATATCACGTTCACATCGGATAAAAAAACCTAAAATACTCTTTTAGATTAACTTTGTTATATCCTTTTAGACCTCTAAAAAAACGAAACTCTCAAAAAAATCAGTACCGATAAGGGCTTTTTCAGTAAAAGACTCCCAGACTTCTTGATTAAAGACGCTCTCGCAGGACTTTGATCAGGCAGATCAGGAACAGGAGCCCTAGGAATGCCCTGATGATTGGCCAGAGGTACATCTTCCAAGTTACAGGAACGGTAATCTGAGCCATGATCACCATGTCATGTCCTTCGGGATAGACGCGGTAGACATGCTCGCCGGGCCAGGGCATGGAGAATCCAACACTCCAACCTCCAGACTGAAGGACTGGCGAAACCTGAATCCTGCGCCAGGAGTCCTCACCCGCCTCCCCAATCTCCCCCGACCTGTCCGTCAGCGCATTTCTAGAAACCTTCTCCTCGATGATGAAATGCGGCGTCCCCTCACCCCGATAGAGCCAGTGCAGCACCAGGGAGTTGAAGAGAAGTCCAGATTGAATAGAGGCACTCAGACTAGGGGCGACCTTGTCATTGTCGTGACGGGCGAGTCGGATAAATCCTCCCACTGGCTTGGCAGAGGAGGAGTCGTGAGTCACGGCAACGGGAACAGGATCGGAGGCTCTGAGCGGCTGAGCTGATGATTCAGGACGCTTCACGGCAACCTTCCATTGCGCTGTGTCGAGAATCCTCCCCTCCTCCAAAAGGGTTGCGGAGGGAGTGAAACTACCCGATTTGCCGGAACTCCACGAAAAGAGG
The DNA here is from genome assembly GCA_903868795.1 of uncultured Spartobacteria bacterium. Classification (GTDB taxonomy): domain Bacteria; phylum Verrucomicrobiota; class Verrucomicrobiia; order Chthoniobacterales; family UBA6821; genus UBA6821. The sequence goes on along the minus strand of CAIPWR010000109.1, from coordinate 17,029 downwards.
AAGGGCTGCGAAGCATGGGAGGGAATTTTCAAACTCTTGGTAATGATCCGGGAGTCGGATTCTTCCTCCGGGTAGCGAATCTGAAGCGTACGCTCCACGGAAGAGGTGCTCTCAATGACTCCATGCAAGGTGATCGGCAGATGCTCCTGAGTGGATAGAGGCTGGTCCTGAAGAGCTTTGATGGAAACTTTCCCCTTCGGCCCTAGGGCGACGATCTCCAACGGAAGCGAGAAATTCCCATCCCGGAGCGCAGGATGAAGTTCTTTCCTCTCCTCGTTTTCCAGATGAAGGGAGCCAATCGAAAGCCAGACTTCTCCACTCCCTTGAGGGGGAATCCTTGCAGGAAGTGAGCAGAGGAGTCCGGTGTCATCGGTCCAGTCGATAGTCATCTCTCGAGCCGAGGAATTCGTGATATGGAAGATCGCTTTAGGATGCTCTGTGCTGACAATCGCGCTCGTTGTGTCGATCAGAAAGGGAACAATCCCCTCACCCGAGACCAGTACGGATGGGAAGTTAGGAATCTCTGGAGCTGCCCTGAGTTCCGTGGTCTCTTCCTTGGATTCCGTGGGCCTAAACTCGATCTCAAAGGAATGCGTCTCCTTCTCGGCAAGCGAGAAGACGCCGTCACCGATCACGAACCAGGGGGCGGGAAGCAGGAGTGTCCCGGAAACGGGGGCCCCGAAACTGTTGCAGAGAAGGAGAGTTCTGCGGGCCGTGGATCCGATCGCCACCTTGCCGAAATCAACTTTCCCGGGAATCACCGAGAGGGATCCCGGGGGATCCTTGATGCGAATCGACGCAGTATGCGTGCTCCAAGCCTGACCTGGAGCCTGGATTCGGAATTCGAAGGAATCCTCCATGGACTTAACGGCGCTGTCATTGACATAGCGATAAAGGAAAGCTGAGGAGGAACGGTTCTCAAGACTCTGCAGCGATCCGAAGCGGGGAGGCTTGGAGATTTGGAGTGAAACCTTACCCCCGCTTGGAGAAGCTACTGCGATAGGCAAATCAACCTCTCCCCCGCGGATCAACTCCCCAGTGACCGGGCTAAGAAGCACCGTGGGGGATACACCACCCCGCCGATCCGGTCCGATCCCCTTAGTCCCCGAAGGCGTGATTGTAATATCAGCGCGAAGTACCTCTGGATGGCAAAGAAAGATGCAGAAAAGAACCGCAAGTAAAACGAACCTGGGAATCCCGTAAACACCAATCAGGCGATGTGAGTCGATCGAATCAAACCGCCTCATCGGGAGAGAACTTTTTAGGGCTGCGAGGGCGATGCCCCCCCCGAACCAATGGGTACTGAAGGCTGGACGGAGCCATCGGCTCGAACGGTCAGATTCCCGTGCCCATGGACATTGGCAATCTCACTGAACCAAGGCATTGCCGGCCACCGGTTCGGGGTTCCAGGACGGGAGTCAAAAAGCGTGGGAAGATAATCGATCCGGGGAATTTTACGAGCGCTTTGTGTTTGCTGGGCGACCTTTTCGATCGTTGGACAAAGCCACAGTGCAGCGGGCACATCGAGATTGTTACTGGAATACTCGAGCCAGAACTGGCTCTCCTCGGGGGAGCCAGGCTTCACTCCCTTCGGTAACTGGGGCCAACCATCAGGCTCCGTGGCACACGGGGCAAAGTGAATCCAGAGCTGATGAAGATGCGACATGCAGACGATTTCATTCGCCTTCGCAGGAATCGTGCTGATCGCAGGAAAAAGTAATGACATCAAGATCCCCACAATCCCGATAACCACGATCAACTCGATGAGCGTGAATCCCCCAACGCTTCGAGAAGTAGTTGATGAATTCATTCAAAAACTCGAATCCTTCCCCCACTCGAGAACTATTACAAACCTCCCTGCTGACTTGGAATGTTGGTAACTGTATAAACAGTGGATGAATAAGGAACGTTTGATTGCTGATTAACCGTGTTGAAGGAAGTGAAGGTATCAGCCACTCGAATCCCCTGAACAGTAATAGAAATATTGGTTGAGGAAATTTGCATGGGTTGCGTTCCCTCTGTGCCAGAGCCTGGTGCACTGGTGCCAAGTTGGCTTGGTAAATACTGAGCCAACTGCTGCTGAGTAAGCGTTCCATAAGCCGTGAAGGTTTGGTTCGGATAACTATTCTGAACATTACCATCGAAAGAACCATTCATGTAGACACCATCTTGCACGAAATTTGTACCAATCGGTTCCACATAGATCGTATTGGTAATTGTGTAATTGGTTCCAGGAACAAACACAATACCACCATTAGTTAAAGTTTGCGATGTTGGAGGAATCACCACATTGGAAACCACGTTGATGGGAACAGGGAACCCATTACCCTGTCCGTCATAATTCGTATTGAAAATCTCCGGATAAATGGTCGAAGAGTTCGATCCCGAAAGGCTCTGACCTCCCCAAATCTGACCAGTAATCGTGCCGGAAGAGGGATTCCACATCCCATCAGAATTTCCCATGTAGGTATTCCCCTGAAATACGATCACCGAAGATCCAGACGAGTTAGTACTTGAACCATTGGTGCTCACGCCGGTGCTGAAGAGGATGGTACCGCTCAGATTCTCACCACGCACCACAGCACTGAAGGTACCAGTCGTGTCAAAGAAGGTTCCGTTACCATAGGGGTTGCCGTTCTTGTTGGAGGCACCCGCGTGAAGTTGAGGAATCATGCACAGGAGCAGGGCACCTAGAGTGACCTTGAAGCAGGCTAGGGCTTTATGAGGGGAAGTTGGGAGAGTCATGGTCGGTCGTACTTTATCTGTGCCAGAACCCTTTTCTGTCAAAACAAATCAGAGGACTGGAGGAAGATTCCGAAGCCTTGGAAATCGAGTCCGTTACTCCGGTTTTTCTTCATAGTTCAGCTTTGATCCTTCAGCCTTTTCACTCCATGTCCTCGCGCCTCTCTGACTATCAATACCATCTTCCCTCGGAACTGATCGCCGATCGGCCCACTGAGAGGCGCGAGCAGTCTCGGATGATGGTGGTCGAGCGGCGTGCCGGAACAATCTCTCATCACCATTTTACGGAATTCCCCTCTCTCATCACGCCAACGGATCTCGTCATCCTCAATGACAGCAAGGTCATTCCTGCGCGCCTGCACGATCCTACAGGAAAGATCGAGATCCTGCTTTTAGAGAAACATTCCCCGCTCCGGTGGACAGCGATGGTTCGTCCCGGAAAGAAGATGAGGCTGGGCATCCGTGTCGACGTGGCCGGAACAGAGGCTACAGTCCTCGGGATCCATCAGGATGGGACTCGGTTGCTGGAATTCGCCTCTGAACCTGACCTGGAAAGACATGGAGAAATGCCGATCCCTCCCTACTTCCATCGTTCGGCTGATGCTCAGGACAAGGAGCGGTATCAGACAGTGTTTGCCCAGGATCCCGGGTCTGTCGCGGCTCCCACCGCAGGATTGCACTTCACGCCGGAAATCCTCGCCAAGATCCCCCACTCCTTCCTGACACTTCATGTGGGGGCAGGCACCTTCCAACCGGTCAAATCAGAGGATCTCTCTGAGCACCGGATGCACTTGGAACACTACACACTCTCGGACAACGCCGCAGCTCGAATCAACTTCACCAAAAATCAGGGAGGTCGAATCGTCGCCATCGGAACCACCTCGACACGTGTTCTGGAATCGCAACCGGCGGGTGAACTCGTGGCAACGAGCGGATCGACGGACATCTTTATCCGTCCTCCTTACCAGTTCCAAAGAGTCGATACGCTGCTGACCAATTTCCACCTGCCGGGCTCAACGCTGCTGATGCTGGTGAGCGCCTTCGCAGGACGAGGACTGATCATGGAGGCCTACGAGGAGGCGGTCCGGGAAAAATACAGATTCTTCAGCTACGGCGACTGCATGCTGATTGTGTGACGAAAATGAAAGGCTTTTAGGGGTTTAGGCTATAGACTATTAGGTCACTGCAAAAACACCCATAAAGCACCCCCGAAGCGCCCTCAAAGAAATCAATCGTTAGTATCTCTAGTTTTAGCCTTCATCATTCAACCTTTTCCCTAATGCCCTTGCTAACCATTACCCAACTGAAGAAAGCCGCCCGTGAGTATTCGCCACAGGAGGCCGTGGTCCACGCTCAGATCGAAAAGATCACGCGCAAGGAGGCCTCCAATGGAAAGCCATTCTTCGAAGCAATCTTCAGGGATGCCACCGAGAGCCTCACGCTGCGGGCTTGGGCTGACAGCAGTGCCTTTGAGGCATGCTCGGGGGCAAAGCCTGGTGAATTTATCATGATCGAAGGGCAGTTCAGCCATAGCCCATCCTATGGGCTCGATGCCAAGGGCTGGGAAATGAGCCCCCTTCCGGATGAGTCCGTGGATCTCTTGCTGGAGGGCTCTGCCGAGAGGATTGCCCTGCTGGATCGAGCCTACGCGATCATTACCGATGCGGTGGAAAGCATCCGTGATCCGAGGATGAAGGCCCTTTGTCATCGTTTTCTTTCACAACATGGTGCCCGCTTCCGCAGGGCAGCTGCGGCCCGAGGGAACCATCACGCCCGGCGTGGGGGGCTTCTGGAGCATACTTCGCGGATGATGGAGTCGGCTTTGGCCCTCTCCGCGGTCTATCCCGAACTCCATCGAGACCTCCTCATTGCCGGGGTTCTCTTCCATGACACGGGAAAACTTTGGGAGACATGTCCTCCGGAACGGGGCTTCGGCATCGAGTCGGAACCGCGCGGCGAACTGCTGGGGCATCTTTCGATCGGCATCGAGCTGGTCAATATGCTCTGGCGGGATCTTCCCAAGGAAGGCTGGGAAACTATGGTGCCCACATCCGAAGATGTCCGCCTCCATCTTCTCCATCTGGTGGCCTCTCATCATGGACAGCTTGAATTTGGCTCTCCTGTTCTGCCCAAAACTCCCGAGGCAGCATTGCTTCACTTTGTAGACAATATCGACGCCAGGATGGAGATGTTCCTCGCAGCCTACGCCAGCGGTAATGCGGCACCGAATGGACAACGGGAGTGGGTACGTCCCCTGGGAGTTGCTCCAGTGACACCACTAGCTCACTTCCCCCTGCCAGGAGAGACCTCCAAGGCAGCCGAGTCATCACCCAAGCAATATTCAGATTCCCTACTTTAATCTTGCCAAGAAGCACCAAAAAAAGTCATTCATACCTGCCCGTGAAAAAGCTCCCCCTCCTTCTGATTGCCATTCTCCTCTCAGGATCCAGCTCTCTTGTTTTTGCTGACATTCAAGCGCCTCCCGCATCCGATCAGGGACCCACTCGCAAGTTGGGACGTGGTCTGGGTAATATTCTCTACGGTTCCACGGAGATCATTGATTCGATGTCGGATGTGAATTACATGGAAGGGAACTCCGCCGCGTTCAGCTATGGGCTCGTCCGTGGACTCGGCAGAACCTTTGCCCGCCTTGGATATGGCATCTTTGAAACGGTGACCTTCCCCTTCCCTACTCAGCACGGCACCTACCAGCCTCCCTACAATAACAACATTCAGTGGCTGAACTCGGGCTACTCGGAGTTCCCTCCAGAGGTTGGATTCGAAACGAAGTACGACTACTGCCGCCAGTACTCGATCCAGAGTTGGTAGTGTTTTGCTTGCGAAACCCTGCAGGGGTTTAGGCTGAAGGCTAAAAAGCTCTTAAAGCAGAGAGATAGCGTAATCCTTGTTTCTCTGACCCTCCGCGCCTCTGCGGGAGAATTTCTTGATTTTATTCCTCCGCATTCCAGACGCGGTAACCAGCGACGAATTCCTTTCGGAATTCCGCAAATGATCCATCGAGAATCGTTTCCCTGATCTTCCTCATGAGGGAAAGATAGAAGTGCAGGTTATGCAGGGAGACAAGACGCAGGCCGAGGATCTCCTCGGCCTTGATCAGATGCCTTAGGTAGGAGCGTGAGAAGGTCGTGCAGGCGGGACAGGTACATCCCTCCTCAATCGGGAGAGGATCCCGGGTGTAGGGAGCGTTCTTGAGATTCATGGTCCCCTTTGCCGTGAAGGCCGTGCCATTGCGGGCGATCCGCGTGGGAAGGACGCAGTCGAACATGTCGATCCCCCGTGCCACCATCTCCACCAACTGAGGGGGCGTGCCAAGCCCCATGGCATAGCGGGGGGCACTCTCCGGCAGGAACGGAACACTCGATTCAACAGCCTTCATCATCTCGGGCTCGGGCTCTCCGACACTAACGCCACCAACCGCATAACCATCGAAGCCGATTTCGACAAGCGAGCGAGCTGATTTCTCCCGGAGATCGGCATGGGAACTTCCCTGAACGATGCCGAAAAGCAGGGGACGTCCCTCTTCTGGTTGTGTACGCCACCACTCGCGGGAGCGACGCTCCCAGCGGGTCGTTAGATCGAGACTCTTTGCTGCCTCCTCATAGGTACAGGGGAACGGAGGACACTCATCGAAAGCCATGACCACATCGCTCCCGAGATCACGCTGGATCTGCATGGAGGTCTCCGGACCAATAAAGGTGGGCGTCCCATCGAGGTGATTCTGAAAATGCACCCCTTCCTCGGTAATGCGACGGAGCTTCGCGAGGGAGAAGACCTGGAATCCTCCACTGTCGGTCAGAATGGATCGATCCCAACCCATGAAGCGGTGGAGACCTCCCATCTCTTCGATGACTTTCTCACCAGGCCGAACATGCAGGTGGTAGGTATTGCCGAGAATAATCTTCGCACCCAGGGCTCGGAGCTCGTCAGGGGAGACAGCCTTGACCGTGGCCTGGGTTCCCACAGGCATAAAGACGGGGGTCTCCACATCGCCGCGACGTGTATGAAGGATTCCTGCCCGCGCCTTACTGGAGGCATCGGTCTTGAGAAGGGTATAGGGCTTTAAAGAGCTCACAGGGATAAAAAGAGGGCTATTGGACTGAAAATAAAAATATGAAACTCAGGAAATCAGGAACTGAAGAAGGTACAAAACAGGAAACGATTCAGTGGAAAGCAACAAGCTTTCATTCCCCTTCCTAAGTTCCTGAGTTCCAAATTAAAAATCTATTCCTCAGTTTCTGAATCCGGCCTCCAGATCCCAGACTGTCTTTCCTCCCACGATCGTTCGCAGGGCTCTTCCACGCAGGGAGTGACCATGGAAAGGAGTGTTCCGTGAGAGTGATGCCGAAGCGTTCTTATCAACGGTCCATGAGTGATCCGGATCCAAGATCGTGATATCAGCAGGAGCTCCGACGGAAAGAGTCCCACGATCGAGACGCAAGAATTTGGCAGGGTTGATTGTCAGCATTCCTAGGATCTGCGGCAGCGTGAGCGCCTTGCTCTGATGGAGCAGGATCTCCAGAAAGAGGGCCAGCTCGGTTTCCAACCCTAGAATACCGAAGGGTGCACGATCAAACTCCACTTCCTTCTCATAGGTGGCATGCGGGGCATGATCACTGGCGAGGATGGTGATGGTCCCGTCCGCTATGCCGGCAATGATTTCATCGATATCGGCCTGCGTACGCAGGGGAGGATTCATCTTGAAGTTCGTATCGAATGTCTTCAAATCACCATCGGTGAGAGCAATGTGATGAGGGCATGCCTCGGCAGTGATCGGAACACCCCGACGCCGGGCCTCGCGGAGCAGACGGACACTGCGTGCCGAGCTGATGTGCTGGCAGTGAATGGGATGCCCCGTCTCTTCGGCAAGCAGGATATTCCTGGCGACGATGAGATCCTCCGCGATGGCGGGCCATCCCGGAAGACCGAGACGGGTACTCCACTCTCCCTCGTTCATGACTCCGTCAGAGCTGAGTGTGGCTTCTTGGCAATGATCCATGATGGGCAATCCATACTGGCGGGCATACTCGACGGCACGGCGCATCACCCCATGGTTCTGTACACAACGCCCATCATCAGTGAGTGCGACAACTCCCGCTGCAGCAAGTGCTCCGATTGGAGCCATCTCTTCGCCGGCAAGTCCCCTAGTGATGGCTCCCGTGCAAAAAACGTTCACACAGGCCGTGGAGGCGGCGCGCTCCTGAATCCAGGCAATTGTCGCGGGACTGTCAGCGACGGGCGACGTGTTCGGCATGCAAACCACCGTGGTGAAACCTCCGGCGGCAGCACATCGTGCACCGGTCTCGATCGTCTCCTTGTGTGATTGGCCGGGTTCACGGAAGTGGACATGGATGTCAATGAGACCGGGCGAGACCACCTTGCCGCTCGCATCGATAACCTCGACATCCTTTTCATTCTTAGAAAGCGAATCGACAATGAGGCCATCCCTAACAAAGAGATCTCCGATTCGGTCAATTCCATTGGCCGGATCAATGATTCGGCCCCCCTTGATGTGCAGTGAAGTGTTCATGAAAGTGTATTGGAAGCAGCTGGAGCAAAGGGGGCTCCGCCTGAGCAAAGGTAAAGGACGGCCATGCGAACGGCGAGACCGTTGGTCACCTGATCGAGAATCACGCTCCCCCTCCCATCCGCCACATCACTGTCGATCTCGACTCCGCGGTTCATAGGCCCGGGGTGCATGATCAGGCACTCAGGGTTGATCCGGGCGGCCCGTTTTTTTGTGAGGCCGAACCGCGAGGTGTACTCCCCAACACCTGGGAAATATTCTTTTCGCTGACGCTCGTGCTGGATGCGCAGGAGGTTGATGACATCCACCTGTTCCAGAACCTCGTCAATGCTATGGGCCACCTTGACTCCAAGGCAGGTAAACGTTGCCGGAACGAGTGTGGAGGGGCCAACCAGCGTCACCTCAGCGCCGAGCTTCGTGAGCAGTTGGATATTGGAGCGAGCCACGCGGCTGAAAAGAATATCACCGACGATCGCCACGCGGACTCCCTCGATGCGACCGAGCTTCTCGCGAATCGTGAAGGCATCCAAAAGTCCCTGGGTGGGATGCTCGTGCGCGCCATCGCCGGCATTGATGATGGAGGCATCGAGTCGATCCGCCAGGAAGCGTGCGCTGCCGGCGGACTTGTGCCTGATGACGATGAGATCGGCACGGAGGGCCTCCAGATTACGGGCTGTGTCGAGAAGGGTTTCTCCTTTCTCCAAACTGGAAGCGGAGGCGGAGATGTTGACCACGTCGGCACTCAGTCGCATCGCGGCAAGTTCGAAGGAAATACGGGTCCGTGTGCTCGGTTCGATGAAAAAATTCACCAGCGTCTTCCCGCGAAGAGCGGGGACTTTCTTGAGATTGCGCTCCCCCACCCCCTTGAAGGCCATTGCTGTGTCGAGGATCGTGAGCAACTCCTCAGGCGTGTGATCCGCGAGAGCGCAGAGATCTTTATGCTTCCAAAGTTGGGTGATCATGATTGAGGCGAGGAAGTGGAGTGTTGAAGCGCTGGATGAACTAGGGTCACCGAATCGGGAACATTGTCGAACTCCTCAAAACGGACCCTGATCCGATCGGAAGAAGCCGTGGGCACATTCTTGCCGACAAAGTCTGCCCGGATGGGAAGGTCACGGTGACCGCGATCGACAAGAACCGCCAACTGGATGCGCGAGGGGCGACCAAAGGAAGCGATGGCATCCATGGCGGCACGGCAACTGCGCCCCGTGTAGAGAACATCATCGATCAGCACCAAGGGGCGTCCATCGAGATCGAGAGGAAGTTCCGTCGGTTCCAGGGCGCTAAGACTGATCCTCGTGGCAAGATCATCTCGATGCATGGAGACATCCACAACACCGAGTGCCGGGGAGATTCCCTCAATCTCGGCAATGTGCGAGGCAATGCGACTGGCGATAATCTTTCCCCGGGTGGGGATGCCCGCAATGACCAATCGTGAAAGATCCTGATTCTGCTCAATGATCTCGTGGGCGATGCGACGGATCGCCTTGCGGATTGAGTCCGCATCCATAACCACGGAAAGCTCTCCCTGTTGTCCTTCTCCAGCAGGCTGAGGTAAACTAGCGGGTGTCTTGGTTGATTTGGTCGGTTTCATGATCCTTGGCGGTCTCGCGGGGCCCCCTTAAAGGAAATGGAGAAGTAATGGCTAGCCGGTTGTTTTTTTGGCTGCCGCACGGGCCTGACGCCAGGGAGTGCGATGCTTCATCATCCAATCGAGAAGAGCTCTTTCAAATCCAATGTCACGACCATGCTTCTCACTCTCGCACCATTTGTGCCGGAGAATTTCCTCCCTTTCCGCTTGGAACTCCCTGTAGAGGGTCGAATTCCTGAGCAGATCACCTGCATCGCCTGATGCTGGATGTCGTGTCATTGATAAATAGATAACGAAGGGATCCGAAGGAGTCAACCTCCACTCACTCCATCCGTGTCTTCAGGCACCCCTGATAAGCCAGCAGGATACCTACCCCAATATGAATACCGAGAACCCAGAAACAGAGGGGCGTGAGGGAGAGACTTGTCTGAATCACCATGACGACGATGTCGTAGTACCTCTCCCCTCTGAGTGATTGCAGGATTCCCGACCAACTCCAGTAGGCGGCAATGAAGGGACGCGCGATCATTCCTAACCATGAGGGTAGAGCCAGGACGGCACCCGAGAGAGGCAACTGGAAACCCACCAAATAAATGGAGGCCATGGAGGCCTGCTCCGCAGTCGACATAAAAGAGGAGATGGCAAGACAGATGGATGTCATTGCGGCATTGACCAGGAAGAGGAAAAGCAGTTGAGAGGGTAAATCCCCCGGGAAAGCACACGTATAATGAATAAAGAGGCCCATCCAGAGCGACTGGATCGCGGAAAGAATACCAAGGAACAGGACCTTGCTCGCGATATAGGCGGCTGGACTTAATCCGGAGAGTTTCTCCTTCTCGAAGATCTGGCGCTCCGCGGCGATCTCCCGACCCGAATTATTGGCACCCATGAGCGTCAGGAGGATGACTTCGAACATCACGATTCCGGAGACCAGGCTTCCGACCTTGCTGGCCTGGATCAGAAAGTCGCGGGCCTCGGTGAGTTGCTGGATGACATTGAGATCGAGACCCATCCCAAGATTCCGAATCTGTGGAAGCCCATTCCAACCAAAGACGGCGACCAGGCATGGGAAACCGAACACAAGGCCGGCCTGTAGCCAAAGCTGGGCCTTGCTTCTCAGAAAGATGCGAAGTCTGCGCTCGACAAGTGTCAGGAGTTGGGAAAGGGGGGCGGGATGAGAAGTATCAGATTTGCCGTCAGCACTCGTCGCTTTTCCTGTGGCATCCTCCGTTTTGTGCATCTTGGCCCCACATTCCCTGCAATACATCGCCCCGGCAGGATATTCAGAGCGACACTCCGGACAGATCACGGAAGCAACGACTTCCTTTGCCTCGGAAGAAACTCTTTCAGTCGCTTGCTCCCGGGTGTTTTGAAGGAAGGAAGCCGAGTGCTTAATCCAAGAGGCCTGCCACCCCTCCGGTTCACGGCTCTCCAACTGTGCATAGACAAGTCCCGGATCCTCCACCCGAAAATAGTGGGCGAGATGATCAGGAGGCCCAGCATAAGTAAGAACTCCACGGTAGAGGACGACCACGGCATCATAGGAGGAGAGATGCTTGAGACTATGGGTGACAGAGATGACCAATCGGTTTCCATCACGGGCTACATTCCTAAGAAGATTCACAATCTCGTCCTCGGACCGAGGGTCCAAGCCACTCGTGACCTCATCACATAGAAGAATCGGAGGACTGCTCACCAGTTCCATCGCCAGAGCCAAGCGGCGCTTTTGTCCTCCCGAGAGTACCTTCACGGGACGCTCGCGGAACTCTCCCATGCCAACTTCTCCGAGGAGACGCTCCACCATCTTTTCCCGCTCCTCCCCGCTCTGGCCACTGACTCGTAGTCGGGCAGAGTAGTCGACGCACTCCTCCACGGTCAGGTCCTCATAGGCGATGCTGAACTGGGGAACATAGCCGAATTCCGAGGGATTGAAATCATCCTCCGCGAGATTCCGACCATCCCAATGGATGCTTCCCTCCTCCTCACCCGAAGCGATGCCGGCAATCATCTTCAAGAGGGTGCTTTTTCCGCAACCGGAGGGACCGATCACGGCGATGAACTCCCCCCGTTGGAACGAGGCGGAAATCTTGGAAAGAAGCCGGGGGGAGTCCTCTTCAGTTCCGAGAGTCAGGGACAATTGATCAAGGGAGAGCATCAATCGCCAAACTAAACGCCCAAGGGATGTTTCCGCAAGTGATCCTGCACGATCCACTTGGGTATGAGATAGCGGGGGTTTTGCTCGGAATCATGCCGCCAAGCCTTGCGCCATGGCATCTCTTCCTTAAAATGAGCCTATGAATTATGCAGTGATCGGAGCGGGAAAAATGGGCGGAGCCCTTGTCAGAGGAATGCTAGCCTCGGGACTCACTACCGGCGATCGGGTTACTGTGTCGGCGAAGACCCTCGAATCCGCTGAGAAGTCAGCTTCTGCACTCGGAGTGAAATCCGCAGCTTCCAATGCAGAGGCTCTCCGCGATTCCGAAATCGTCTTTCTCTGCGTGAAACCGGCCCAAGCTGCAGCCGTCGTCTCATCAGTCGCTCCAGAACTCGAGGGGAAGCTGCTGATCTCGATCGTCGCAGGAATCCGATCCGAGGAGCTATTTCAAGCCGCCCAAGGGAAGGCTAGAGTTATTCGTTCCATGCCCAATACAGCCGTCAGGCTTCGCAAAGGCATTACCGCACTGGCTCCTCACCCTTCCAGCACTCAGGCGGATCTTCAGGCAGCATCGGCGATTTTTTCCTCCGTGGGATCGGCGCTTGTCGTACGAGAGGATGATCTGGACGCCGTGACTGCAGTGAGTGGAAGTGGTCCGGCTTTTGCCCTGCTGATGCTTGAAGCCATGGCGCAGGGTGGTATCGACGGCGGCCTGGAACCTGAGATCGCAAAGACCCTGGCTGCCGGCGCACTCGCAGCGGCTGCCGCACTTGTGAATGAAACTGGTGAAACTCCGCTGGCCCTGCGTGCTGAAATTACCAGCCCTGCCGGGACGACAGCCGCCGGGCTCGGCGTGTTAGAGGAAAAAGGCTTCCCGGGCATTGTGCGCGATTCCATACGGGCTGCCAGAAATCGCTCCATCGAGCTCTCCGCTCCAAAAACAGAGCAATGAAAGGAACGCTTTCCCTTGGGGTTCTCCTCCTAAGCATCCTTGCAAGTGGCCTCTTGCCAACCGCCGCCGTGGGGGCTCCCACAGCCTCCCCAAGTGAGATGTCGCCCGAAGTAGTCTCCCTGAGAAAGGAGGCTGAGAAATCATTCGCGGCAGGTAATCTGGAAAAAGCAGATGCCCTCTATTCCCGAGCCTTGGGCATGGCACCGAACATCTCCTCCCTATTGGTGAGTGCTGCAGCAGTGAAGACGCGACTCGGCAAACTCGAGGAGTCCCGCAAAATGCTACGAGAAGCCCTCTCCCTTGACCTGGATAATGCCGCTGCCTGGAAATTGCTCGGTATGAATGCGCTGGAACAAAAAAGAGACGAGGAGGCTTTTGCATGCCTTGCCCAGGCAACCCTCCATGACGAGAGCAATCCTCGAGCCCACAACTATCTCGGTATGGCCGCAGGACGCAAGGGCTGGGGAGAAGCTTCGGAGCAAGAGCTCCGACGAGCTGTCGAACTCGATCCGAATTATGCGGATGCGAACTTCAATCTGGCAGTGCTCTATCTGGGGAGGAATCCCCCGCTGATCGAATTGGCCAGAAGGCATTATCAGCGAGCCTTGGATCTCGGTGCTCAACGCGACCCGGCAATTGAAAACCTGATTGCCAAAGCAGTTGCAAGTCAGCCCTCCGATTCACCAAAATCAGCACTTCCCTAGCACCTCCTTTTAACCCTCTTTCTTTAACAATCTCCATTCACAGAACACTCACGCCTCATGAAGACGACTTATCTGCCGCTGATTCTCCTCTCCCTCTCGCTGCCGATCTTTGGCGCCACTCCCCCACCCCCTGATGTAAAAGGGGCTTCCGTCGTGGTCGTCGATGCCAATTCTGGAGATGTTCTTTTTCAAAGGAATCCAGATGAGAAGCGCCCCGTTGGAAGCACTCAGAAACTGCTGACTTCGCTCATCGTTGCCGAGCAGGGAAACCTCGATAAGCAAGTTGTCATCGACCCCATCGATGAGATGGCTGAACCGACCACCCTTCAATTAAAACCGGGCACCTCCTACACCAAGGGAACTCTCCTCACAGCACTTCTTGTAAAAAGCCCGAACGATGTGGCGCGTGCTCTGGGACGTGACACGGGAGGAAGCCTCGAGGATTTTGCCAACCTGATGAATCGTAAGGCAGCCAGCCTTGGAATGAACTCCTCGCACTTTGTGAATCCAAACGGACTGCCCGCCGATGACCAATATTCCACGGCCTCGGATATGTCGAAAGTGGCCAGGGCCGCCTATGCCAATCCGATCCTGCGCCCCATCATGGCGACCAAATACCTTCCCTTTCGCTATGCCGATGGCCATGTCCACATGCTTCGCAATACCAACCAGACCATGAGGGATAATTGGTTCTGCACCGGCATGAAGACGGGATACACGGACAAGGCCAAGCATTGTCTCGTCTCCAGTGGAAGCTACAACGGCAAGGAGGTCATCACCGTGATCCTCGGGAGTACCAAGGAACGCGTCTTTGCAGATTCCGCGCGCATGCTGCGCTGGGCCCTTGGCCTTCCCCAGGAGGGTAAGTCCACAACCGCTGTCGCTACCCGGAAACCTCATGCACAGCCGGACTCGGGCAATCAAGTCACTCCGAAGGTGAAAAAACATCACCACCATCATACGCCCTCGAATCAGCAGTCTTCATGAGCAGAAGCTACCAACTCCATCCTGCACAGGGATCGGGTAGCGGAATTGACTTTGCCAAGGAGCTCAATGATCAACAACTGACCGCCGTAACGTCTCCCTCCGGCGCTCATCTCGTGATTGCAGGGGCGGGAACGGGAAAAACGAGAACGCTGACCTACCGGGTCGCATGGCTTCTGGAGCAAGGATACCGCCCCGGAGAAATTCTCCTCCTGACCTTCACCAACAAGGCAGCCCGCGAGATGCTGGAGCGGGTGAACATGCTCCTTCCCGGCGCCGCTGAGGGACTCTGGAGCGGCACCTTCCATTCGATCGGCCACCGGATTCTGCGACGGCACCCAGAGGCGGTCGGCTTCGCCCAAGGTTTCACCATCATGGATCGTGAAGATCAGGAGGAATTGCTGGAATCCGTGGTCGCCCGACTTGGATTCCGCACTAGCGACAAGCGCTTTCCCAAAGGACAGGTTTTGGCGGAACTGATCAGTCTCGGATGCAATACCGGTGACTCCCTTCGTACGCTGTTGGCTCGTCGTTACAGGTACTTCATTGATCTGGAAGATCAGATCGCCCAAGTCGCCACGGCCTACGAGGGACGCAAGAAGGAAGTCAATGCGCTCGATTTCGATGATCTCCTCTCCAAGACTCACGAACTTCTTCTGACCAATCCCGAGATTGCCGCCACCTACCAGCGGCGCTTCCGCGCCATCCTCGTCGATGAGTACCAGGACACGAACAGACTCCAAGCAGGTCTGATCGACACGCTGGCAGCCGCTCACAAGCACATCATGGTTGTGGGAGACGATGCCCAGTCGATCTACTCCTGGCGGGGAGCTGATTTCGCAAACATCCTGGAGTTTCCGAAGCGCTATCCTGACTCGGTGGTTCATCGCATCGAGACGAACTACCGGAGCATTCCACAGGTTCTCGAGCTTGCGAATGCCTCCATCTTGAATAATCCCCGCCAGTTTCCGAAGGAACTCCGCGCCGTACGCAAGGAGTCAATCACCAAGCCGGCTCTTGTTCCTCTCGCGACGAACAATGAGCAGGCATCCTTCATCGCCCAACGCGTTCTTGAACTCCACGACGAGGGGATCGATTTCCGTGAGATCGCCGTCCTTTACCGCGCCCACTACCACTCGATGGAAATCCAACTGGAATTCACGCGCAGGGGGATACCTTTCGGCATCACCAGCGGACTCCGTTTCTTTGAGCAGGCCCATATCAAGGATGTGGCGGCCTTCCTGAAATTCGCGATCAACCCGAATGATGAGGTGGCCTTCAAACGCATGGTGCGCCTTCTTCCCGGCATTGGCACGAAGACCGCCGAGAATCTCTGGCAACAAACCATGAAACTCCTGGAGGGAGGACGGAGCTTTCCTCTGCTTGAGAAAGGATGCAAACCACCCTCTAAAGCCACGGGAGCTTGGTCCCAACTGATCACGACTCTCTCGGAACTGGCCCCAAAGGGAGTCCCGGCCTCCCCCTCCGATATGATCACTGCAGTCATGAAGTCGCTCTATGATGACTACATGCAGGCCAAGTTCGCCAACTACGAGGCCCGCCGCGACGATCTGAACACGCTGGCCAACTATGCCAAGCAGTTCGAGCAAACGGATGAATTCCTCGCTCAACTCACCCTCTTGGGAGGCACCGAGACCAGCGAGGTGACGGGAAGAGATGACGAGGAGGATCGCGTCTGCCTCTCCAGTATTCATCAGGCCAAGGGACTCGAATGGCAGGCCGTCTTCCTGGCATGGCTCACTGAGGGGATGTTCCCTGGAGCACGCTCGATGGAAGATGACAATGCCCTGGAAGAAGAGCGTCGCCTGTTTTATGTCGGAGTCACCCGCTGCAAGGATGAGCTCTACCTCACCTATCCTGAACTCCGTCTCAACGCCGCCTATGGTGAGGCATTCCAGCGACCCTCCCGCTTCCTTGAGGAGTTACCAGAGCATCTTACCGAACGCTGGGAAGTTGCCCGCGCTGTTGCTCGATTCACTCCTCAGGGCGCACGCGATTCCGAAAAGAAAAGATTCAGTCAGGAGTTTGATCCCGCTGAGGAATCCCAGATCCCCGAGTTGGAGGATTAGCAGGGCACCTCTCTCCTGCCTGATCGTTCCACTGCCAGCTCCACGGATCGGAGAGCTTGGTCAATCACCCAGAGAACCGTTGCCAGGACAATCCCACTCAACACACTGTAGAGGTTGGTAAGGGTGGTGTCGAAAGACTGAAGCGGTTTGGGATTCGTTCCGGCACCGGTCAGGAAGATGATCAGGAAGAAGGAGAGAATCTGCGCAAGCGATGCAAAAGAAAATCTCAGCCAGCTGACAAACCAAACAATGGCTAGAAACGCCGC
>CAIPWR010000108.1 GCA_903868795.1 uncultured Spartobacteria bacterium | reverse complement strand
TGTAGCGGCCAGAGTTCATGGCCGAGTATCCTCAAAAACCGCCGTTCAAAGTTCAAATGCGTCACATTCATTTTTGATCGCAAGTCACTCATCTTGAAGAATCAACAAAAACCAATCACCCTCTCAACCGGACACTAGTGAAATAGAATGGCAAACCGAGTATTGCTTCCACTCTCAAACCGAAGGACTCGGTCTTGTGATGGTAGAGCTCGTGAAAATAGAGGTAATCGTTGGCTATCGTGATCTGTTCCTCAGGGTCATTGATATTGTATGCCTGAAAAAGCTGCTGAAAGCCGCGCCTGATTCCATGGATACCATGGAGGTAAATGTACACTCCCCAGTGCCTTGGAAATGAATGGAACGGGATATAAAATGCACTAACATCGGTGCTCTTGCCGAAATCTTCCTCGTCTTCGTCATCCATCCCTCCATGAGGCCATCCGAAAGCCTTTTTTTCCTCCCAAGAGGCCCGCGTGTAATAGCTTTTGTTAATATCCATGTCCAACAGCTTCCCCATTACCTCCATAGGAATCTTGGGTATGCCACCGCCATCGCCATCGGCATTCACTCTGAATTCCGGCTTATTGGCTAAAAGCTGATCCACCGCAGCATCACGATCAACGTAATGCGTTGGAAACTCGTGGCGCTGGCGTTCAAGCAGCCTTTCAAAATCCGTAGGTTTTGAGCGATGGAAGATCATTAGAAAATAGATTTTAATCAGTTTTTAAATCATCTAGGAAGACAGAGATCGGCTCTACTCCAGAGACAAGCAAGCAATCTCTTGCCCGGGTACAAGCGACATAGAGTAGTTGTCGCTCGGAATCGTAGACCTCTTCCAGATCGCCGGGATCGCCCACCGCTGAAATGCGTTCCTGCAAGGGAAGCACCTCATGATCGCAGGCCATCACCACCACGGCCCGAAATTCAAGTCCTTTGGCCAGATGCATCGTGCTGACAGAAATGCATCCCGATGATGGCCTCATCTTTTCATCCAGCAGATTCAGCTTGGCTCCGGCTTTCGCAATCGCCTCCTTTGCGCGGCCCAGTTCAACTGGGGAACGTACAAAGATCGCAACTTCCTCGGGATTTATGCCATCAGCTAGCCTCTCTTTAATCCACGCGGCAATTGATTCTGTCTCGGCTGTATTGTCTTGATGTCTCTCCAACCACGGAGGCGGTCCGGAGAAGACTGAGATCGTTTCACCCCTCTTCTGCACATTCTCGTCAACGTCCCTTGATTCCGGAGCGAGAAGGCGATCTGCCTGCATCCGTATCTGGTGAGATGTTCGATAGTTGATTCTAAGTGTTCTGGAACGGCCCCTTACCTCGACCCCTAAAGACTTCCAAGAGAAAGGTTGCTGAAATATCCGCTGCCCAAGATCTCCTGTAAAAAAGAGCCCATTTTCTGTTGATCCAAGCAGTGCCGCAAAGAAACGAAGCTGGGAGATCCCGATATCCTGAGCCTCGTCAATGACAGCAAAGTCATAAGGAGAATTTCCATGTTGTCCGAAGACATCTACAAGCGAATGAAAGACCCCGGCGAGCGTCTTTGACTTCCCGGCGCTCAATCGATCCCAGACTTTACTGAAGATTTCCCAAAGAATTTTTCTCTGAGCCTCGTTCAGACGCACTCGTCGTCCAAGGCGCGCAACATCACGGTACTCATCCCAAGATTTGAGCTGCCAGGCATCGACTACTTGCTCCCACTCCATCTCCAGGAAACGCTGACTGAAGCGTTGTCCCTCCACCTCCTTCGCGGATTCCGTGATATAGCGACTCAGCGACGCGGCATCCACCAGTGAGACCGTACCGCAATGGACCTTGTGAAGCCTCAGACCCAGGCTATCCAGCGACTCTACATCGATACGCTCCAGCAAACGCGGCTCTCGTCCGATGAGGCAACGTAGCTTTTCCTTTAGGGAATCTGCCAATGTGTCAAAGAATGTTGTCAGAAGCACTCGGGCATCCGGGTTTTTCCGAGCAAGGTGAACAGCCCGGTGAAGTGCCACAATCGTCTTCCCCGTGCCGGCAGATCCAAGAACCCGGGCAGGTCCCGTAAAATCCCTCTCCACCAGATCCCGCTGATCCGGATGAAGGAAAACGGCCCATTTCTCCCAGGGGAAATCCAGAGCCTGAGCCAGCTCCTCCTGATCCGTCATCAGGCGGAAACGACGCTGTGCATCCGGGTGGGCAAAAGGATCCGTTCCAGCTGTAACTGCTTCGCGTGGTTGAGGACGTCCGCCAGTTGCGAGCTCCAGCACAGCCTCGGCCGCCTCACTAGGGAAACGCTCTGCCAAGGCCATCAGTGCATCCTCATCAGCTTCCTGAACATCTTTTGCCCACTCCGGGGGCACTCCGTATCCGAGGAGTTCCTCCTCCGAGACATGAGACAGCACCGGCCGCTTGGCTATCTTGTGCTCTTCCTTGATATACTTTTTGACAACGATCTCTTTAACCGTCTCCCGTACCTCGACGATCTGGGCCGCTCCGGTCTTGGGATGAGTTTCCAGTTTGCGGCGTTCACCCCAGTCGTATGCCCTATCGTGATGATCGACATAGCAGAGCAGGAGACTGTCAGCGGACTTATGGATAATGATTCGGAGATCTCCGCTGACTCGTACCGACCAGAAGTTTCTATCCTTGGCTTTCTCCAGCTTATGAAACTTAAGACTTGGATGCTCGATGTTTGTCTGCAGATCAAAGACCGTCGTCTTGACGGCCTTCTGTTCGTCAGCCATCAAACGGGCCAGACTTGATGTAAAAGTATCTGCAATCAGGAATTTCATGATTTAGAGTGTTCTTTTCTTAGGTACTAGGCCTTCTTGCTTTTCCTAAGGGAGACGAGGATGAATGATCCAGAGTCTGGCAGTACAAGCTCCAGAGCTTTCATATCCTTTTCTTTATTTGATCTGTCATGGGATACAAGTCCCGTGACCAGCTTCCATCCATTTTCGGCTTTAGGATCATCAGGATCTGGTGAGACCTTCTGATTGGGATTACCTTTGAGGGAGTTCCTATAGCCATAGATTGCAGGAGCATCTGAGTACAACGGTTCCCATCGGTCCTTCTTCTGCTCAAAGAAATATTCGTATGAAGTGACACCACTCTTCATAACCTTTGCTCTGACCTGTTGTTTTCCTTTTCGCGTTAAGGGGCGATATCGTTTTGTCGGCACATCATGCAACACAGGGGGAGTTGTTCCTGTAATTCTCCAGTCAGCTGCTACCTCTCTGTTACCTTGTTCATTTTCCACACCTTGGATCTGGCAAGTGTAGGACTCTTCGGGAACAGTATTCAACGCCGTCCAGGGGTCAGCCGGTAGTGTTGCAAAGAGAAACAAATGCATCTCCGTCTTCATCGACTCGATTTGATCAATACCTGCCGGAATCTCGAAATAGACGTTATGCCCATCTTGAGGGCGCTCTTTGCCCTCGACCTTCGCAAAGATCAGAATCGTCCTCCCCATTGTGGACTCAATCGGTATTTTCATCTCCGCTTTCATTCCATCCAGGTACTCGCGTGCCCACCAGGCGTAGGCATCCTTCATACCAGGAGAATAGTTAACCGCCTGAGTCTTTGCCTCTTCGATATGATCCCTGACTTTTTGAAATTCTGGTGATTTTGATGGCCCCTCCAGCATCACACCTGCCTCCCCATTCAGTCCCTTGAGAGCAAATGACGTCATATTATGGGAGCCAATAAAGGCGCAAGCCTTGGCGTCCGGAAACTCCATGTAGAAAATCTTACTGTGCAGCATCGGGTGAAAACGCACTACAGGATTTTTGTAGGTTCCCGACTCTCGAGTATGACCCAGATGGATAAAAAGACGGTTTAGAGGAACCCCGGCTGCATTAAGGTCATCAAGCGCTACAAAGCCTGGGTATGTAGCAGCACCAACAATTATTGTTGAGATCTTCCCGGGCACCGCCTTAATTGGCTCCTCAATTGCTTTTAGCCCTCCAGGTGTGGCGAACCCTGTTACGATACTCGTAGTGAGAGACTTAGAGATGCTCTCCTCTATGAGACTCTGAATCTCATGCTGTGGTTTGCCGAAGAGAACAGTCGCCGTAACACTCATTCTTTAGACCTTGAGCACCTTGAGCACTTCATCGCCGAGGTGGTTGATCACCTTCACGGCAATACGGCCGCTCTTGGGCCGTTCAAAGGGCCTGGATATGTCGCTATGCAGGGTCTCCCATGCCTCCTTGTCGATTTCTGCTTTGAGCGTCGTCTTGAGCGCCTTGTACGGATCCTTCTGTCCCAGGAAATAGGCATGGCGCACGAAAAAGCTCTCTCCGTTGTAGTCCGTGTCAATGAACCAGCAAGCGATGCCGTCGGTATCATCACTACGAACCTCTCCGGAAGTTGGATCAAATACATCGACTCCCTTCACATGGATTCTTATGAGGCCGTCTTTCTCATCAATAACATCCATATCCGGCTCCCCAAAGATCACGAAGAGATTCCCTGCCCCTGTGTTCTTGAGTTCTCCTGCCATATGAAGATCGGCATTCATCCTGGCCTTGAGCACCTTGATCTTACCTAGATTATTGAACTCCGTGGCCATTGCATCGTAGTTAAAGGCACAGGTGATCAGCACATCGAACTTCGCATCACCCGCCTCCCTTGCTGCCTCAACAAGATCAGGCCTAGAAACAGTTCCAAATTCCGGCCCCACCAAGATACCAGCGCGTTTTTCTGCATCGCCTTCCTTAAAGGTGCCAACGGCGCAAAGGTAGCGTCCCCCTGGCCATGCCTCGATCGACTCGAAAGTGATACGGTCTTTCTTATCACGCTGTTGGACTCCGGCCTTGAGTAAATTATCCAAGATCATCTGCTCAAAGGTCCGAAGCTCCCCATAGCCAGGTGCCTGTTCGGCAATCTTGAGCGGATCAATCAGGCTCCCATCATGATCTACTCCCAGAACCCGATGTGGGCTAAGGCTCTCAACAGAAAAAGGTCCAGCTACGCGATCTCGCTTCTCGTCTACGAATGGTTTATCAACAAGATCCTCGAACTCAGCATTTGTTAGAATTGAGGCATCAATTTCTTCCTGGCGACTAATTCTGATTTTCCACCAATCGGCATGAAGCTTTTTGGCATTATCAGGCCATGAAATAATTGCATCTCTTGGAACATCCCATTCCTGCCACGATGTACCAAGAATGTTATTAATTTCTTGCATTAGATGAGCTAGCTTTTCCTCGAAGCTTTCCCATATAAAATCTATCTCTGTATTTGTCGCAACGGATCTAAGCGTAACATGACGAACTTTATCATAAACAAACCCGTGACGAATATTTCCATGCGTGAGCTGGGTACTGGGAGCTGTATCAGTCAATTCTCCTTTCTTGATTTGTCCTTCGGGTGAATCGGCAAGAAGATAGAATGGATAGCGTGCACCCATTATTCTACTGCGCGCTAATGCAAGTGACACCCGCGAAGTATCAATTGTAATCCAACGACGACCCCATTGCTCTGAAACATACGCGGTAGTTCCGGAACCACATGTAGGATCCAAAATTAAGTCGCCTGGATCAGAAGCCATAAGTATACACCGCTGGACTACTTTGTTAGAAGTCTGAACTACATATATTAGATCAGTTGCACCATGTGTATCATCCCACAAGTTGTGAATCTCTTTAGCGGGAAAATCATCAAAGAATTTAACAAACGTTGGCAGAGTTGCAGGCGCTAATATTCTATCACTTTTGATTAATCGTTGCATACCAGTCTTATTAGTTTTCCAGCTTCGCTTGGTTGCTCTAAATATCTTTCCCTTAAAATCGATATCAAAGAAGCATGTAGGCGTATAACCAGATGACGCTAAATCGCTGGTAAAGAATGGCCGACAGTCTTCTGGTAATAGTGTTAAATCCCGCCTTTCTTCCGAAGACATTTTTCTTCTTCTACCATTACCATCATCGATCCAAGTATATCCCGTACCCAATCCAATTGGTTTTGGCTCATATAGCTTCTTAATTTTTGCTTGGTCTATGTCTTTTGCATACCAAAGAATAATATCATATATTCCGGGTAGAGTTCTCGAACCTAGAGGTAGATTCTTTTTGAATGCAATCTGGCTCACAAAGTTTTGTTCACCAAAGACTTCATCTAGCAATGATCGA
This sequence comes from uncultured Spartobacteria bacterium, assembly GCA_903868795.1. GTDB lineage: Bacteria > Verrucomicrobiota > Verrucomicrobiia > Chthoniobacterales > UBA6821 > UBA6821. Next base: position 66,132 of record CAIPWR010000108.1, on the reverse strand, counting down.
ACTAAGTGCACGTTCTCATCACCTATCTGAACAAAAATAGACCCCGTATTAGAAAGAAGGTCGCGAGCTACGGTCATTCTATCTCTTAGATAAGTAAGATAGCTATGTATTCCATCACGCCAAGTATCTCGGAAGGCTCTAACCATTTCTGGCTCTCGCGTTATATGATTAGCTTTATTATCTTTGACGTCGCGTGTTGTTGTAGACCACTGAAAATTACTATTAAATTTTATCCCGTAAGGGGGATCAAAATAGATGCATTGAACTTTGCCTTGCAAACCCTCGCGTTCGGCTAAACTAGCCATAACTTGGAGAGAGTCTCCTAATATCATCCTGTTAGACCAGTTTTGGTCATGAGAATAAAACTCCGTTTTATCAACCCCGTGAGGTATTCCATCAAAATCTTCAAAGAGATCTGCAGTTATCTCCCCAATTTCATGTTTTGTCGCTCTAGCAACTCTTTGAAGGTCGTCAATTAGCGCCTTGGGATGTATTTTTTCTTGTATAAAGATTGGTGGTGCATCAACAACTAGATCACTCCAGTTCTGTTCATCTTTTCCATGCCATAAAAGCTGAGGATCTAATTCCGCATTTCTTTTGTATGTGCGTTTTTTTATAATAGAGGTCTCGTCAGATATTACCGATTGATGTTCAACTGTAGGAATATTAGCTCTCTTAGCCTCTTTATGAGTTAGTGCTTCAATCTTCTTTTTATCGTTTTTCTTTTTCATACTTTATTTAGAAAGCATTTGTGCAACAGATTTGATAACTGCACTACCAAGTGGAATTGGAACTGCATTTGCTACTTGTTTAATTCCATTGTGGTGAGTTCCTGAAAAGTCCCATGAATCAGCGAATCCATGTATTCTAGCGTACTCTCGCACTGACATTTCACGATGATATATCGGATGAATATATGACTTAGTGGCATAATCAACTCCTGCAGTAAGAGACTGAATTAAACCATCCCAAGGAGACCTGTATCTATAAGACTTCTTTACACTTTTACCCATTGGCACCGTTTTTAAATGCTCTATTGTTTCTGGCCGATGAGGCCTTCCAACATGATTTAAAAACTTTTCAGCTTCATTTGTTCCAACATCAGGCAATGACTGCAGGATGTCTCTAATGTAAACCATCGGCATAGTTTCATCGCTATTTAACAACTCAGCTTGCTCTAAATTAAGTTCTCTATGAGTTACATTTGGAAACTGGTATCGACTATTATTAATTTGGCTTTTCCAACCAACTACAAAAATTCTTGTTCTTGATGTTGGAGCACCATAGTCACAGGCTTTTAAAAGAGCCCATTTAATATGGTAACCCATACCTTCTGCATCCGATAGAAAAGTCTCAAAGGCTCTTCTAAACTGCTTCGCAAGATTAGGAACATTTTCGAAAATAAAAACTTTGGGTTTTATTTCATTAACAACTCTCAAATATTGATATATAAGATTTCCTTTTTCACCAGCAAGCCCTCTTTTTTTACCTAAAGATGTAAAATCATCGCATGGAGGACCTCCCATAACAATATCTGGGGTGTAACCAAGGAGTTTTTTCAGAACTGATCCTTTGATCGTCGTGCCGTCCTCCACGATGGAGGCATGACGCACCTCTGGAAAATGAACGGGAAGATTCTTCTCTATGGTAGATAGGAATGTCGCATTCGCATCCGTAGAGACAATTGCCTCGACCATCCCTGTACGGCAGGCCGCAATATCCAGGCCACCTGCACCTGCGTAGAGAGAGACAATTCCGAGTTTTCGTTTGCTCTTGCTAGTGGGGGTTATTTTTTCCGATGGCATGTTGTTGGTACCTAGTTTGCTAGGTGAATAGCATAAATGATGGGAGAGTCGGGCTGAGCCTGAGCCCAGCAACGTCTGCACCCTGTGCAGACACGATCTTCACTCTTCTTAGCAACTGTGGCGGGACAGAGAGACGCCGTCTCTCCATAGGAAGATCGAACCTCTGCGGGAGTAACCATCCTGCTTTTACTCCCAGTATGGGCATAAGTCATTCCGACCCTAGCCGTGGGCTGGTGGGACCGGATCTCACTGATCGCGGCGTGCTGGGCCTTCTCAAGAATGCCTCCCCGATGACAACTCACCTGGACCGCGAGATTGGGTGGAAGCCTCTCTCCCTTAGCCAGTAAGCCTGCCAAGAGAGATCCCATCCTGGTGGGCATCCAATGCAATACCTCGGGTGTCCTCCTACAGACCTCGAGCACCGCCTTGGCATACTCCGCATGAAAGAGATCTCCCGAGTCATGCCATCTCATGTAGGACACTCTTTTGTGGTTGGCTGGTATGGCTTCACTCAGTGGCGCATCGAGTGAGATCTTCTTTGGAACAGCCTCGATCGGACGAAGCCGTCCTATTGTATCGGAGGCCCAATCGATCCACTCTCCAAGACGCTTCTTTGCGATAAGATCCCTTAGATATTCCAGCCTCATGACACGCCCAACTTGTGCCGCGATATTGGTCCGGTAGAATCCGTCGAGCGCATAGCAGGTGCCGCATGTTTCATCGACCTGTGGGCAGGCACCCACGGCAGGCAGGGACCAGGTAACACCGGTCTTCGAAGTCCCGCTGAGTTTCAGGAAAGACTGAGGGGCTGCCTTTCGGTACTTCTCAACTGTATCAAGAAGTCGTCCCATGAACTCCTCCTTAAGATCAGCTCCTTCGGGCTTATCCGGAGACCAGTGTATCCGCTTCCCATCCCAGTGCCATTTGCGCAGTTTATTAGCTTGATCCTTGGCACGCGGAGGAAACCAGATCCCTCCGACCGGATCGGTAGATAACAGGAAGAGCGATGGTAGCCTGCCTACGCTCATTCCGCTGGAGTATCAGGTGGTACGATCACTCCAGCAACGGCATCAGCGATGATGCTGTCAACGTGGGCCTGAATCTCCTCTTTGAGATCTCGGTTGATCTCAAAGACATTGCGAAATTCCGCAAATGCCCAGCGACCATGGGTTCCAAGGTAGTTCACTCCTGGTATCCAGTAGGTCTTCATAGTGCCGGCTTTCTCAACGGCATCTTCCCCACGGTATCCCTTGATCTCGACAATGAGATGGAGTGGATCCTTGGAGCCGCGACCATCATCTACCAGAACGATGAAATCCGGACGATAACGATGGACATCAGAACCCAACAGGTAGGGCACCTCGAAACCAAGATTATGGTTCTTGGTATAGGCGATGACCTTAGGGTGATTCTCAACCACACGGCAGAATTCACCTTCCCAATCGCTGTCGAGCACGACGAGGTTGACATGGTTCTTGGGGTTTCCTCTCCCAACCGTGTCCCAAGTCGGCTTCGATGTAGGGAATGGCTTCAGATTGGAAGTGGATCCCACTGGATTATAGGGGCTCAGGATTGCCTTCACTGGTCGGGTTCCAAGGAGACTGCTGGTAATGGCGCGCTCGATTTTATTGCAGGCACGGTCGGCCAAATAAAGATGAAGTAGTAGTCCCTCCTGAGTATCACCGCTGCAGCGTAGGTAGCCGCCTTCCAGCCATTCCCTAACGATCCTAGAGAGCTGTCCAAAGAGGTGAAGCTTCGGCTCTCCCCCTGAGTCTCGGAACTTGTTCATCAATAGATGCTGAGTCAACCGGTAGATGACTGTTGAACGGCGCACCTCACGAAGGTGCTCAAGGGTCATTTCCTCCGTCTGCCCGATGATGCCGGATGTCTGGACCTCGGTTGGGCCCACGATTGTGGAATTAAGATCCATGTAGCTATTCTCATCGAAACTCGCCGTGAGGTTCTCCTCGGGAAGATCGATTTTGTATCCGTCTACGCGAGGAAAACTGATCGCCAGTGGATCGCGATCTGGGCGAACCGCCTGAACCAACACGGTCTGCCGAGGTGGCTGAGGTTCTGCCACGACGGGCTTGCCCGTGAAGTCAAAAGGGATTCCGTAGATATCAGCATACTCGACATTAAAGAGGTTCTCCTCGTTCAGTTCATAGGACTGTCGGCGAAGTGCGCGACCGATGACCTGCTCACAGAGGAGCTTGGTTCCGAAGGCCCTGACTCCCAGGATATGGGTGACGTTGTTGGCGTCCCATCCCTCTGTCAGCATGGATACAGACACCACGCAGCGGATCCCGGCACCGAGCTTACCAGGCTTACCCACTGTATTCATAACTTCACGAAGGAGTTCCTGCTCAGAGATGTTCTCCCCAGCACGAGGATCGCCGCTACGTTCAATTTTATCACGGCGGAAGCGCTCTATCTCGTCCGCCGCGACCTTCCTGAACTTGTCATCCAGTGCCTCTCCCGACTCCAGCTGCCGGGAATCGATCAGGAGAGTATTAGGCTTGGCAAGAGGATTGCAGGTCTGCTTGTCGAAATTTTGAAAGAGCTCAAAGTGGCCGTTTACAAGTGTCGATGTACCAGTCCTATCATCCGTGCGGTAGTAGCCGGAGATGTACTCATATACCAGACGCGAGATATCGACGTTCTGGCAGACGATGATAAAGCAGGGAGGAATTTCGATTCCCTTATCCTCCCACAGGTCAAAGGTCTTCTTGTAATGACCGTACAGAGACTCCAGTGCCGTAGTCAGGAGTGGAGGTAGCTGCTGTGGATCGAGCTCCGCATTGCCGCGACTGCTGCCGGTGGGCAGTTCTTTTCCGATATGGGGCCAAAGATCCCGGTAAATTGGGAGCTGCTGCGGGCCTGTGATATTTTCCGCAACAGGAACACGAGGAAGCTTCACGATACCGCACTCAATGGCATCCATGAGTGAGAAATCACACATCGTCCATGGGAAGAGAGTTCCTTCCGCATAACCGGATCCCTTCAAGAAGAAAGGGGTAGCGGAGAGGTCAATCACCCTGTTGATCCCGAGATATTCCTGAACAATTTTGAGGCCCGATATCCAGAGGCGAGCCTCCTCGTTACATTCTGCAGCCTCTTTTTTGTCCTCTCCTTTAAGCTCCTCATCGTCAGGTTCCGGTGGCTTCTCTTGGTAGCAATGGTGGGCCTCGTCATTCAACACCAAGACATGCTTCATTCCCATGAGCTCTGGCATGACGCGCTGAAGCATCTGTCCTTCGGACTCCTTGGTCTGAAGAGCTTCACCTGTGCGTCCGGTGAGGAGTGCTCGTCCAGCTGCGGAAAGTTCCAAGCGCTCACGAAGTTTAAAGGAATGATAGTTCGTGATAACAATTCGGGCCTTCTGGATGTCGCCCAGCATGTCCTGAGGGACGATCTCACGAGTAGAATAGTAATTATCTGGATCGTTCGGCTGCAGGACGCGCAAGCGATCCTTAATGGTCAGACCGGGAGCGACGATGAGAAAACCTTTGGTGAACTGCTTGCTGGTAGAACGGCGGACTGCGTTCACGGTCTGCCAGGCGATCACCATCGACATGACCGTTGTCTTCCCGGCGCCAGTAGCAAGCTTGAGTGCCAGTCGATAGAGCCCCGGATTGGACTCTTCATTGGATGCCTCTAAACTTTTTATAAGTTTCTTTCCGCGTTCACTATTCGGCGCAACCTCTGTGAGCCAGATCAGTGTCTCGACGGCCTCGATCTGACAAAAAAATGGTCTCACAGAGGCAAAATTATGGTGCCTCCAATGCTCCAATAGACGAGCTGTTTCAGGAGTCACCTGCCAAAGGTTACGCGGATACTCCCTCCACTCGTCCACCAAACGACGAATCTCATTGATCAGATCCTCCGAGTACCTCTGTTCTTCAGTACCAGCATGAAGATCCAACTCACGCTGTCCGCGACGCCGCTTTTTCGGCTTCGGAATCGGCGTGATGAATTTGACCTTACGACGTTCATCGATGATTTTCTGAGTCGGCTGCCCGTCTTGATCGAGTTCCCAGTGCTTTGCAGGACGCTCATAGGGTGAATTCAGAATCGGTTTTTCAAAAAATTCAGACATAAGGTTATAGGGAATTAAGAATTGTTAACAGGGCGATGAGGTTCGGCGATCTGAAAAGCGGCGCTGTTGATCAATCCTGATCATCATCATTGTGACCAGCCAGATCATCTTCGATGACTTGGTTGGCAAAGAGGGCCGTCTTCGTGTGAAGAGGCGTAAGAAGAACCGGCCAGTAGAAAGGTGTACCACGCCAGTTATCCTCGGCGCGTCCATTCTGACGCAAGAGCATGAGCGCTGGGGTGTCGATTGCAACGTCCCGGGCAGCACGCCCCTCCTGAGTGGAGGTATCGGGGGCATTACTGAAGCGTCCGTTGGCCTTGAATCGGTTGATTTCACGATCACCACGCCAAAGTACCCAGACCAGTCCGCGTTCGGCCTCATTCGGGGAATTCTGACTGAGGTGAGTGAGCGCTCCGATCATTTCGTCGAGGTTGCTCGGATAGCCGGCTTCCTCGAATTCCAAGGTGCCGTAGATGCGGCGCAGGATGGTGACAACTGCTTGGAGGGGCATGAGGAAGGGAGCGTTGGGATTTCCCTCGACCTGATGGTCTGCAATCAACCCATCAATCATAGTAACCGTGCCTGCGATGTGAGTGCGGTATCCACTCTGGAAACCCACCGGCAGGAGGCGCTTGTAGGGACGCAGCGTGGTGACCTGCGAGAGAAGGATCTTGTTGGGGTTACAGGGAATGATGGAGTTGTCCGCTGCGATCTGGATGCAGATCACGGAGGGGTCCTCGTTACCTGGCTGAAGCCTGCGGCGAAGGGCGGCATCGCTCTCCTGCATACGCCTCATCGCTGAGTGGATGTCGACCGTGGTATAGAAGCGTGTCACGGCAATATCCTCTAGGGAGCGGAAGCCATACATACGCGAGTGCTGCAGTACTGTGTCCTGCTGGAACTTCTTGGGAGCGCGGCCGTAGTAGAAACCAATCAGGTTGGAAATGGTGATTCCGCGATCGAGAATCTGGCCCCCAATGAAGATGTTCATGGGTGATGTGAGACTGAGTTGTCCCGAGAGATCCAACATGGCGAGCACCTCCTCGTCGGAGTTGACTTTACTGATGCTCAGGTATTCATCCTGCAATGCCTGGATGGCATGTTGGATGACTGTATCCAATGGAGGCGTCGGAAAGCCGGCGGCGGTCACCGACTGGGTGAGGTCTGCATAGCATTCCTCGAAGAGTTCCATAAGTATGGGATCCTGGTTCTCCGCCGCTTCGGTCATTGCCTTGCGAAGGTTGTATACGACCTCCTCCTGCCAGTCATGTGCACTACGGCCGGTCTGGGTGTGAACGAGGAAGCTGTAGAAATCGGCTTCCCTCCCAAGATTCTCGGTCTGAATGCGGCGAATGGTTGTTCCAATAATGAATGTGGCAATGGCTTTCCTGAGTACCTCGATCGAAGGCGCTGTCAGTGTCTGCTGAAGATTGAGGCGACGAAGATCCCTTTTCTTCAGGACAAGCAGCTCATTGTCAGGAACAGAGACATGTATGTGGTCGGCGTGGTTGATCTCGCCATCATCTGCATCTACCTCAGGGAAGTAGACATCCCCGCCGATATATTCGCCATGCACGGGCACCAGAACGGTATGAGAAGGCTTAACCGGCAAAAACTCATTTCCACGGATCACGATGTCCTTCGGCTGGAGGTACAGGGTGTAGGGCGTGGCTGTCACCTGAAGCAATAGGCTGTTGGGAAGACGGGAGCGGATATCGTTGATCTGTTTCGCGACAACGCGCATCGCTGAAACATCTCGTTTTTTCCCGCTGTATCCAACGCTGGAAAAATCAGCCTCGTCGTCAATCATGAGGATGCGTTTCTCTCCCAGTTCCGGATAGTCCAGCAATAAGGCTTCCTGCAGGCGGAGGAGATTGTCGTCCTCTTTCTTAACGATGAAAACCAACTTCCTCCCCAAGACGAACCGAGAAAGCGTGGGCATACTCATGATATCATAGACCTGCATTCTACTAGGGATAAACTGGTCAAAGTCCTGACGGATGCGCTCGAAGGTCTGCTTGGTCAGGGCCTTGGTCCCCTTGGTCAGCACAATGCAGACATCAAATCCGTTGTCGAATGCCAAGGACATCACTCCTTCGAAGGTACGGGTCTTACCGCTCTGGATCTTGCCAAGCAGCATGATGGGGTGTTTGTCATCGGCCGGCTTGTCCTCCATCTTCTCCATTGTCTCGACAATGCAGCCCTTCAGCTCGTCATTGTAGACTTCAGGGTCAGCCGTGAAGTTGGTGTAGAAATGTCCGTTGAGTTCTAGGGGCATAGTAATGTTGGTATGTTGTAAGATTATAGTTGGGCGATAAAAATCAGGGGATCCGGCAGTTATTCGGATGCTTTTATGGGAGCCTGGAGGGGTTGAGCCCGTAGTAGCCGGTTGATCGGGATGCAGGTACGGGCTGATCCATGAGCGTCTTGCGGGCATCGCTCCCGGATAAGATCACGGAGAGCATAAATTCGGTCACGTCACGGCACATTCCCATCTCTTGGCGAATGACGTCCATTTCCTGAACCATGGACTGAATGAGTTCGGATTGGGTAGAGAGTGTCTGCTGAAGGCGGGCGAGTTGGGATTTCATTTTGGGAAGGATATATAGGGATTGAGGTACAATTGGGGATCAATCGTTTGCGGGGTTCTTTTCGTATCCAGGAAGGCTGACGCTCCCTCCCCGACCACGTCCGGGGATGATCAGCTCCTCCTCGATGAGGTACTGTTTAACGCGTTCGAATTTCTCGGCATCCCAGATGAGCTCGAAGCGCATGGCTTTGTTGCCAGCGGAACTACCTAGTTTGCGGAGCTTGCTAAGGAAGATCTCGCCGAGCTGCTCCAGATCCTCGCCTAACGAAGGAGGAAGTGCGGCGCGTGTCACCGGGGCGGCGTCCTCGAAGTCGACATCGATGTCATCGTTCCCCTCTCCAAGCTCCAGGTTGTCGTCATCCTCAAGCTGGTGTCCGGTCTTGACCTCGATGTTGGTAATGACGTGCGTGGTGTGGCCGGCAAGGAGGTCAAGCTGGGCCTCGCGGATCTTCCACATCTTGTCCATGGAGCGGCGCTCCTTGAGAAGTGCTTCACGCATTGAGGCGTAGGTCTTGAGGATGGTCTGGACGCGGTTGCGAAAGTCGTTGGAGGTGACGAAGTCGTAGAGCATGGCAGAGGCCTCACCGGACTGTCCGGCGATGCGCTTCTGAAGATGGGACTCCTGGAGGCCCCAACGGATTGAGCGGATCAGTGTCATGGCAGAGGCGAAATCGGCAACCCAGACGCCGTCCTTTATCCCTGTGGTTTTCATGTCACGAGGCATGGTCTGGGTGATGATCACCCCGATGTCGGCCTTGGCACGATGCAAGTCCTCGCCGAGCTTGCGGGTCCAGTCATTGGACCACTGCGCCGTTCTTTTTGTCTCGAACAAGATGCGTCCGCAGTGGACCCCAGCGTCGTTGTGCACGTCGAGCATGATATCGGCACCATTCACACCGGCGGGCACATCGGAGACCAGATCATGTGGAAATGCCGTGCGTAGCTGTTCCTCGACGGAGGCCTCCAGTGCGGCTCCCTGGTTCTGCTGGCTGATCTGGTTGGCACGGTTGTTTGCGGCGGCGACCTGATCGCGAAGGGTGTTGAGCTGGAGGTTCAGCTCCTGCACGCGGAGCTCGGATTCCTGCTTGAGGCGCTGTTCGATCTCCGCGGAGACGGCGGCGAGGCGCTGTTGGGCGGCCGCCTCGGCCTGCTGGCGGGCGTTGATCTCCGCAAGGCGTTCGCGCTCCGCAAGGCGCTGGTTCTGCTCCTGCATCTCGCCCAACTGCCTGGTGAGGGCCTCGATGGACTGGCGATTCAACTGCTCGCGCTGAGCCTGGAGCGTGGACTGCTGTGCTTGACGCTCCTGCTCGAGGCGCACGGCGGCGGCAACTGCCTCCTCACGGAGTAGACGGGCAGACTCCTCGGATGCCTTGCGCTGCACGGCGGCGGTCTTGGCAGCCTCTGCGATACGGACCTCGGCCTCACGGGAGATCTTCTCACGCTCAAACTGGAGGCGTGTCTCGATTTCGACCTGGGCCTGCTGGGTGACACGGGCAAGAAGAGCCTCGTTCATGGCGAAGTCATGGGAGCACTTCGGGCACTGGATGGTATTGGATTCGTCTTTAGTGTTCATATCTGAATGTTTTGTTAGATTCCTGTTGCAAACTATCGATTGATATTGCGGTTTTTTGTAGCGCATTTATACGCCTCCGTCAAGATCTTTCCACGTGTAATACATTCTTTCTTCATAATGAGTTTTTAGAATCTGAATGCCTTCTCTCTTTTAAAAGACATAGATTCAAGCATCTTTTCATGATTAACCGCTTTTGACTCAGGGATAAAATGTTTATTTTGTATTACACTCTTTTTTTGTTTTCCCGATCACACCACAGACATCGGTGAATATAAGTAAGATGCTTTTTGCTTATATTCAGATCACTCACAGGACCCATATCTTCAAGCACAGGCGGCGATTTCCTCTTGGGTCATGGGAAGATTCTCAAGCAGCGACCAACCATCCATCGGTCCATCAGACTTTTTCTCCAAGCGGATCCCCTTGATGGTGCGGATGGAAATCCCTGATTCCACAAGGCGCTCTTTGACCCAATCATGAACTTGTCCGGGCCAACTCCAGTCATCCGGAGTCCCATGCTCCGGTGCGGTGCGGCCAAGGTTCTTGGTATGAGGATGGCCGTTCCGCGTGTAGCTGATGATGACCTTCCATCCGGGCAGACCCATCGACTCACCGAGCTTTATATTCATCGCTTCACCGCTGGCCGATGCCTTTGAAGCACCTTTTCTTTCCCAATCCAGAGCCTTCTTGCGAACACTGCGCTTCTGGGCATTCGTTATCAAGACACGGTCTTGCTCCCAATCGGCCGGCATGACAGTGAGGATCTGGCGGCTGTTTTTGACAATCGCCACAAACCACTCCATGTCTTTTGGTGAGTAGAAGAGATGGTGTGCGTACTTCGCGGCGGAGAGCATCTCAATCACTGCAGTCGCCCCGCAGACGATCATTCCAATCAGGACCTCCGGGCGTAAGGAGCATCGCTCGGAAATACGCTGTGATGCGTGAATGGTGAGCTTTGGCTTCATGGGCTTGAGTTCAAAAAGCCTGCCGCAGGAATCCGTCAGGAAATGTCGTCTGAATCAGAGACGCTTCCCAGAAAAGCATCCAGGGAGCATATCCCCAAGAGGGCTTGCCCGTCAGAAAAGGGCTGGAAGCCGAGAAGGCAAGTCCATGCAGGGGGAGTTCCAGGGCATCATTCCCGTTCAGTGGTCCACTCCGGCGGTTTTGTTGCCGGGAATTGAATGAGTAAGGCTTTTCCCAGCATGGAGCCTCGGGGCGATGTCTTTGACAAAGATCCAGCACATCGATGAGGCCAGAATGATGACGAGCCCGATGTAGAGGAAGCCCATGGCGAGGCGCTTGCCGAGCGAGACCCGCGACTGTTCCCGCAAGTCGGGAGAGTCGCTTTTCAAGGACTTCTTCCTGCGGAAGAGCGTGACGATGATCGGCAACATAAGCAGGAGCAGAAGGACCGCCGCCGGAGCCCGTAAATACCAGACGATCACCGCAAGCATCAGGTATCCGGGAATCCAGAGCCATCGCGAGAAAAGCTCGGCCACACGGCCACCGTCCATTGGCCCCACAGGGATCAGATTAAAGGTATTCATGACGGCCCCCGCAAAAGCGGCTTCATACAGGAGACGGCAACCCGAGACATGAGCCAGGAACAAGCAGACCAATGTTCCGATGGTCCCGAAGACCGGTCCCGAAACACCGATGACGGCGTTCTGCCAACGGTCTCCCGGCGCCTCCTGAATGTCGATCAGCGCGCCCAGACCCGGGACAAACAGCGGCCAGGAGGTCCTAAGCCGATAACGGCGAGCCGCCAACAGATGCCCTGTTTCGTGAACGGAAAGGAGAACCAAAAATCCAGCGGCAAGGCCCCACCCCAGCCGGCAACCATAATAAGCGAGGGACATAAGAAGGCTGGCCGCCGACCAGAAAGGTCCTGGGACGCGGGAAAGAGTCATGATAATCCCTGCAATCCCGCCAAATCTGAGAGGAGGGTGCATGTAGGATTGCGTTCGCCGGCGCCTACGAAAAGCAAAGGAAGTGGTCGCAGTGTTCATCTGGGATTTCCAAGCAGATACGCCTCGTAAGCGGCCATTTCCAGCGCATCTTTGGCCTCCTGGTCGAGCGAATGCCTGTAGCGTTGCAGCATGTCCATAGTAAAGGCGAAGACTTCGGCTGCATTCTCCACCGTGAGGCGGAATTCCTCCTCGTCAAGGAGGAGTCTTGGGTGCCAGTAGCGGATAGACGTGGGGAGATTCTTGGCGGTCGGCAGTGAATCCTCTGCCGGGGGAGGCCAGCCCTCGCACTCCATCCTTTCTTCCCAAAGCGTGTGGCGCTCAAGGATTTCCAGATAGTAGTCGTGGACGAGAGAATGCACATAATGGCAGAACCTTTCGAACGTCCCGCTTGGCAAGAAAACGCTCCAGAATTCAAACTGACTGCTCTCGTTTGGAAGCCAGACGGACCATCGTTCTATCCATTCCATGATATCACGAGCGTCGGGAATCCTTCCCTTAAACCAATAGGCTTCTTGAGCCTCCTCTTTCGTAGAGGTCTGAAGCAGGACGTGGCAGGACTCGTCGGTGAAGTGCCTCATGTCTCTTCCCGATTCGGGGGGGCCAACCACACGCAGAAACGGCAGACAGGGATAAGGATTCCCATTGGTCTGCCAGTCGATACCGAGTTTTCCACCTTCTTGATATTGACGAAAATCACCGACCATTCCGATGGCGCTCTCCACAAGATTCGCAATCCGCGGTCGCCAGTAGTTGATGATTCGATCCGTCTGCGCGGATGAGTAGTGCGCGGAGGGTTGGAGACGGATCGGCGGCGCACCGCTCCAATCCCTCTCACAGCAAATCTCAGGAGGCGCAGGCGGGGCAAAGGACACGGGCTCGTCACCCGCGATGGCGAAACGATTATTCATTTTGCCAGAGTTCCTCCGGCATGGCGAAGAAGCCTCAGGGGGGCTTCGCCCCGGTAGTTGTCGTCCAGAGGGATCTTCGCAAACTCCTCCCATCCCTCCCAGTCCGGTTCCTCTTGGTAAATCTTGAACGCGATGTCCGGCATCGGGGCTTCTCTGCACTCGGTCACAGCCTTGTAGAAGGGAGAAGAGTCCACATCCCCACGGCTCCAGGGACGGTTGTCTCCATGACCATTCTTCCAGTTCTTGATCAGAATCATCGCGGGGGAAATGCCGCGATCCGTGTAAAGAGCGCGGTAGGCCAGTGAGGCTTCCTCGCCGAGGAAGAGCAGTGAGACCCGGGCGGGAAGTTCCTCCGCTGCCGTATCACACTTCTCCATGACAAACCAATGGGCATATGGGGGCTCGGGATTCCAAAACGGATCGAATTGGGCCTGAAGGGCACGCGCTTTCTCCTGCAGATAGCGGAACCGCCGATTGATGAACGTGATTGATGACGCAAACTCATCACGTGATTTCTCCATCAAGCGCAGGTACGGCTCGATCTCTACATCGAGAATCTTCGTGATGGATTCACCGGTTGAAAAGACGTCCCGAGCAAAGATCGGCGAACCTGCAAGATGACGCCAGCGCTGGACAAACTCGCTCCCCACCCTGCCGTAGCGGGAGATTTCACGGTCCTTGTCATCCCAGCAGAACACGGTAGAAAGGTCGCTATCCCTCAGACGGGTCGAAGCGACGGGCCTGTAGTGCTGTGGAAGGATGTGGGGAATTTCGGCTCCGTTGAGCCAGAGAGTGAGGTCGCTTTCGCGGACTGTCGGATCCGCGAATACAAAGCTGTGATAGTTCCCGGAGAAAATGTCGAATGCCGAGGCATCGCGTTCACATCCGGGATAGAACAGCGAGCCCTTGAGGATGTCCTCGAGGCAAAACCTTTCGCGGATGTTCTCCTGGGTCATGTTCTCTAGCCATTCGGGCGCGGTTTGCTGAGGGAGTTCTTTTGTCATATGAATAAGTTTGGTTGGGTTGGATGCGGAGATGGTGGATTCAGCGGGTAATCAAGGTTGCCTGGGGAAGCGTCGGGTTGATGGACAGGATGTTCAGGCCGAAGAACGAGATGCCGATGCCCGTGGGTGGGCCGATGGTGACCGGAACGGTGGGAGCCGCATAGTAACCGCAGGCATAGGGGTTCCCGTAGAGCACGGGGGCATAACAGCCGCCACCGTTACAGGCTCCAGTGGTGGAGATCCACCCAGAGTAAGGGCGCGCATAGCCACCCCAACCGCAGGGCTGGGCATGGGCGATGCCGACGGAGAACAACGAGCAAAGGATGAGTTTCTTCATGGCATTACCTCAGAGTGTTGCACGGTGCAGAGACAGCAGGTGTCGTGGGCATCGGCATAGTGAGGCAGCGGGTGAGAAAATCGGCTTGATCTCCTGGAATGAGACCGAAATCCCTCAACGTTGCTGCTAGCGGTACGCGCCGGCCGGAATATTCCGCATAGGGCAGATACTGTCCGAGGAGTGCACGAAGCGTGCGATGGTCTGCCAGAGGAGCCGGCTCGTCGGTAGACCCTGCGCCGCGGCGCACCGGTTTCTTCCACTCATCTCCATCAATGCAGTCTTTTTCCTCTTCGATTTTTAAGGGATCAACACACTCCCACCAGCAGTGAGCACCGATGTGCACCTCGTCTGCCAAGATCGGCAAAAGAATCAATCCGTCAATCAGGTTGAACCTGGTCACCACGCGCAGACGCACGCGGGAAGGGCGGTTCGAGAGGAGATCGTGAAAGGCAAGGATGAGCTCCGGTTCGACGCCGCAGGAATCGATGATCTCGATCTCCAAAAGCGAGGGCTGAGAAGCCTTCGCGAGCCTTTCCATGGCATCACGCACCGAGAGGTAGAACCTCGTGGAATTCTCGAGAGGGTTGAAGAGCAGCCTCGCCCTGCACTCCGTGCTGCGTAGGGATTTGAAATACGGGAGGACCCGCGCGATCCGCCCCGCCAGACTGCGGAGCGTGTTAGAAACGGGGGTTACTGTGTCATTGATTGTGTTGTTCACGTGTTAAGATGGCGGTCCCGACGGTTGTGTCGGGCGCGCATCTAAAACGCGTGTTGTACAAGTGAATCATGTGAGCAAGTTGCGTAGAACCTCCGGCTATTGCAAGGAATCTTTCGGTGTAAGACAGCATTCGTTGCTAGATTTGATCAATGCACATCAATGACACGGTCGGGATCCCTGAGATCCTTTGGATAGTCCATCCGGAGACCACGAAACTGATCGAGCACGTGATTCGAGTCAAAGCAGCCTGCGGTGATTCGTATGCCTCTTTCAAGGAGTTGATCCCTGAAGTGTTCATCCGAGATCTTGGTGAAGAATATGTAGATGTTCCGGGGAGTATGGTATCCCGAGGGATAAGGCATGCTTTCCGATTGAAGAAGGAGGCTCGGCTCCCTCTTGCATTCACGAAAGATGAAAGAATAAAGAATTTTGCAGTATTCCATTTCCCGGGGACTTGAATGCAGTCCAGCTACATCAAGCGTATCGCCATTTTGTTTATTTTTAATAACAAGCCCAGTTTCACAGCCAACGAAATCACCAATGCTATTAACTCCGTTTATCGATTGAATCGAATAAACGAAGTCCATTTCCACATTGTAGGTTGCTTCCTGATCCCCGAAGAAATCGTGATATATCTCCAAGAGAGGACCAAATATCCCTCGCTTAAAATCACATCCTCGCCTTGTCTTGAAAAGCACGGGGGGATCAACCTCGGGGGTGAAAACGATCAGATCGGCGTGAAAGGCAAGAAATGCGTCCCCGTATGGCCTCTCGTATCGCGGAGTTCCATTCGGGGTCATGTATATCCAGTGATTCCTGCTCACATGGCCCGGCCATGATTGGCGGCAGAGTTGCCTCCTCAAGTCCGGATTGATGCCGGTGTAGAGGAATACCCTGATTCCTTCACTCGGTTGTGGACGGGCCGTTGTGTGGCTCAGTAATTCGACAGGGCGGAGATCGTTCCCCGCGGAGGCATACCAGGCCACCCTGAAAGGTCCACCGGACAAATCCTCGCGGAAATCGTCGGGGATCAGGGGAAACATGGAAGCTAGTTGTTCAACAGTCATTTGATGGAATTTTTAGAAAATCAAAAAGATATCCTCTTCTCTCAACTGACTCGACACATGGCAATCCAACATTGGTGTCAATTCCGCGAACAGTACAACTGAAATATGCTTTGACTTGCATGAAAGGCTTGTGAAGTACTTTTCACATGCCATTACCTCATGAACCTTGGGCCGAGGTCTACGATTTCTTCTACGAGGAAACTTTCGGTGCGATGTACGGGAGCTTCACACGGGAAACCCTCTCCCACATCACCAGGAACGCTGATGGCAGGAAAAAAATCATCGACTTCGGTGCCGGGACGGGACGTGTCGCCATACCTCTTGCACTCGAGGGCCATCAAGTCACAGCGGTCGAACCCTCCACATCCATGATGCAGGTCCTTCTCCGAAAAGCCGGGGATGCAGAGGTGCCGATCAATCATTTCACCCAAAAGATCCAGGGCTTCATTCCCGAGGGAGATCAGGATCTCGCCCTCTGTCTTTTCACGGTCATCGCCTATACGACCGAGGAGCATGAGCTGGAACTTGCCTGCTCCGTCATGGCCCGATCGCTGAAACCCGGAGGACTTCTGATTCTGGATGCCCCAAGCGAAGGGGCTTTTGGCTCCATGTCCAAGAAAACCGGCCGCATGGAGCGCAACATGGTTGTCGAGCCACTCGGCAACGGACTCTACCGCTACACCGAGGACTCGTATGACCTTCGGAACGGTGCCCGAATCCGTTACCGTGATCAGTTCCAGATCCGCTGCTGGCCCAAGGAGAGGCTTCTGTCCACACTCGGAACACACGGGATGACCTTGGAAAATTACGCCCCGATGCCAGGATCTCAACACCTCTTCCTCAGGAAAAACCTTCATGCAAATGCAACTGCATCGAAATCGTCTCCGTAATACTGCCGCGCTTCGCGTTCTGAAGCGATGGGCAGACTCCATCATCCAGCGGGGAATCCTCTACGGGTAAATCAAAGACCAGAACCGATGATGGAGGCCCGTCGCCCGCACCAGAGCACCCAGCGGATATTTTAAGAATCTTACTCGGCGAACGGCGACCTCTTCTTCAAAAGTCCTTCTGGAATTCCTGACAGCACGGAAAGTCTCAAAAAGGTTTGCCCGTGTGCGGGGATTACCAAGATCTAGCTGATCGGAAAAATACCGCAGGAGCTCATCGGCAACTTCGCGGACAGCTGAATCAGTGGGATCCTTTCCCACGATAGCTGCCAAATCACTTATGGAAGTAAAAGCCACATCTTCAGATGTGGAAAAATGGAGCATGAGTTTACGTACACCTGGATTGCCTTCACATAACTCACTTAACTCAATTCGCAATTCTTCCCTCATAATATGGACTCTAGTTGAAAACGGATTTTTTAACCGAAGTTGTGTTTATTTTTTGATTGTGAGTGATCATCATTTTTGTAGCACTTTATTGAACAATCAGCATCCAAAAACGGCTAAACGCATCAGTTGGGAGGCTTTCTCCACATACCCGCAGTACTTGCACTCTGGATCCGATACAGGCGAGGAATCGGCATCGAGCACCTGCTTGGCCTCCGTGAGGGTCTCCTCCACCCAGTCGCCGCTCCCTTGGTGGGACAGAAGGCTGATGCGGAATTCCAGCCTATCATCGAAGCCCGGGCGATCCTTACATCCGTTGGCATAGACGAACCATACGCTTGGGAAAACTTCAAATCCTCTTCAAGAACGGATTCGGTCGTCATCGGAGGAATGTCATGCTTGTAGCACTTTTCAGTAATGAGGGGAGCTGAAAGCTAGATTCCCCACTTTGGAAAATCTAAAATTCATCCTCCTCGGCCTCTGCAGAAAATGTACCACGATCCTCTGCCTGATTGTTACCCATGGGATCCTGAGGTGCTGGGGATTCGAGAGCTGCATGGTTTCCGGAATCAGAGGAATGACTCTCCTGTCCGCTTTCCTTACCGGCGTCCTTGCTGGTGGATTTCTTTCGACGCGGTGCCGGCTTTTTCTTCTTCGGCGCGACGGATGAGGACTGGGTGTCGGCATCTTGGGAGGAATGCATGTCCAATTCGCAAAGGTAGACGGCGTCTTCCGGGGTATTCCCTCCGTAAATGATCTGAAAGATGCCGGGGATGTACCTGTCGAACGTCGACATGCCTGTGCGAAACAGACGTCCTATGAGTTGATCACCGATCGTGTGGTTCTCAAGCAACTGCGTCATGTGGTAGACGAGTTCCCCGTCCCTCATGTCAAATTCCAGCGATCCGACGACGAGACCCCAATTTGCCCTGGCCACAAAATCGGCCACGATGGGTCGCATCTTCTCGTTCGCCACCCGGAAGGGTAGCGTGATGAAGAACTGGAGGACATGATCCTCCTCGCAGACACGAATCCGGACATCCATGTTCGCGTGGTCGCCATAAACTTGGAAACGGAGGGTTTTTTTCTCCCAATCGATGTTCACGGATTTCATGTGTTCCTCGAAGTGATCGCACACGGTCTTGAAGGGCCCTCCGAAGTCGGGGCCGGTTGCGGGTTCAAACGGGGTATTGGAGTCGGACATGGGTGATATAGGGGCTAGGAGTTAGGGAATGGGTGAAGGTTAGAAGGTGGAAGGTATAAAAGGGGGGATCTTCCCGTATCGGGGAATGGTGATGCGGGGATTGGGTTCATCGATTCTGAAGTTGAAGCAATCCTGACATAGGGCGGCGACGAGAGGTGTCGCTGGGTGAGAAAAATTGGTGATAAAATTAAGCGAAAGGCTTGAGCGATACAGGCTGTAGCCTTTCGGACAGGTGAAGCAGACGTGTGGAAAATCAGAAATGTGAGGAAAAAGATCAGGCGTGCTTACTGATTGCCCCCTCAATCCAGACGATGAGTTCCGTGCCGGTCTTGAGTCCGTTGGCACGAAGATCAAACTCTAGAAAACCCTCCTCGTCACAGGTGAATGTGGCTGACTCTCCGCGTCCCGAGATGCCAAGGGTGACGCCATAGCCTTCCCCGTCCTCAACCTCGATGAAGAGCCAGTCATCAAACCCGCTGCTTGAGCTGTAGTGGCAAGCCTTGGCCCCCAACTCAAAAACTGACGACGGCTTGGCACACTCCTCGCAGCGTATCCCTTTTGAGGCGGCCCATTCGTCCAAAGCCGGTCCGAAGAGATGCTCCAGCAGAAAACGGGTCGTCCTCTCCTCGATGAAGTCCGTCATCTCGCTGGTGCTCTCAAAATCCGGAAACCATTCGGCACAGATTTCCTGATCACCCTCGGCGAACGAGCAGACAGCCGACTTCTTCCCATCACGTGTGATCCAAAAACAGAGTTGGGCATTGAATTTGGTGGCCGCAGGAGGTGTTACCGTGAGGCAAATGCCGGGCACGCAAGCCGCGGCCTGCTTGGGCGTAAGGAGGTGTCGCATGTCCAGCAACGCTGGAGGTTCCGGCAGGAGATCAACCGTGTGGAAGATACGCCGAGGATCGACCCATCGCTCGATGGCAGAGAGTTGCATTAACGGAGTCATCCGGATTGGTGTGTCAGGGTTTCGTCCTTCAGGCGCTCGCTTGTACAAGGAGGTAAATGCTCAGTAAACGACGGGGCTGGCGTAGACTGGCTGGTAATACACAGGCTGCGGGGGGATGTAGACGGGAGCTGTGTAGACGGGCTGGGGGGCGACAACTACCGGTGGGCAGGCAATGGCAGCGACTGCCTGGAGGCCAAAGAGGGTCCACCCGAGACCATTCGGGATACCGGTGCCATTCCACGATGCCGGTGAACTTGCAAATGCCAGTCATAGAGAATAAGATAACATGATGTCTGAAGCAGAATTAATGGCCCGAATCACAACGGATCCTGACATCTGTCATGGCAAGCCTTGCCTAAGGGGGATGCGATACCCAGTGGAGTTTGTGCTGGAAATGCTTAGCGGCCCGACCTCGGTGGAACAGTTCCTTGTCGATTACCCGGATCTTGAAGCCGATGATCTCAAGGCTGTATTTGCGTACGCTGCAAGGATGAGCCGTGTGAAGCGGCTTGAACCGATCGCGGCGTGAGGTTCCTGTTAGATGCCCAACTGCCCGGTACGCTTCGCAGCGTATTCAGTAACGCGGGGCATGAGGTGATCCATACCTTGGATCTCGAGATGGGCAATAGGACTCCCGACACTTTAATATCAGCAATGGCAGATTCGGAGGGCTTGATCGTTGTGAGCAAGGATTCCGACTTTGTCGTTTCCCTGCTTCTGAAAGGCACCCCCCGGAGACTTCTCCAAATCTCAACGGGAAATATTCCAAATTCCGAACTAAGGAATTTACTTCGACGAAATCTTCAAGCGATCGAGTCGGCATTCGAGATCGCTTCGCACGTGGAGATTAATCGAACCAGCTTGATCATACACTCTTAGTTATTGAGATCGGCGCACACGTCGGATTAAAGCTTGATAAGGCTCTTGCCTTGCTTGAGGCCGGGGTAGATGTCCTTGATGAAAATCCAGGACATGGAGCAGGCGAGGAAAGAGACAAGGGCCAGGTAGATGGCACCCATGGCGAAACGCTTCCCGAGCCGCACGCGGTCATAGAGATTGTCTTTATGTGGTTTCTTCCGGAAGAGGGAGAGGACCATTGGAAGCATGACGACAAGCGAGATAATCACGACAGGCGAATGCACATACCATGCGAAGGCGCCCATCATGAGGTAGCCGGGAATCCAGAGCCAACGAGTGAGCACGACTGCGACGTGTCCTCCGTCAAGAAAGCCAAGTGGAATGAGGTTGAAGAGATTGAGGAAAAAACCAAAGAGTGCCAGCTCGGCGAAGTAGAAGCTGCCGGTGATGCCTGCCGTGATCCAGCAGAGGCAGGCTCCAAGGGTCCCCAAAAGCGGCCCCGAGATGCCGAAGACGGCCTCCTCCCAGGCATTCCGCATCGGCTCCTTCATGTCAATAATCGCCCCGATGTAGGGGATGAAGATCGGAACGCTCATGCGCGCCCCGTAATAGCGTGCCGCAAGCAGATGCCCGCTCTCGTGGATCATCAAGAGGGTGATGAAGCCAAGTGCCAGTTTCCACCCCATCCTGGAAGAGTAGACTGCGATCGAGATCAGCATGGAGCCAATCGTCCATACGGGTGCCGGGACAACTCGGAGTGGCTCGGCTACCCTGATTACTGCTAGCAGACCCTGAATAACTGGAAGAAGGACCGACATCTCCAGCCATTCACCTAGACGCTGCAGACGCGTCTTGCGACGTTCACGAAGCCACTCGCGAAGGAAATCATCTTCTTCGCCACGGAATGACAACTCTGTCTGCATGGGTGGAGGTAATGAACTCATACGAAAACCGCGCGACTTCTTGACGTCTTAGTAAACCGGCGTGCCGTAGGCAGCCGAATAGATGCCGGGCGCAGGAGCAGCATAGACGGGCTGGGGAGCAACGATCATCGGCGCGGTAGCCACTCCCAAGAGACCTCCGAGTCCGAGTCCGCAAAGCACCCACCCCAGGCCATTCGGAATTCCGGTGCCATACCATCCTCCTGCAGAACCACAACCTCCGCCGTACCCTCCACCATGGCCATAGCCACCACCGTAACTGCAGGCAGTGGGGCGGTAGTATCCTCCATTCCACCCGGGGTAGCACCTGGCGCCGCCCTGATAATGCTGAACTCCACCTCCATGGTGATATTGTCCACCGCCTCCGCTATGAGAATAGCCCCCTCCCCCGTTCCATCCGCCATTCCAACCAGGATTGGCATGAAGAGAGGGAGAAGCAGTGGCAGTAATGAGGACGATCGTGATCAGGATTAGAATTCTTTTCATGCCCTTTTTCTATAGGGAAGATGCGTCAGGAGGAGTCGCTGATCGCCGGGTTAATTATGCGGCGAAGCCGATGATTTTCGACTCCTGCTGGGGAGCGGCGTCGGCGTTGTAGATCTCGGCGAGGGAGAAGTCCCCATCGAAGAATTCCTCCCTGCTCGGAACGGGACGACCGATCTTATCAGCGAGAGAGCAGGCCTTGCTGTAGCTCAGTCGAGGGAAGTGGCGGTGAGCAACCAAGCGTCCCGCACGACGAAGAGCAGGATCGATGTCCTGGTATTTGCAATTGATCGTGCAGATTACCTGGATCTTCATGAAGTCCCCCAGAAGGCCATCGGTGACCGAGAGCAGACTGCTCACAAGCGAGTGGTTGTCCGCAGCCCTCTTCATCAATGCAGCTTCGGAGTCCTCCAGCACAAGAACGAACTGGCGTCCCTTGTGACTCATCTGTTGACGACTCCAGAAGCTGACGAAAGAGGAGTTGCTCACGACATCGATCACGCTCGGGGGAACAAAAAAGAATCTGTGCGAGCTCTTTAACTTCCCCATCAGGTGGCGGATGAAAGAACTCTTACCCGTGCCGGGAGGCCCATCCAGGATACTCAAACCGCTCTTTTTCGAAGTGATTATGCTTTCGTAATCGCGACTCCATTTAGGAAAGTCCTCGCCGTAATGCAGGGAGAGAATCCGATCTTCAAGGATTGTTTCCATCCCTAGGGTGACTGTCTCGGTATCGATCGATCCATTCTCCAGGGAGATCAATTCAAAGCTTCCGCCAGTCTCTTTATCCTTGAGATGGTAACGTTCCATCTTCAGAGCCAAGAGCATCGCCTTTCGACGGGTCGCCGCATAGGTGCTGATCGTGCCGTGCTCATAGTGCAGCCATGCGCCAAATCCCTTGAAATGGAAGAGGACGCTCCTCCAACCATCCTGATCCTCAGAATCGGATTTTCCTCCGGGACGACTGTCAGAGCGTACGATTCGTGAGGCAAATTGTTTCGTCAGGCGGGCAATATCAAAACGTCCACGCGGCAAAGCAAACCGATGAAGTGGATCAGCACCATAAAAGGCAAGGACAGGAAGAGGAGGAGTGCAGGCATCTGCCCCCCAAGAGTCGATATCCGCAAGGTCGATGTTCATCATGACCTTGCTACGGCTTCTAGAAACACTTTTCTTGTTAGCGTTAAGATCGAGCGTGGTGAGTGGATGAAGAGGGTTTGAAGGTTTCTGCGTTTTCATGGGTTGAGATTGAGGTTTTCCAAAGACAGGAGCTCAGCAAAAATTCCGGTAGCCCGAAGAAAAAAGCTCAAGGGTTGTTTCACGCATTTCCTGCAAATGCAGACGCTTCAGGATCGCTACTTTTTCAAAGGAAAGATCACGTTCCTTGCAGGCAAAGAAACGTCCACCGAGCAGATCCCAGGCGAAGTGGGCCTCAAGAAACTTTTCGATATGGTCGATCTCGGACTCCAATGCCCCGCGCTCGTTGCATTGTTTGCTAAAGGAGTACGATTTTTTGCTAAGGTGGTCTTGAAGGCGCATGGCACGCCGTAAGCTAAGCAAGCGGTGCCACTCCTTGTTCCGTTTCTTGCGGGAGGGAGGAATCTCGTACCGACAATTCGGCAACGAAAGGTGGGCGACACGGCCAGAAGCCGCTTCGTCAAGATCAACTAGATCGCTGTGTAAACATGGGAATGAATTAGAGGACATCTAAAGCGCAGGGTCCCGACGGTTGTGTCGGGTCTTCGCCTTCGGCGTGTCAACAGTTCATTCATCGTTTTGGAAGATTGCATAAAATGGGATCCGGTCAAGAGGGTTTGAAAAAATGACTCCCTACGTTTTCCTCCGCTACCTGGCTTCCGGCTTTTTGAGTACGTTGGAATTGAGAAAATCACGACAGTATCAGATGTAATACAGTTCGATGTCATAGCCGATACTTAAGAAGCCTGCGAACGACAGGGAGTGTCGGTCTGTTATTTACGGCAGATGTTTCAACGACACTCCGTGTCGGGGTGATTAAGGAGGGTTTATGTGTCAATCAACTCATATTCACTCCCCACGCCAATCACCCATATGCTCTTATCCAAGCCCACGTACGACCCCTCCAACGACACTTACATCACCACACTCTTCCTAGACAAGGATGAGGAGGGAAACTTCCTCGATGTGGACAGCATGCTGCACCACTCGGATGAGCATGGATTCTACATTGCGCGAACCATCATCCAGATTTGGGATGGAAGCATCTGGACCACGGCGACCAACGAGGAATCGGAGTCCGCACTGCGCGAGCATCGCCGCAGTCTGCGGGTTTTCCGTCCCCTCACCCCGGCGCAGGTGATCCGCATGGTGGTGGAGCAGTTTGTACCTGAAGAAGAGGGTGCCCGTGACCTAACCATCAATGCTCTCCGCGCTGCAGGAATCAACTGATCCCCCGCACCGGAATCCACCAGTTTTTTGACAATCCAGACCCTTCGACTCATTCCATGAATACCATCAACCAGATCGTCTCGACCTCTTACGCCTTCGAAGAATCGGGGGAAAACCCACCTCAACCGGTTCTCTCACATTACGGAACACGTGACTTTCACCGACTCCGCCTACGTTGCCGCGATTCACGCTGGAACATCAATTCGATGGCCAAAAATCTCTCCAAACGCATCCTCCGCTCGGACAGCGGGGGGATGGGAGAGGAGAAGCATTGGTTCCATGTGATCTTCGGCTCGGATCGCGGGCTCTTCATTCATTTTGACGAAGGGTGTCTCAAGGTCTACGGACCAACTCTTCGTGCATGCCATCTGCTGGGTCGTCTCCTGCAACGTTACCTTGTGGCAAACGAGGAGGAGGCGCCGGAGTTCGGCACCTATCACCTTCTTCGCGTGAGCCGCGGGGATCTCAACACCTTTGCAGTCACGATGAAGGCCGAGTTCGGTCTCGCCGAGGAGAAGCTGGCGCTCAATTACGGCTCCGAATTCCTCGATTGGCATACCGGTTTTATCAAGGCCCTTTCCGAGCGCCCCCACGGGCTGACGATCCTTGACGGGACTCCAGGCTGCGGAAAGACCTCCTATCTTCGCCATTTGATGGTGGAGCTTCGCACCTCGCACCGCTTCTACTTCGTTCCACCTTCGACGGTCGGGATCGTCTCCAATCCAGATTTCATCGACTTCTGGAACGGCCAAAAGCAAGAGGCCGAAGGCAAAAAGCTCGTCATGGTTCTGGAGGATGCTGAGGCGGCCCTTGCCCCGCGCGCCATGGACAATCGTTCCGAAGTCTCCGCGATCCTGAATGTCACCGATGGCCTTCTGGCGGATTTCCTCCAGTTGCACATCGTCGCGACCATGAACTGTGCCACGACCGATATTGATCAGGCACTTCTCCGCCCCGGTCGCCTGACCGCCCAACGCACCTTCGGTCGCCTTTCCCATCAGGATGGCCACCGCCTCGCACGTTCGCTCGGGAAGGAGCTCCCTTTGCGCACTGATTATTCCCTTGCGGAGATCTTTTCGGCGGAGCCCATCCGTGATGTGGAACCTACACCCTGCCGCATCGGATTCGCCGCATGATCCCCTCATCTGGAACCGACAGGAAATGTCATCCCGATCTCATACGCTTTCCGCGTTTCAGCTCGTAATTAACAGAAATAATCGCTATGTCTAATATAGTAGAAATGAAATCATTTAATTTATATAACATTATTCTTTTTACACTGATTTCATCAGCACTTTGCTCCTGTGCCACAATAACTTACCCAAATGGAACCACGGTGACCACTCCATGGGTTGCGCCTACTTATACTACCTATTATCCCGGATATTACGGAAATCCTTACGCGACCTATTACAATCCCTACGGATATTACGGAGGCTATGCACCCTACGGATTCTTCGGTTGGTGGGGCGGGTGCTATCGTGGATATACCGGTTATGGAGGTTGCTATGGGAACTACTATCGCCCGTATGGTTACTGTGGCGGGAACGGGACCTACTACGGCCGCTACGGCAGTGGAACCTACAATGGTAATGGCAGCGCCAGCTACAGCACCTATCGGGGCGGATCAGGGAATGTCACCTACACCGGCGGTGGGAATTACTCGGTTTCGGGGACCACAGCTGGCGGACGCTCCTATAGCGGCACCGTCCATCGATAAGCCTGCACGCTGACCCTGTCCGGCATATCAAACCAACTCTTACACACAACTCATGGAAACCTTCGATTTCAACCAGAAGCCACTGATGCCCGCTCCGCAGCAAACCTTTCCACTCACCATGGTTCCCGTTTATATGGAGGAGGGTGGGGGACTTCCGCTTTGTCTCATGGAGGAGCTGGGCAGCGGCCCCCTGCACCGCGTCGAGGTCACTCCTCCCAAATACGATCTCAAGGCCCTCGGCAAGCGTCTTGAAAAGAAACTCCTGCGTACCGATTCGGAGTGGGACTGCAAGGGAGTTTTCACCGCCCAAGCTCTTATCCTACGAACCCGAAGCGGCATGTTCGCCACCTGCTATCGCTCGACCATCCGTGCCTATGGTCGCGACTGGAAGTCGACGGCTAAGCTCGCACGGCGGCTTTACAAAATGGCGTGGTCCTTGGTTAAGCCTATCAAGCCATGCTACTATCTGATTGAACGTTCCTGCGGATGTATCGGGACGGAGACCGTCCCACTGGAGGGTGTCAAGGTGCCCGATGCGCAGGAATTATCACTCCTCTATGGCGAGGATTTCAACGGCTGGCATGCGGATTTTATGCATCGTTTTGAGGACAAACCGTCTGGCTTGACGATTCTGGAGGGACCTCCTGGAACCGGGAAGACGACCTTCCTAAGGCATCTGGTGTCCCAGCACGCGAAGACTCATTGCTTCTATTATATCGCTCCTCATGAGATCGGCTGCTTGGTCGATAGTGACTTCATCTCATTCTGGGCCCGTCAGAGGGAACTCCATCAGGACAAAAAACTCGCGCTGATCATCGAGGATGCCGAGCAGGCACTCATGGCCCGTGCCAATGATAACCGCTCGCTTGTGCAGGTTGTCCTAAACTACTCGGACGGAATGTTGGCCGACTTCCTCCGCCTGCAGATCATCGCGACGGTGAATTGTCGCGCTTCCGATCTCGACGACGCCCTGCTTCGACCCGGACGCCTCATGGCACGCCGTCACTTCGGACGCCTCTCCCGCACCGACGCCCGCCGCCTCGCAGCCCACCATGGACTCTCTCTACCTGGAGGGCCGGAGGATTACTCCCTTGCGGAGATTTTCAATGAGCAGGAGGGAACAAACTCCTCCGAAAGCAAGATTCTCGGCTTTGCCGCCTGAACACCAATCACCATGGAATACGAAAACGCCTACGATGCGATCCTCGCAATGGATGACCTCGATGAGGAGGAACGCGCCCATTTTTTGAAACTGCGTGATGAACGGATTGTGGAGGACAAGTTGGAGAACATCCGTTGCGCTAACGAAAGCAGGGAACAACGCCTAAAAGAATTGGCGGATCTTTCCCTTCTAGAACCGATGGATGAGGAGTTTCATGCAAAATACACTCCGTGTGAGATCCCTTCCGAAACGCAACTCGCACCGCAATGGGGAAGCAAGCTTTCTCATACCAAGGATTTTCTTTTCCTTGCTGCCCTTCTGGAGCGCTCCCATGAAGCCGACTACATCCTCCAGTGTGGCCCGCGAGGGAAGACGGAGGAGTGGATCTATTTGCCCGAAAGCGAGCGCAACCCGATACCAGACGGATACACAGTGAAGCAACGGCTCTCCTCAAACCATGTGCGCCGGCTCTTCAAAGAGTGCTTTTTCGGTTTTCGTAAAGCGCTCTCCAAGCCAGGACGCTCACACTGGTGTTACTCCATCGGGGGGATCGAGATCCGCCATGCTGGAAGCCGGGGGGACCAACCCTTCTGGGATTTTGCGGCAAGCCTGCATCATCCACTCCACAAGGGGAGAGATCCCCTCCTTGAGGGTCTCTATGCACGACGCTTCTTTGATTTCCCGGATACCCAAGCCACGAAAGAGGCCCCATTCCTCTGCCCAATCGATGGACCGGTCAGGGCGGTGCGGGCCTCACTGAACAGTCCCAATTGGACCTGGCGGAAGGAGTGTGGCCGATCATGGAGAATGGCCCTCTGCCCGAAGTGCCTCGGGGAACTCGCTGAGACGGGATATGCGATGAATTGAAACGTCACGACAGATGCTGACACCAGCCCCATCCAAGATGAATTCATGACACACGCGGATCTTTGTCCCGCCCCCGGATTTCCCAATAACCCATAACCAATTCCCCAACCCCGAAAACACCCATGAACGACGAAAACCATAACCCCATCTACGGCGATCCCTTCCAAGCCCTGCTCGACCATTTTGAGGCAGTTGGCATCCGCTACAGTTGCAAACGCGAGGAGCGCCGTATTTGGTTCTCCATGAACTCGGGCAATGCCGTGCAGAAGTGTCGCTTCAACTTCGACAAGACCGGCGACGTTCTTCAGATCTTCATCGAGTACCCCGTGATGGTGAAGGAACCCTTTCGTGCCATTGCCGCGGAGTTCATCACCCGTGCCAATTACGGTCTCGTTGTCGGGAACTTCGAGATGGACTGGAAGGATGGGGAAGTTCGCTTCCATGCATCCCATGTGATGCCCGAGGGCAAGCTGGAGGATGGGATGATCCGTCGCCTTTTTGGAACCGCCCTTGGAACAGCTGACCGCTACTACCCAGCACTGATGCAGGTTCTTTACGCAGGAACGACTCCTGAGGATGCCGTCTATCTCGCAGAACTGGACTACCATGCCGCCCATGTCGAGGAACCTACCAAAAAAGGTAGGAAGGTTTCCAAGGATGCCGGCTCCAAAGCGAAGAGCTCTGGAAAAACAAAAGCCCAAGCAACTCCTACATCAGTCGACAGCGGCAGCACCCCTGCCCCTACAAAGAAAAAGTCGAACCGCAAGGGAACCCAGAAGCCCTTATCCCAATCGGAAGCCCTCCAGAGCGCTCCTGAACAACCACTTCAAAAGCCTCAGGATCCCGACGCCGGGATTTCCCCCGTCTCTCCGACCTCTCAAAGTGATGTGCCCACAACCGAGCAGGGAAACGAAGGGGAGGAACGCAAGGCAGCCTAGAGATTAATCTGCCGAATCGATTTATCCAGATGAACACCTTCAAACACGCTGCCGAAGGGCAAGTCCGCCTCACCCTGAACGGGATGGAGTATGCCTTCGTGATTACCCCAGAGAAGGTGATCGGCGTGCGCCGCCATGACGGATGGAAGATCACCGAG
Organism: uncultured Spartobacteria bacterium; assembly: GCA_903868795.1. Classification (GTDB taxonomy): domain Bacteria; phylum Verrucomicrobiota; class Verrucomicrobiia; order Chthoniobacterales; family UBA6821; genus UBA6821. Next base: position 37,017 of record CAIPWR010000108.1, on the reverse strand, counting down.
GAGGAGGTGAGGAAAGTCAGTGATTATGTCCGAGAGGAGGGATGGACCGAAAAGAATGCAGCTCTGGAAGGGAAAAAGCGTCGCCGGAAACCGACAGCATCTCGGGGGCGCATCACCAAAAAGGAAGACGTTGATTTTCCATTGCTTCGAATGCCACCACCTCTGGTACCGTATCCGCCAGCGAAACGAGAAGCCCGAACACCGCTGGCCCTGATCCTGACTAGTACCCTCATCCGCCTTCAGGGCCTTCAGGGACTGTTTTGATCTTGAGGCAGGTCTTTTCGTTTGTCGCACGAAAGATGTATCGGTTAGATCTTCAGCAATGAAAGGCACTGTTGCCCTCTGCTACGACTTCGACGGGACTCTCTGTCCCCGCTACATGCAGGAGTACGGGTATATTCCGCAGCTTGGGGTGAAGCCAAAGCAGTTCTGGAAGATGGCTCTGGATCTGGCAAAGACCCAGAACGCGGACCCGATCCTTTGTTATATGTTTTTAATGGTCCGCGAGGCCGGGATGCAGAACGGGGTGGAGCTAACACGCAAGTCCTTCCAGAACCATGGAAGGGATATTGATTTCTTCCCGGGCGTGGAGACTTGGTTCGGCAGGATGAACCGCTTTGCCAAGAGCAAGGGGGTGAAGCTCGAGCACTACATTATCTCCTCAGGAATCAAGGAGATGATCGAGGGGTGCAAAATCGGGAAAGAGTTCAAGACCATCTATGCCTCGTCGTTCCTGTATGACCAGAACGGCATCGCAAAGTGGCCCTCCATGGCCGTGAACTACACGACGAAGACGCAGTTCCTCTTCCGCATCAACAAGGGATGCCTGGATGTCTGGGACACAGCCGGGATCAACGCCTACAAGCCAATGGAAAAACGCCCCATTCCCTTCGAGAGGATGATCTTTATCGGTGACGGGGAGACCGATGTCCCCTGCATGAGCCTCGTGAAAAACATGGGCGGCTACTCCGTCGCCGTCCACAAGCCCGGATCAGCCGCAAAAAAGAAGGCCAAGCTGCTACTCGAAGAAGGCCGCGTCAACCTGATCTCCCCAGCCGACTACACGGCAGGTTCGGTGCTGGATCGAGAACTAAAGAAACTGATAGGATTATTTAATTCGTAATAAAAACAAAACCAAATCTAAAAACCAAACAATCATGAATCCGCTTGGGTTTTTAACAATTGAGGAGGCTTTTAGAAAATGTGATGTTTGCGATGATTTCCTTGGTGGCAAATACTGGTATTGTCCTGAAGACCATCGATTTTGCCTAAAATGTCGAGAGGCCAAGGGCTTGCACAAATGCTACAAATGCCCAACCCATCCTACTCTAAAAAAGAGAGAATGGGATGGATCATATGCGTGATTTCAACTCATTCATTAGCAATGAACACAAAGCCAATAAACAACGGATTTCCCTCCTGGACTCCTAATGAATTCAAAACAACACTTCGGAGTGCTTTCAAAGCACAAATGGAGGGAAAGGGTCCTCACTCGGTTTTGGTGATGGGAGATACTGGCGCTGGTAAGTCTTTTTTTATAAAAGAGTTTTGTTCTGAAATGGCGTGTGAGTTGGGACTTTCGGATGCTCCTGAAAGATTTGGGCAAAATCGTAACTACATCAACTTGGTTGACATAGGTCAGAGAGCAAATAATCGCCCTGAAGGTGAATTCAATGACCTCTTGAAGGAAGACCCGTCTACTACATTTGCAGTTTTAGTAATCGGCCCAGGCTTCATCGACTACGGGGACTGGATCCGCTATTTTGAAAACCCGAGCGCAATCGGTGTGATTGTTTTGGATTTCATCTACGGCTTAGAGTATTACGATGAAAGTAATTCCTTCACTCAAAATGCCCTGGGTCTCTATCAAAAGAAGTCGATACAACTTTTTATCCGTAAACACATTTGGGAAGAAAATCGAAAAATATCCGATCGTGTCTTGATAATTGGGACATCCATAGCGAGTTCGAAAGATCTACCCTCCGCCGCTGGTTCCGACTTTCAGATCAAGGGCTTTCTCCAGAATTCGAAAGGAGACAGCGGCTTCTGTAAGCTTTGAGGAAGAGGACAGGGAGGCGGTATATGCTCGGATTAATAGGGCTGGTGTTTTGGCTCAAATCCCAGCAGCCATCGCCCGCACATCCTCTGCCACTTTATCCTTGAGTTCTCTCGGTCCGATGATTCTGGCTGAGGCACCCCAGCTGAGGATCCATGGCTTCAGTTCCAGGTAGGTCGGTTCGTCGAAGGGAAGCTCCAGGCGCACTCCGCCTCCAGGGAGATCCTTCACTTTTTGTTCGGGATGCCAGAGTGTCTCGGAAACTCGCTGGGCGGACTCCTTGGTGAACTCCAATACGACAGGATTCTTGAGAGCCTTGGATTGGGAGGGGACGACTCCGAAGCTGTATTCAAAGCAGTCCTTGGGATCCATCCGGACGTGGGTGAACTTCTCGCCGGTGAGTTTGGCATTACTGATGCGGGCGAACTTCAGGGTACGCTTCTCGGGCTTGCCGGCCTTTGAGGCATAGAGATACCAGGAACCGTTACGCATGAAGAGGAAGTGAGGCTCGATGATGCGTGTGCTCTTGGGATCCTTGGCAGGCTTGTAGTCGAGCGATACCTGAAGGTTTTCCCTGATAGCCTTGTGCAGGAGGTCAAAGAGCTTCACATCCTCCTTGGCAACCTCGGGCTTACCCTCAAACCGGAAGTGGACGATCCGCTCCCACTGCTTCCAGTCTGTCGTTCCTGTTAGGATACCGAAGGTGCGGTTAAAGGACTCGATCATGCTCTTTCCGATACCCGTGTCCTTGTAGGGCTCCAGGCACTGGCGAAGAAAATGAAGAGTTAACAGATCAGGGTCCTCAACACGGATGATCGGGAAGTGGTTGAGTTTATGCCTGAGGCGGTACCCACCTTTCTGGTGATCGAACTCTATTGCGTTGGTGTCGACCCTTCCGACTTTTTCATGAGTGGTCTCAAAATTGCTCAAAAGTCCATTGATCTGATCGATGTCACGAAGGATTGTCCTGTCTTTGACGTCGCAAAGAGCTGCCAGCTTTTTTGGTGTGGGATAACGCTCATTCTGAACCTCAGAAAAGATCACGAAGATCCGATAGATATGATCACGGGATGTGTTTCCCTGAATGATTCCCTGTGAGGATGGTTTCTCGGCCGATAGCTTGGCCTTCGCCTTGGTAGCTTCTGCAGCTTTCTGCATCACAGGCACCGTCTTTTCAACGACGGAAGATTTTTTCTGCTTCGGGGAAGAGGAGGATTTGGGAGAGGAACGCTTGGGCATTCCTCTCACCTAGCGTGCGCCTGTCTCCTCTGCAAGGGAAAGGAAAAGGACGAGAAATCCCACAATGATGAGCGTATGACACACCGAGAGTTTTCCTTGGAAATGAGTGTTCTGGTAATGTGGCAGACCTCAGGAATTCCTCCGCGAAAGCGGGCGGTGCCAACCTGGGAGGAGACACACCCAAGGTGGCTGGATGAGTTAACTCATCCGATGTGCGGCGGGAGAAATCCTCCGAACAAAATCAGTCTCCCGGATCCAACCGCCGCTTTCTGATAGGAGTCGGCGGTTATGCATTTCCGGATTCCCGGTGTCCCAACCCCAACCAACCACAGACACCCATGAGCAAGAACATAACCTTCCGTCCCATCCCTGCCTCCGGATGGGGTTTCCAACCCCTTGAGCCACTCAGCGAGGCCTGGGGCGTCAACGCACAGGGAAAGCCGTGTCGTCTCGGCGTCCTTCACAAAACCTATCTCAACGAACCTGGCAATACTCCCGGCAAACCAATCTAGGTCTATGCCGTCGACGGCCAGGGAGGCTGGGCCGCCACCAGCGAGATCTCCGAGGAGGATCTGAGGTCCAAGGTCCTGAAGCTCCGTCACCCGAAGAAAACTGCATCCTCCAAGTAACCCCCCACTTTCATTCCACGACCATGGCAACAATCCGCATCCCCGCCCCTCTCAGGAAGCTCACCGACAATCAGGAGGAGGTTCCCGTAACGGGCTCCTCCCTCGGTGACATTCTCAACGAACTTAACAGAACCTATCCCGGCTTCGCCGAGCGCATTGTGGACGAGCAGGGAGAAATCCGCCGCTTCGTGAATATCTTCCTCAACGACGAGGACGTGCGCTTCCTTCAGGAGAAGCAAACGCCCGTCAAAGACTCCGACGTGATTTCCATCGTTCCAGCAATTGCCGGAGGGTAGTTCGTTAAGGGCTTACTTGGAGGTATCGTATTCCCTCATGATCCATTCTTCCAAAGTAGGCCCTTCCCCTCCCCCCATCCTGTTGAAGTTACTCTTCTTCAAGAGGTCCTTGAGGAATGGCTCCACTCGTTCCCTGGGAAGTCACTGGGTCTCTCCAAGTCGGAACTCTCCAAAGACTAGGCAGTCAGTCATGATCTCCCCCCAGTATTTGGAGGAGTGTGCCCAAGGCTGATCCACAGACAGAGGGCTGCCGGGACCCGAGACTCTCTCAAACCCACCACACCCGTCATTGTGGAGGTCCGAAAAAACGTGTTTCCAGATAACCTACGTGAGATTTCTTGCCGTTTAGATAGCTTCAGACGAAATCATCCATCCTTTCCCGAAAAGCATCTTGGAATGGCAACGCAAGCAACTCATCGAGATTGACCTCTCCGCAAGAGGCTAAACTCCGCCTCAATCCTTTCAGCCTGCATCCCTCAGTTGTGGAATCGAGATCTGCGGGATCGTAGCAATCGAGAACCCGAGATTTGATATATGCTCTATAGTGCAGATGAAGAGGCATTTGGCTCATGATTGGTCCGAATCCTCCGGTCTTGTGTAGTTCCCTTTGCAGGATGTCATGTATTGGCTGGCCAGCTTCCCCGCTCGCAATTACCACAAGGATCCTCCTGATTCTATTTTGGGTAAAAAACTCCCTAAGCTCTTTATTAAGGGGATTGTTCCTCCAACCATCTCGTTCGATGCCGTCATGACGATCCTTAAATAAAAGCAACCCCAGGATGACTGATAAAGGGGGTTCACACTTGAGAGAGCGTGCAGATTCTCGGTGTTTGATGTTCCAGAGATCGAGCTTCTCACGAGCTTGATCCAATGAGTAATCCGGGATCTCTAAACTCTCCCTCCTAACAAGCAGGGTCGATGGTGACGTTGTGCTGGCGACTGTGTTCACTGACTTCCGAAAAGGAAGCAATGCCAAGGCAATCGTACCTAGCCCTCCGAGAAGGAACTGGGAACGGGTGATGGGGAGATCGACGGGACTTGTGAATTCAGTGCTCATGGTTTGGATCGACATTTGGAGGTTGTGAACGAAATGCCCCTGCTGCTTACGATGCACTCGGCAATGACTTGCTGTGCGCGTTCAGCTCGTTTCCTGAGAGCACGTGCCTTATGCTTTCGGGCGACTTCCCTATTGGCGTAGATGATTTCCTGGAGTCCGTGCATGGTCGCAGTATGGCTTGGGTTGTAGGTCGCTGGGCGTCCTAGGCTTCGTAATGGGCCGCCTCGCAGAGGAGGGAATCCCGGAGAACGCGGGCGAGCGATGAATCGCTCGTGTGGAGGCTGCGACGGACACGCCACTTGGTGTAATCCTGTAGGTGCTCGGTGTAGTGGCACCACCAGGTGCCGTTGTTGTTCCAAAGATGATGGAACGGATTCTTGGTGATCCTTACTGCCAGGGTGGGTTTGTGACTCATGTTGGTGTTTCCTTTCTCGTTTGAGGTGAAACACCAGGAACCCGGGCAATAAAAAAAGCCCCCCGTTGATCGGATGATCAGGAAGAGCGCTTTAGAAAGCCGGAGAGATAGTTGTTCAGCGGGATTTCTCCCCGCTGCACATCGGATAGGTTTCCCTATCCAAGGGTGAGTTTCCTCACCCAGCCACCTTAGGATATTTCTCCTTCCTAGGTTGGCAGCCCTTGGTGTTACCCAAAGACGTTCCTGATGCTGTGAATTTTATAGCAGAGGACTTCCCTCGAGACAAACCTTTCATGTGTCATAAAGGTAACGTTTGTAGCTCTATGAATTATTCCGTGGTAAAAGAATGGCCCCATGAATCACACAAGGCATTGGCTTACTGTTTTGGGCGATGAAGCTACAATCGAAAGGCACATCGATCATGTGCTCAAAACGGGAAATCTTCTTTGGGACGGAGAATACATGGCAGAGGGACAGTATCTGGTGGGGAATGAAGAGCCGGTCTCAGCAGTCACCATCCGAACTCATCCCGACAAGGAGCCAGAATCTTCCTATCCAATCCTTGAGGAACCCGAAAGGGAAACTAAGAACGAGTTTCAGGTACATACGCTGAAGCCAATCATGGAAGAGGACGGATCATCGCACGAAGGCATCGTCCGCCTGCTCGCTAAAGATGGTTTTGAGATTGAGGTCTTTTGTGCGGTCTACAATTGCCTTCAATCGATACTAACCAACGGGCATCGTTACATCTGGGGCCTCGCAGCCTTCGCTTACACGCTTAGTAAGGTGGAGGGATGCCCTGAGTTGGATCAGAAGATGTTTTCTGCGGGGCCCAAGATACAAGAAAAGAAAGGCGATTCGGACAGCGATCATTCTGACTTCCGATCAATTCGCCTCCAGATGGAGGGTGGAAGGTATTATGTAGATCAGGGAGACGCAGATTTTGAATTTCAGTCCGTCGTGGAGGAGGTACTCCCATATGAAGGTCTTTATGGGGAAGGATGCATCATTCAGTTGAATCTTAGACCCGATGGCGATGAACCGATACGTGTCAGGATATATGCCAGTAACAAGGTCCTCGGTTCATACAAGCCAGCCGAGGGGGATTCCGTGGCGGGGACGGCCTGGTTGCAGGGAGGGCCAATCGGTCCCTCCGAGGACCAAACTTCATTGATGGACATTGAACTCCCGAACGATGCATCGGGAATGCCCAATGGACTTCTGGCCGGGATTTCCTACTTGTACTCGAACCCACAGCTTCCACTTGCTCTCCAAATTGTCGGAGCTGCGTTTTTGACTGATGGATGGGAAGTGGATTGCCTGGAGGGAGTACTATTCAGAAAAAAACATCCTGCTTTTTCGGTGAGAAAGGGTGATCAGCGCCTTCTACTATATGTTGATACAAAGAGTGAATCATGCAGTAACCGGGAGTCGCTTTCCGAGGAGCAGCGCCAGATCAATAGACTAGAGGCCTTAGATCAGGGAATGGGTTGCCTTCATCTAAGCGTCCTATTGGATCCAGTAGATGACGGATTCAATATTTCTGTGGAAGGACTTGAGGAGTTCAGTGATGAGATTTCCCCCCTCTCTTTCGCTCGGAGACCGGAGTTTCTTAATCCCGCCTCAATGAATGAAAAATTGGAGGAGATACGTGAACTCCCTTTTGATGATGCTAAGGCGGTGGAAAGCTACGTGAGAGGTCTTAATGAGGGCGATTTATCGGGTCTCTCCAGGCTGCTCGTTGAAGATGTCTCGTATATAAACGCACCTTCCAAGGTTATTATACGAGGCAGACATGATCTGTTGTCTTTTTTGGGGAGGCATATCAGCGGGAAAAAGACAAAGTCTCAAATGTCAATCTTCAAGGCTGGAACGGGCGTCCATGAAGGCGTCTTAAGGTATTTTGCTTTCTCATTTCAAGATGATCAGGAGGAGCCGGGTGGATGCACTTTCTTCAGTAGCGGAAAACATAGAAACGGCTATGTCTCGATGATCAGATGCGTTCATCCGAACGAACTTGAAAGCTACCAGCTAACTGTAAACACGTAGTTATTTGTTTCTCTGGCCTAGGACACCCTGTGTCTACTTTCACTGGTATAATCATCCATCATGAAAACCGTTCAGACACCCCAAGGCGAAGTAACATTGCTAGAGCCCCCCGTAGAGATACTTCGAGCCATAAGATCCTATTTTCCCTACGGAGCGTTTCGATTTCCAGAAACACACAATGGAGCTGACTTTGGTCTAGTGATGCAGTGTGGGGAGGATGAGGTTTTCGGCGTCAAACAGCAACCCACCGACTGTGATGAGAAGCAGAGTTTGGTCTCCTATCAGGCCAACAGCATTCTGATTGCCGACAGCTTTGTGGAATACCTCGGATATGGGTTCTCTGGTGTATTCATGCCGTGTCCCTATATCCGAACCAAGCCAGGTCCTGTTTATGAGTCCGGAATCGCTTACTTCTGCTTCCCATCAAAGACAGGACGCGAGGCTCTCGAATACGATTACCAAGGCTCTTACGATGGCCAATTCGGTCATGGATTTACCACCATGATGACGAGCTTCATCAGGGCATTGCAGAAGAGCTCAAAAGAATCAGGGATCACCCTCTCTCCAGTGATTGGATTGGATGTGAGGCGCAGAAGTGATCTTGGAACACTTGGCTTCGGATTCATGGCCCTCGGACCTCACGTCATTTGCCTCAAGACCCGCATCTCAGAAGACGATCCCGTCTGGACTATTCTCAGGAGCACTGGAATCAAGGAGGTTATTCACGTCCCGAGCGTTCCAGCCACGATCACAAAAGAAGATTTAGCCGTCACGAAGGACACGCAATGATTCATCCAGAATATCTCGAGACAGTCTTTCAAGCCTCTCCTCCATCCGGTGGGTGGCCTCGGAATTTCCACATCATCACGGCGTATAACCCCGGCATCATCCTCGGAGCCGAACTCAATGCCAAAGCTGATGAGGAACTCAGAAAAGAACTGAATCTTGCTGGCTCTCGCTGCTTCCGAATCACGGGATGTTCTCCGGATCTCACGCATCGCGAGGAAGGCTGGGGAGTGGCCGGATTGACCGATGAGGAGGCTCTCACGATGGGAAGAAAGCACGGTCAGAACGCCATCTTCAGCGTGACAGACGGAATCCTCTCGGTGATCGGATGCCTCTCCGGTGAGAGGATCAGGATCGAGGCTTGGGAAAAGAGAATCCTTCCCGATGAAGAATCCAAAAATCTGGAAAAGATTGAATCTTCTGACCAAGGAATCGACTTTGAGAAACTCTGGCGGATTGTCACCAGTCAGTTTCCATTGGACGAGCATTCCGACCATGGCCCGGATCACTGGAAAAGGGTCGAGCAGAACGGACTAATGCTAGCCGCAAGCTCCGGCGCTGATGCCGTCGTAGTGCGACTCTTTGCCCTCTTCCATGACAGCAGGCGGGAGAACGAATTCTCAGACCCAGATCATGGCAGAAGAGGTGCGGCTTATGCCCATGAGCTTCGAGGCACTTATTTTCAGATCACCGACGAGCAATTTGAACTTCTGGAGTTTGCCTGCACCTGGCACACGGAGACCACTCACAATGCCAACCCAACGATCGGCACCTGCTGGGATGCCGACCGATTGGATCTAGGAAGGGTGGGAATCATCCCTGATGCGAAGTACATGAACACTGTTCTGGGGAGGCAACTTGCCAACAAGATCTCCAGTGAGAGAATGCCCTGAAAATCGCATGTCTCTCTCCGCACCTATTCCCTTAGAAAAACGCACCAGCATCCGACTTCCCCTAGTCTCAGCATCGGTGGAAGCCGGTTTTCCGTCGCCCGCTGATGACCATCTGGAGCGCGGGATCGACCTCAATGAGGAACTGATCCGTAACCCCGCCGCGACCTTCCTCGTTAGGGTGAAGGGGGAGTCCATGCGCGATGCGGGGATCCACACTGGCGATACCCTGATCGTGGACAAGTCAGTCAGCCCAGCTGACCGTCAGATCGTGGTGGCCATGATAGACGGAGAATTCACCGTAAAGCGATTCCGCAAGCTGAATGGCAGGATCTTCCTAGAAGCAGCCAATGATTCCTTCTCACCCATTGAGGTGGGTGAGAATCAGGAGCTCACTATCTGGGGAGCCGTCACCTTCATCATCCATCAAGCGAGATAAGCTATGCAGTCAGGAACCTACTTTGAATATCTATGCTGGGATCTAAGACACCCACTCCAGTGGGGCAATATTGCTTCAATGACCATAAATCTACCCCAGCAAGATCGGGTGGAGCTAGAGAGCGCTCTCGATTTGATTCAGTCCATGACTGAGCGAACATTCAACCAAGGTGGAGATAATGCTTCTCTCGGAAATCTGGCAATGACGATGGAAACGAGAGCAGGATCCCCTTACTTTGGCGGAGCTGAAAGGGACTGGAATAATGTTTCTGAACGCTTTGCAGCCATCACCATTACAAAGGCGAAGTATCTAGATGCTCTAAGATCCGTAGGTTTTCTGACGGAGATTGAGATTCAGAGTGGCTACTTTGAAGTGAGAACGCACTTGGCCGCTATTGCCCCAATTGCCGACAAGTTACTCCGCGAGCAGTCCGCTTCCTTGTCCTAGTTGCTTGATTAAGCTCATGAACCGCCTCGCTCTGGTCGACTGCAACAATTTCTTCTGCTCCTGCGAGAGGGTCTTTAACCCTGCCCTGAAGGACAAGCCGGTCGTAGTGCTTTCCAACAATGACGGGTGCATCATCTCACGGAGCGAAGAGGCCAAGGCTCTTGGTATTCCCATGGGCGCACCACTCCACGAACAGCAGGAAGTGATCCGAAAGCATGGGGTTCAGGTCTTCAGCTCGAACTACACCCTCTACGGCGACATGAGTGCCAGAGTGATGTCGATCCTCCGGGAGGAGGTGCCAGCCATCGAGGTCTACTCCATTGATGAGGCCTTCCTTCAGGTTCCAGAGGGATTCACGGAGGAGCAGGCCCGAGTACTAAGGGCCAAGGTGCTTCAGTGGACCGGCATTCCCGTCTGTATCGGCATCGGCTCAACCAAGCTCCTTGCCAAGCTCTCCAACCGCCATGCCAAGAAGAACAAGGATCTCACTGGCGGGGTCTTCGATCTCGCGAGCTACTGGGATCCTGATGGGATTCTGACAGGGATGGAAACAGGCGACCTTTGGGGCGTTGGTAAAAACCTCGCGCAACGGCTCAGGGGTATGGGTGTCAAGACAGCCCTAGAGTTCAAACAAGCTGATCCCGCAGCCATCAGGAAGAGCATGGGAGTGATCGGGGAGCGTCTCCTGCGTGAGCTGAACGGAATCTCCTGCCTAGAGCTGGAAGAGATGCCTCCAGACCGGAAGGGAGTCATGGCCAGCAGGTCCTTTGGAAGTCCTGTAGAGCTCCTAGAGGAGCTGGAAGAGGCCCTTGCTAATCATGTGGCCCGCGCCAGTGAAAAAGTCCGTCGCTTTGGTCTGCTTGCTACCCGAATAGAGGTCTTCCTCCAGACCAACCGCTTCATGAGGGATGAGCCCCAGTATTCCCGTGGGATTGCCATCACGCTGGATCGACCAACTCATTCTTCAGCGGAACTCATGACTGTGGCCCGAGATCTCCTCCAACAGATCTACCGGCCCGGCTACCGCTACAAGAAAACTGGAGTGCAGCTTGTAAATCTGGTGAGCGAGGATGAGTACCAGCCCGGCCTATTTGATCAGCCCAAGGCCCGGATCGATGTGGACAAGATCGTGGATGAGATCAACCGCCGCATGGGTGATCCCAAGAATCCTGTAATCACCCGTGCATCCCAAGGAACTGAAGGCTCAGTCAAGGGCTGGAAGATGAGATCAGAGAGGCATTCCCCGCACTACACGACCAATTGGAAGCAACTACCAGTGGCACAGGTATAACCCATGTCATCTGCCACCTTCTTAATATGTCTTTAGAAGACACTACATGGAACGCACCACTTAGTGGGTGTGACTGCTATATTGCAGCTCTGGACGATTACATGACTAAGTCCGGACAGGGGCACCACCGATGCGTCACCATGGTTGCGGTGGGCAAAGGGTTTTCCATTTCAGCTCTTAAGTCTGGAGTAGACCGTTTTGCAGCAAGCCATCCAATGCTTCACGCCAGGATTAGTCGCGCTTATCCGGGAGCCGTCCCTTGCTGGAAGAAAGCCGGTGTTCCAGAGATCGAGGTGAAGGAACACTCTCAGCAAAGGGATCCACTCGACTTGGCAAAAAAGCTTCTGACTACTGAATGGAGGGGAATGATGCGGATTGATGTGGTTTCGGTGTGCGAGGATACCGTGGTGCTGATGAGCTGGAGTCATCTCATTTTTGATGGAAAGGGCGCAGAATTGGCTCTAGCAGAGATCTCGCGACTGTCTGCTAGCTCCAGTAATCCAGATAGCCGGACTTCATCGCACAGCATCCCCGATGTTCGGCCAATGGGGTTGAGAGATAAGTTGAAAGCCGTAAAGCCGTTCATCGATAGATACTGGATCCTGCGTAATGAACAGGTCAGATCGGCCGGGGAAGAAGCAAAAGGTTCTAATGTTTCTGATTTCTTACTGATCAGGTTTACAGAAAAGGAATCAGAGATCATTAGGCAGAAGGCTCAACAACTCACAGGGGGGATTTTTCTTCTCCCTTATTTCCTCGCAGTTGCGATGAGAGGACATAGGCGGGTGCTGGTTGAAAGAGGAATACACAATGGATCCTTGGAGTGCCCCATCTCCCTACAAAAAAGAAAGAGGGGAGCGAATGGACCAATTTTCCAGAATCAGGTTTCCCAAATGTTTTTCTCGTTGAAGCTGTCTGAGACGGAGTCTTTGGAAACTGCTGCAAGAATGCTCCTAGATCAGTACAGCTCCATGGCCAAATCGGGCTTCGATGAAGCCTTTTTAATCATGACGAATTGGATGAGGCGACTTCCCCTGAATATCTACCGGATATTTATGAAGAGAGAGGCTTCGGGACAGATTTCTTCGTTTTTCCACGCTCATACTGCGACATTCATGTCGGGAATTCAGAGCTTCTGCGGAGGAGCTATTCAGGATGGGTGGCATGTGCCCTCAGTCTCTCAGCCTCCTGGCACCGGCTTGTTTTTTAGCGAAAGGGACGGGCGCCTTACTGGAACTCTGTGTTGGCGCGTTGGAGTGATTTCCACGGAGGAGGTCACAACCATGGAGCAGATGATCAGAGGAGATCTGCTGAGATAAAATTACCGTGTTTTAAGTTTGATCCGAAGCAGTATGTTCCGTTGATCTGGATGCGGCCGATGTAAAGGGCACAAGTAACCCACCGAGAATCGAAACCGTTGCCTGCAATCCAAACCCGCCAAGAGAGATGAGGGCAGCAGCCCCTCCTGGAACTGAATAGATGGTTCCGAGAAGCTCTTGAAAGAGAGTTTCTCGAAGGCCTATCCCAAAAAGAGTGATTGGAATAGCAACCAAGGTATCCACTACCGGCATGATCGCAAAGATGTCCATCATACCGAGTGATACGGCAAAGGCTTTTGCGCTGAAGAAATAGGTGCTGAAGTGCGCTAGGGTCGCTCCGATTGACGCAATAATTCCCAGGAGGATCAAGATCGGGCGTGCCCCTAAGCCACTAAAGATATGACCCAAATGATGAAATCGTCTCCTCAAGGGGGACAAGAATCCAGGAACCCATAGAGAGCGAATCCCAGGGAGCGTAGTAAGCCACCACAGGAAAATGAGAAAAACAGCCGAGCTGAGTATGGATACTGAGATCGTCAGGAGCTTGTGGGTTATCGGGTGGGCCTCAAAAAGGGGCCAGTTCACAAGCAAAGAAATGCTTAGAGCTAGAATCAAGGCAACGAGACCACAAAGTCTGTCTGCCAAGACTGTGAGCGATGCCCTGAGTTTCTTTTGAGGGTAGAGTCGAATGATATAAAGAATCCGGAATGCATCCCCCCCTCCTGTTCCGGGTAACCCAAGAGAAAAAAACGCACCGGCTCCACAAAAGACGAACACTCGTCCCAGTGAGACCGGCGTGCCGAAAGCGCGTAGAACTAACCACCATCTCACGGCAGCTAGAGTTTCATTCAACAGGGCTAAGAGGAGCCCAAAAAACAACCACTGAGGATTTGCCGCCGAAAAGACTTTTGACGCCTCCCCTCTGAGGGCGGGATTTGAAAAGATGTGCCAGATCAGAAAGACTGAAAAAGCCGCCTGTATGATGGCGAGCCAGTATTTGCGCATAGAGGAGGACAAGCCAATTACTCCGTTGCAGGCGTAAGGTCGAGACACTTATAGTCGCACAATATGCACAATCTCAGCCATAAGAATGATGAGAAGTGCTACGATGTCGCTGTCATAGGTGGCGCTTTGAGTGGAGCTTCGGCGGCCCTCCTTTTGAAGAGGGAAGATCCATCGCTTCGAATCATTCTTATCGAGAAGAATACTTCTTTTAAGAGGCGAGTCGGGGAAGCCACCGTAGAGGTCAGTGGATATTTTCTCTGCCGAAAACTCGGTCTCACCCGCTTTCTGACCCAATCTCAAATCTGCAAGAATGGTCTGAGGTTTTGGTTTTCAAATGACCAAGCATCCGGGATTAGAGAGTGTTCTGAAATTGGCGGAAAATACCTCTCCACGGTACCCTCATTTTTAGTCGATCGTTCAGTTCTTGATGAGGAGGTCCTCAATCGTGCACGCAGTGAGGGGGTCGATGTTATGCGCCCTGCTCAGGTCACCTCTGTTGATCTTGCTGCAGGAGGAGATCAGACGCTCAAGATCAAATCTGATAAGGGAGAGAGTATTCTTCGCTCCCGATGGGTCATTGATGCTTCGGGATTGAAGTGCATGCTTGCCAGAGCAAATGGTTGGTATCGTCCAACTCCCACACATCCAACGCTCGCCACTTGGTCCCGCTGGAGAGGAGCTAAGGATTGGGATGACTCATCTCTTTCAGATTCCGAATCTGATTTTTCACGATCCTTTGTGGGAATTCGAGGAACAGCCACTAATCATCTGATCGGAGATGGTTGGTGGGCATGGTGGATTTCCCTCAAAGGAGGGGATACAAGCATCGGAGTTGTCATCGATCAACGCCGGGCAGAATGGCCTGATGATCGTGCTCCAGTAGGCGAAAAAATCAGGGACTTCCTCTCACGTCATGCCGGCGCCCGCGAAATGCTCCAGGGTGCCGAATATATCGAAGGCGACGTTCATTTCCGAAGAAATCTTCCTTACTGTTCAACAGTACAGGCGGGAGATGGCTTTGTGCTTACTGGAGATGCCTCAGCATTTCTGGATCCGTTCTACAGTCCAGGAATGGACTGGATTGCTTTTACAACAAGCTCGGCAGTCAAGGTGATCATGTCTTGGAGAAAGAATAAAAACCTATCCGAAGAACTGACCCGTCATAATCGGGAGTTCACTACGAGCTACCAACGGATGCTCGAAGCTCTTTACCAGAATAAGTACGATTACATGGGTGACTTCGATCTTATGAAGATCGCATTCAGGCTGGATGTGGGTCTCTACTATCTCTTTGTTGCTAAAGTGATCTTCCAAAGTGGTGGAAAAGAACTTTCCCAGCCTCCATATAGTCACCAAAACGCATGGCCCGTATTCTGGCTGATGCGCTGCTATAACCGTCGGATGGCGGCTATGGGTATGCAGCGCAGGAAGGATGGCCGTTTCGGTTGCCACAACAACGGATGTAGAGACCTCTTTGGGGGCTTCAACTTCAAGCTCTCCCAACTTCTTAAGATCATTATTGGTTCCTTGTTTGGTTGGCTCCTCCTCGAGATTCGGGAGGGGTGGAAATCCTGGTTCCGATCGCCAGATTCCTCGACTGCCGCGATTGATTCAGTGCCTGAATTTGCAGGCGCGATAAATTGATCTCTAGCTAGTAAATGAAGGTGCTGTAAGTCTGGCTGCACCAAACTGTTGGGATAGGCCCCAATAAGGGACGATTAGCTCCTGAGTCAGTCCCTGATTAATAAGCTTTGCAGCTCTGATCGTATCCCAAACAGCAGAGGCAGTAGAAGCCTCGCAGAAGGGGTGAGAAATACCTGAAAGCATACGGTCTCCAACAACTTTGGATTCGACCTGTTGCACCCATCCGGTTGCCGTTGGCATTACCTTGGACTCACGAGGGTGTGCCGCGAGGCATTCAACTCCAGCAGCGAGAGCCTCAGACTTTGAGGAGTAACAATAACCGTCAGATAGCCCGGCTAGTATCACTGATTGATCAGATGGTTTTGAAGTCAGGAGGATGGCCCCCGCCCCCTCCCCCGGCACCAAGCCATTTCCACGCATCCATCCAGCAGAATGAAAAGCATCGAGTTGGTAGGGATCAAATTCCTCAGCACCAATCAAAAGGACATTGTCGACGTTTCCTCTGCGCATCCAACATTCAGCAGTACGGAGAGAGTTGGCCCAGCAGGATTTATCTCCTACTTGCGAGTAGACTGGTCCCGAAGTTCCAAGAGTCGATACAAGGTGACTTACAGGGCTGTTAAAGACCGTCTCCGGGAACAGGATCGGACTAGCAAATCGGCGACCTTCAGTGGTCATTTGCTTGTAGAAGCGGACTGAGTAGACAAGGCAGCCAAGGAAGAACGAAGCAATGACCCCCGTGCGTGATAGATTGATGTCAGGGACAGCGGAAAGCGCCTGCGAAGCCGCTTCGGTCATATAGTAGGCGATGGGGCTGGCTCTCCGAAGTCGGGGTTCTTTCCCCCATCGAGTTATCTCAGGCAGAGATTGGTCTACGAGGGAGGCATTGTAGGAATGTTTTCCAGACCCACTTACTACAAGCTTTTGAGGCCATGGAGAGTCCAATGACTCTACCCCAATGCAACCTGGGGTCACCGCGCCAGAGGAAAGGATTCCAATTCTCATGGCCGGGTAAGCAAGAGTGCGGCATTAGAGCCACCGAAGCCTAGATTGACACTTATTGCAGCTTTAAGATCGGCACGTTCGTCCATTTTCACCAAGGCTTTTGAGACAAGAGGCTCGGGATCTTGGAGATTAATCTGCGGAGGTAATATTCCAGTTTGTAGTGCTTTAATACAAATCAGCGCTTCAATAGCACCAGCAGCTCCAAGAGTATGCCCAATGGCTGATTTCGTGGAACTGAGTCGGGTCGAATGCCCTTCAAACACATTAGCGAAGGCCTTTCCCTCAGCCCCATCATTGAATGGGGTACCGGTACCATGAGCATTCACATATCCGATATCACTGGGAGAAAGAGATGCTTCCTGTAGCGCTTGCCTCATGGCCTTCTCAAGAGGTTTTCCATCCTGAGAGGGTTGGGTGAGATGAAAAGTATCAGTCGTCTGGCCGTAACCGGCAACACGAGCATGAATTGTTGCCCCCCTTTTTTCAGCATGGGCTTCGCTCTCAAGAACAATAAAAGCCGCCCCCTCGCCAAGCATCAGGCCTCGGCGACCCCGATCAAAAGGTCGACACGCATCAGGAGCCAGTGTCTGTAGAGAATCAAACCCAGCGTAAACCAGTTCGCAGAGGGCGTCATATCCGCCCGCCAGAACAATATCAGCCATATCAGCCCTGATCAGATCAGCCGCATGTCCAATCGCATTGCCCCCTCCAGCGCAGGCATTTGCCACGATCATTGCGGGGCCGTGGAAACGAAAATGACGGTGGATCTCGCTAACCTGCTGTTGGGCTTGATAGTGGGCCACTTTAGCAGTTTGCCCTTGGCCATGGTCCTGCCAGATAGAGTTTAGAAACTGTTCCCCCATTTCCATGCCGCATGCAGTTGTACTGATCGACATCTCGATTCGGGGATAGATCGATGTTCCTCGGGAGTCTAAAAGCCCCGCCATTTGAAGTGCCTCTTCAACAGCGGGAAGAGCGAGTCGGGAGGAACGACTAAGACGAGAAAGCTGTTTCTTGGATAGAGAGGGTATTTCAGGAAGTATTGCCTGCGCACCTTCAGTGACTCTGCACCCTTGAACCTCGATGGCAGAGATGGGGCTCCTCGCAGTCCTTCCTTCAATGATTCCTGTCCACGTGGACTCCACATCCACTCCCAGAGGCGTAACGCAGCCGTATCCTGTAATCACAGGCTTGGATGAATTCACGGAGGGCATCACAACAAAACATCAGATTTTGAAAACAATGAGGAGGTCATTCTGACCAAAATGCCCTCTATGAAGTGACTTCAGGCCTTCTTTTCTGTAAAAAGGGACCTCCAGAGTCGGGGCAATAGAAAGAGAGAGATCACTCCATCAATGAGGAGACCTAAAGAACAGGTTTTACCCAGGGCAGCCAGGCCGAGGTTGCTGGCCCATGCAAGGGATCCAAAACCAACTGCCGCAGAAGTGCAGCACAGGAAAATCACCAGCCCAAGTTCATTATACGCTGCCGAGATGTCGCCTCCATTCCGTCGAAGTGCTAGTAGGAACAAGATGCTGTAGTCGGTCCCGGTACCTAGAAGCAGTAGAACTGCTGCAAGATTGAGAAGCCCCCAAGTCATCCCCAGAAGTGACATAGCCCCGGTAAGGCAGAGGAGAACCAAGAGTGTTGTAGCAATAAAAAGGCCCAAGGCTTTGATGCTGCGCAGACCAAAAGCCAAGATAACCAGAATCCCAGAAATGAGACCTAAGGAGACCAAAATGATTTCCTTGGGTAGGAGCTGTTCAAGTTCCTTCGATAAAATTTCCCAACTTACGAGATACACACCATCACTACTGAATTCTTCAACAAGAGATCGTTCAAAACCTGGGACAGGCTCTACGATGCCAAGTGCCATAAAGCTTCCATTCGTATGGCGTGCCAATCGTTGAAGAATCCATTGGCTTGTTGGGTTAGAAGGCCAGATCGGAGGAGTTATCGTCTGCCATGCTGCTATCTGTCCCAATACATCTGAAGTGAACGAGAAAGCGCCCTCATTGAAGCCAGCATTGAAAAGAGAACTCTTCAATCGGGGGAGATCCTTCTCAAGAGATCCGAGGGAGGAAAGGTTCCTTTGTTGATTGGCTGAGTCAGGCCAAAGCACAAGTGGGGAGATGAAGCTTCGTATTTTTCCACCCCTCTTAGCTTCCTCAAGATGCTTTTGGGTCTTCTGTAGCCGGATGAGCACTTCCGTTTCGTCTCTACCAGTAACGACCAGATTTAGTTCGCTCTTCTGGACTCCAAGATTATGCGAAAGCTGTTCGAGGGCATGATGAGATTGACTGTTTTTAGGGCGAAGAGTTGATGGGGAGAAGTCCGCATGAGGGAACCCCTTCAAGATCAAAGTACCCAGGCAGACGATCACCATGGTGATAGCCATGAGTTCTCCGAACTTAATGAAACGGGATGACGAGAAAATCTGATCAATCTTCGAGGAAGGAAGGGGGCTCCCAGAACTCCGAAACTTAATGCAAAGTGGCGTAAAGACCCCAAGCATGACGATGACTCCGACACAAACCCCTATACCAACCATGTTCCCAAGTTGAGAAAGACCCGGAAGACTGCTAAGATTCAGCGAAAAGAAGGCCGCAGCGGTGGTGCTTGATGTCCAAAGGATGTTCCGGAGGCATTTCCACTGTAACTCTGAAACGCTTCCAGAATGTCGTAGGGACTGCTGGTAGATAAAGTACCCATAATCGACACTAAGACCTATCATCACCGACGCGAATCCAGCACCTATTGCGGTGAGTTGGTTAAGGAATAACCCAGCTGTGGCAAGAGAGACGAGAAAGATCAACTGAAGCAGCAAAAGGAGCCAACGAAGTGGTGAGATCTCTAGATAACAGATCCAAAAAAGGAACGTGATGAGCGCCATGGTGGTAACAGCCGAGGTAACCATGTCCCATTGCATTCCTGTCGATATCTCGGCAACAAATGCAGGCTCACCTGTAAAGCCGAGTTGCACATCCTTTCCAACGACTGCTGCCGTGGCGACTCCTCTGATTTTTTTGAGCCATTCAGCTGTCTCTTTGTAGTTCGAGAATGTCTTGGGAGACTCTACATAAACAACACGAAACCTCCCATCTGGGGATGAGAATGCTGATCGCTGCGAAGAACTGAGTGCTGAGTTCTCTATGAGCGAAGAGGAGAGCCTATACGGATCCCAACTCAGCAGGGCCATATCGCGTGGTGAAATCGAGTCGGTTAGATCTTGTAGTGTTGTCTTTAAGGTTTCTTCAGCCTGAGCAGGCCCGAGGCTCGCAACTAGACCATCAGTTTTTTCTGATGATTGATTGATCA
The DNA here is from genome assembly GCA_903868795.1 of uncultured Spartobacteria bacterium. Classification (GTDB taxonomy): domain Bacteria; phylum Verrucomicrobiota; class Verrucomicrobiia; order Chthoniobacterales; family UBA6821; genus UBA6821. The sequence continues at coordinate 17,132 of CAIPWR010000108.1, read as the reverse complement.
ACAAGAAGCTCAAACATTCCGCAAGAGTTGCGGGGTTTTTCTCCCATGGAGGAGTATCGACAACGCGGCTGACTAGACTTGGGTTGCTTGATAAAGCCTCTGATACCCTATCCGCTGAGGCACTTGCTGTCTCTGCATCGGAAGCATTAATGGTAATGATCAGTTCATTTGGCAGGGCAAAGTTCCTTAGGAAAAGAGAGAGCCCCTCAACCTGATGAAGTTGGGAAGGAAGCAGGCGTAGGATGTCGACGTTGAAGCTGATTCTCGACAACCCCAATGCGATGTAGGCAGTTGCGCCTAGGCATAGCAGAATCCAAAGCGCTTTATTTCTTTTCATCGCTGATCCTGAATCCAGTCAGATTGTACTCGAAGAGGTGCGGATCCAAAGTCTGGTTAATTTTAATATCTGTGAAGTCGTTGCGGATGGATGATCCATCGCGAGTCAGGAACTCCAGCCGGATCCACTGTCCAGTTTGAGAGTTAAAATCCAATCTGATTGCGGTCAGTCCACGGACCTGTTCGATGTTTTTTGGAATAAACTCCACATGGAATATACCCGCTGAGTTCTCAGTTTTAAGAATCCGGACTTCTCGTTGAAAATCATCAAAGTCTCCATTTCCAGGAAGAGACATCATCCCAAATGCCTCACAGGTGTCAGTACCCCCAGTTGGTGATGAGCGGATCTTTTTAGAAGCGGTCTTTTTGAATGGTTGGATGACAGTTGTTTCAGTTGGAGTTCCTATAACGATTGTTTTAGGTGGAGTTCCAAGCTCCCAGCGGAAGAACTGTTGGGGTTGTATCCAGAGTTTTCCGTGACTGATGATTGGATCGCGTAGGGTCTTTAACGACCGGCTTTGAGAAAAATCAGCAGATAATGTATGAATCGACTTCTGTAAGGCGATCATGGTCCTCAGTGGTGAAATGTCGCCAACCGAATCTTTTTGAGTATCTCCGAGCAGGTTTACTGACATGGTCAGGAGAATGATCAGGAAGAGTAGACCTTTAGGTGATGCAAATGGATTCATCCTGATGATTGCGCTAGCTCAATCTCATTAAGATGCTGAACCTAATTGACGACTCAGCATCAACCGCCCCCTTGCAACAGCTTTGTCTCCAACATGGCATTCTGCTTCTACCTGAACAAGATGCCCGAATGTTTTGATGATTGCTACGCTACTTTTGAGTGTATCTCCGGGATAAACAGCAGCGATAACTCGGAACTGGTCAATGCTCGCCAGAAACATTGGTTCAAGATGTTCCGTGGACCCGTGCATGCAAAGAATACCCGCTGCCTGGGCTGCACATTCTACAAGAAGAACCGCGGGCAGTAATGGGTTATCCGGAAAGTGGTCAGCGAAGAATGGTTCTGTTCCATTGAATGTCTTCCATGCGATTCCAGAATCTGCACTAGACTTCTCGAAACGATCTACAAAGCGAAAACCTGGTCCATGCGGAGTGAGGGCGCCCTGGCTCATGTGATTGTAGAAGCAGGTTTTAAGCTCGACCCGGATGACGCAGTGCATCCTAGCGGCGAGAAATGATACCATTGATCAGGGTTTTCCATAAACATCGGGATCAGAGATTTGGCAATCTGCCGTGTGTAGTGTGCGAGACTTTGCTCCCTCCCCTCAGGTAACCATTTAGGATAAATCGGAGGTTGTGCCGTGATTTGGAACTTCCCATCACTGTGGGTTGTTACCCCCACAGGGATAATGGGACACCCGGAGACAAGAGAAATAAGGACTGGGGCTCCCGAAAACAGCATGTGCCCATAGGGACATTCCACAGGTATGGAGTTACTGTTGTTGTAAGGTCGGTCAGCAAGCATTGCTACGAATCCGCCATTTCGAAGGGTTCTAGCAATTTCAACAACTGAAAAGGCATCATCCCCAACCACAATGGTGTTGACCCCCCATCTTTCCCTGAAGTCTGCCCGCCATTGGGTCAGTCCCGGCGAAGGCTCAGGCTGAGTCAATGCAGTCATAGGGAAATCCATTTGCCTCATCACGAGGCCACCAAGCTCGAAGAACCCCAGGTGGCCAGTAACCAGAAGACACCCTTTCCCTTCTTCATGGGCCTGCTTAAGAAATTGGAAACCCTCTTTTTTGGCTAGAAGGCCCATAACTTTTTCAGGCTCGATAGCAGCCAACTCTCCGTAGATAGAAAAGCATTCAGCCTGGTTCATGAGTAGCCTGCAGGCAGTCCGAAAAGAGGCCTTATCTGGTGCCAATAGAGCAACATTTGAACGGATCGCCCTTACCGTTGCTGGATGAGTCAGAGAATATGCTAGGCCTATGCCTCGAGAGATAAACCTACCCAGTCTTTTCCCGACAATTCGCCATGCAAAAAGAACAAACTCGAACCACCATGCATTGTAGAGGAAGCGGTAAAAACTCCTACCCCTATAATCACGATCGTGCCTGTTCATAGACATCGGCAAATTCAAAAGTCTGAGAAATAGCTCGAGGAATTTTACCCTCAATCACCTCAGTGAGGAAATTGCTGGTGCAATCGGGAAAAAACGTTGGATTTTGCAGATAACATGAAATGCATCCCGACGAATTCGATCTGAAAGACTAGGATCAGCATCTCCCCCTACAAGGCGGCCAATGCTTCCAGGAATCTTCATGAACGACGAAGGGTTCATAAATACCTCAAATCCTGCGCGGTCGTAAAATGCTCTGATGATGCGAGCGTACTGGTTCATCCAGCCTGTGATTTCGCGCGTATACGTGAATCTTTCCCATCTGGTAAGGAATCGATCGTGTGCATCAGCATGATTAATAAGATCAGATGCGCTCATGGCAGACTTTAATGCCAGCATCACACCGGATGAGAATATGGGATCAACAAATCCAGCGGCATCTCCGGTAAGAATAACTCTCTCAGAAGCAAATGATGAAAACTTCCAGCTGTAGTCACCTGTTGCTGCAAGTTGAGTAATGGGAGTTGCCCCGTGCATGCGTGTTTTAACTTCGGTGTTTGCTTGAACTGCCTGATTAAAAATCGCTTTGAGTGTATCAGGAGATCCTCCTTTCATTTGCTCTGCAGGTAGAACGAGGCCTACAGAAGTTCGATTGCCTGCAAGAGGTATCAACCAGAACCAACCCTCCGCCAATCGTGCTATGGTAATATGACCTTCTGCTTTTCCACTGTTCCGAAAAACTCCTTCGAAGTGACCATATATGGCAACTCTCCGATTCTTTTGTGTGCTTTTTCTTTTCAAGCCCACACGACTGCCTGCAAACGAGTTTCTTCCACTAGCATCAATAACCCAGCGACTTGAAAAACTCTGAGCACCATGAGGTCCAGTGCATTCCAGTTCAATTCTTTCGGGATTATTTTGAATCAGATCCTGTACTCTCGTTTGTTCTAAAACCTCACACCCTAGGTCTCGTGCGTGGTTCAATAAGATGTGATCAAACTTTGAGCGTTCAACCTGATACGAATATTCCTTGGATTGGCCGAGATTTTTGGCAAACCAAAAACGCTGAAGTCTTCCTCCATCCCCTGTAGAGAACTCAGCACCGTATTTACGTATGAAGCCTGCCTGTTCCATCTTATCCCAGACACCTATCTCTCGAAGAAGATCATTCCCATGAGGCAACAGAGATTCACCAACCGTAAATCTAGGAAACGACTCCTTTTCTAGGATCAACACACGTTTGCCACTTTTAGCAAGTTGTGCCCCCGCAGCAGAACCTGAAGGCCCCCCCCCGATGATTACGACATCGTATAGATTGCTTGGTTTCATGGTCAGTTAATCGCGGACTGACGTACGGCTACGGCTTTCAAGACCCAATCACGAAGAACACCCAAACTTTGAAGTGCATCCCGAGCAGCAGTCGGGTCTCCTATGATGACTCCGTACTGTTTTTCAACAGCGATGATGATCTGGAGCGCATCCAGGGAGTCCAGCCCGATCCCTTCAGGACCAAAAAGGGGAGTCTCTTCTGAAATCGTCGAGAGATCCACTTTGACCATGCAGTTCTCGACCAGAATCGTCTTCAGGGCATCAATGGTGATTTCTGACATAAAATGATCGGTAGTATAACAGCAGATGCCCCTCGGCGGACAAGAAAAGATCAGCTCAATTGCAGGCTCGGTATTGTGGTGGTGAACCCCTCTTGGTGAAGCCTCTTCAGGAGTATTTCAAGGGTCTTGGCTCTTGTTCCTGGCTTCATATTCTTCAGAGAGCTCTCGTGAAGAAGAATGATTGCCCCCGGTTTTACAGAGTGCATGATTCTCTCAATTACTGCCGTGGGGTCGCGCGGAACCCCATCAAGTCCGGAAGCGGACCAACCGACAAAGCTCAACCCAGCGTCTTCAACGGCACGATGAAGCAATGGGTTTGCAAGTCCTGCAGGTGCTCTAAACTGGATAGGGGATATCCCCGAGGCATTTTGGATCAGACGGCTACATTCCCTGATTTCCAATAAAGCCCTGCGTCTGGTGGTAGCCCAAAAAGTGCCTACTGAATGGCTGTATGTGTGATTTTGAAGAGAATGACCGGCAGAATGAATTGCAGTGGTAAGTTCAGGGTTATCTGCAATGCGCTTTCCAATGCAAAAAAAAGTCGCCTTGGCATTATTCCGAGAGAGCACATCGAGCATTTCGAGAGTGTTTTCAGGTGTGGGCCCATCATCGATGGTCAACCAGACCTGCCTGCCTACCGGCACAAAACTCGTGATCACCTGACCGTACAATGAACAGTTGCGAAGCAGTGAAGGGATCAGCAGGACGGCTCCGCTACCAACTGCTAGAATGCTACTTGTTCCCGCAGCTCCAGCCAGACCTGTCTTTATCGCCCCAAATCCTAAAGCTCCTGCTGAGACATAGCCAATTCTACGTCTCTGTTTTGGAGTGAGATAATTCACTGGGAATCGAGAGCCCTCCGGGATCGCAATCGAAGCAGCCTTGGGATCATGGTAAAGGCGGTAAGAGCAAGCTGAGTATGTACATAAACGAGTAGCAGGTTGTCTCTTACGTACTTGAAGTGCGTTACACCTCCTTGTGTCCTCTTCTTGTAGGTGACTGGCGTATCAAGATTCAGCGGCGGAATGCCCTTCCAATAGAGCCTGACGGCAAGCTGGGTATCAAAGTCAAAACGTCTTCCTCCCTTAATGCTTCGCATGACTTGTAAGGATGCTTCAATCGGGTAAACCCGAAATCCATACAGAGAATCTCGTACACCTCCCCAAAGTGTCTCGAGGTTCGTCCACCAGTTACCCACTAATCGTCCATTGACCCGAAGGGCAGGCGCCTCCGCATCAAAGATCGGAACTCCCAGAATCATTGCCTCAGGATGCAGGCGAGATTGATCCATGAAGCGTCGAAGATCCGCTGCATAATGCTGTCCGTCCGCATCAAATACAGCTGCATGGGAGAAACCTTTCTGTAAGGCATGGCTCATTCCGGTAATGACAGCAGCTCCCTTACCAAGATTTTTTTCGTGAGTGAGTATAGTCAGCCCATTGTTTGAGTCTTGGTATCCCCACAAGCCTTCGCAACTTTGATCAGTAGAACCATCATCTACCACGATAACGCTGTCACAGTTCTGCAATGCTTCTAGAACTGTTTTTCTCAGCAGATCTCCGCTGTTAAAACTTGGGATGATGACGCAATGTGAATCTAAGGACTTCATTTTGCAAACCTTGTACGGGCGACCCCAACGCCATTGCTCGTTAGATTCTCTCTGAAATAATTTTCGATTTCGGATGAAAGCTCACGAGGAGAAAGCTCCCTTGTCGTGGGGAAGACCTTGCCTGCAGTGATCTTGAATAAAAGGGGGACTTTTGAACGTGCGGGTTTTATGAAAGAGAATTCGCTGCCGAAGTAGTTCGAATCACACTCGATGAATACCGTTTGGATTGGGGCTCCAGCGCGGATAGCAGCTAAGGCATAGGAATGGTAAAAGCGGCCTAGGGGCAGAGTTCGGGTACGTGTTCCCTCGGGAAAGATCAAAATGTTTGCACCTTCTGCCAGCCTCGTCTGGCAGGTTTTGATCATCCCCAAGGTGCTGTCATTAAGAATGAAGTTACAGAGTCTTGCGGCGCCAACGGTGAGTGGGTTTGAGAGAAGCTTGGCATTGATCACACAGTCAGTCTGCATGACTCTGGACATGATCAATATGGCATCAATCATTGAGGGGTGATTCGGCGCGATAATCCGTCCCCTCCACGATGAGGCGTCGTCGAAACCGACAAACTCAGTACGTATGAGACCCCAGGATTCGAGCAAGGTGATATATTTGAGTGATCCAAGTCCCAGACGAAGGCGTTCCTTGGAGGGATCGTGTTTTTTGAGACCGGTGAGGATCAGGATCTGCCACCGAACCCCCAAAAGAAGTGCCGTAACGATAAAATATAGGTGAGCACCCTTCTGTTTGAGATTTCCTAGAAGCGTGAGGTGAACTCTCGAGTCTGCAGCAACATGGCTGAGGGGTTCGTTCTTGAACTGGGGCTCACCGTTTTCCATGATTCATCTCAAGGCTAGTTGCTCCCCCAGAATTTTTCCATACCTGTCACAATTGATTCGCAACAAGATAATGACAAATACCTTACACCATGTATCAAATTGTTATTCTCTAAAAAACGACTCATGACTACGCAGCGTGCAGTCATCAAAAAGATTGCTCAGTCATTTTCAGGGGGAAGGTGGCTTCGGGGCTATATTCAAGGTAAACTCACAGCTGATCCTGTGTTTGATACCGCGTTAACTGCAGTGCAAGGCACTAGTGGAATGATAGTTGATCTCGGTTGCGGATTAGGGCTTCTTGGACTTTTTCTCTATTTTCATGGACATGACGCAAAATATCGTGGCTGTGACTTGGGGGGCTGGAAAATCATAGCGGGTATTAACGCGTCTAATCGACTGGGGCACCAACTAGACTTGCAGCAAGGCAACCTTTTGAATTTTCCATTGGACAACGCGGAGATCATTTGTGCATTTGATATTCTTCACTACCTACCCAAAAGAGAACAAGAGTTCTTTATTCGTCGTCTCGCTTCAGCAGCTCGCAACGGAAGCACAGTGCTAATCCGAAATGGTGTCCGTGGATGCGGATGGCGATCCATAATGACCCTACTTGAAGAATGGTGGACTCGGATGACGGGATGGATTCAGGGCGGGACAATTAATTTTCCCGAACTTAAACATCTTATCTCAACTTTTGAAAAGGAACGATGCCAAGTGGAAACAAAACCTCTTTGGGGGAAGACTCCTTTCAGTAGTTACTGGCTGAGAGTCTCCTCGCAGCATTAAATCCGGGTGCTGCCATCAAAGTAGTCACAACAGCCATCAGGACAAGCATGGTGAAAAGTGTTGGAGTGATCAGCCCAGCCTGAAGTCCTATATTCAAAAGAATAAGTTCCATAAGCCCGCGCGCATTCATCAGTGACGCAATAGTGAGAGCATCGGAATGAGTCTTTCCACAAAAGCGAGCGGCTCCATAGCAGGCACCGAGTTTTGCGGCTACTGCTGCCAGGACTAGGCACAAGCATATCAGCCATAGCGAGGGAGAGTTCAGCAGCGAAAAACGAGTGTTCAATCCTGAATAGGTAAAGAAGAACGGTAGCAGTAGCGCCGTGGTAACAGGACTAATACGCTCTGCGGTTTTCTCTGCTGCCCCTCCTCTTGGCACAGCGAGACCTAGAATGAATGCTCCAAATACAGAATAGAGACCGATCAAGTCAGTAAACCAGGAACATAAACCCAAAAGAAGCATCAGTACCCCAAGCAGCGCTGAATCGTTTTTCTGATCTCTGAAGTAGTGGTGAAGGACAGGGCTAATTAACTTTAAGCAAAATAATGTATAGAGCAGGCCACCACCCAGAGCCGCTACAACGAGCATTAGATTTCCAGAAACACACCCCAACACAGTCGCAAGGAGCATCCAGGCAACAACATCATCAAAGCTGCCAGCAGCAAGGGCAACCGTTCCTGCGGTTGTGCCCTTCAATCCATTTTCACGAATAATCCTCGCAAGCATGGGGAATGCCGTAATTGACATAGCAGCGCCGATAAAAAGTACAGCCATAGCTAGGGAGACATGCGGCGTAAAGTACCCCCCCTTTTGCTCCAGCCAAAATGCTATGAAGCCTGCGAAGATAAAAGGTGCGATTATACCTGCTCCTGAAACTAGCGCCGCAGTTCTCAGATTTGCGCGAAAGACATCTGTTCGGAATTCTAAGCCTACTACAAACATGTAGAGAGAGAGCCCAAGCTGAGCCACTGCAAACAACACAGGACGAGATGCTGCAGAAAAAACGGCCTGAAAGAGATCTGGGGCAATGATACCAAAAAGCGATGGGCCCAGGAGAACACCGGCAATCATCTCTCCAATCACAGGGGACTGACCAATCCTTCGCATGACCGCACGGCAGGCCCCGCATGCAGCTAATATCAAGGAAAGCTGGAGAAAAAAAGCCGCAGCACTAGCTGTAGGGTTATTCATCTAAAAAAGAGCAAAGGATTCGCATCCGAGGATTAATTATTGAGTGGGTTGATAGAACTAGATGATTGCATATTTTTGATCCGTTGCAGATTCACCCAAAACCCATCGGTCCATATTTTTTAGCACTCCTCGACTGAATGGAGATGAGGTTGTAAAGCCCGAGGCCATACCTGCCATGTTCCTGCTCATAAAAGACTCCATAAATTCAAGAGGCAGGTAGTGATATTGGTTCTGGAATGCTTTACCTGCATCATGAAGTTCAAAGATCCTGCCGTTATAGAAATAGGAGATGAGATCCATCCATGATCTTAACTCGTGAGTAACTCGCTGGGAGTAACTCTCCAAGGCATTCTGTATTGGAAATCTCTCTAGCTCCTTGCATAGCAGCAAAGCAGAGTCCATTGCGATCATCATACCAGGAGACAACATGGGATCCACAAATCCGAATGCATCACCAACTGCTGCCCAGTTCTTACCACTCCCGCGATGAGCAATCAGTTGGTAGTTCCCATACGTGCGAACCTCAGAAACCCGTTGAAGGTCTTTGGATTCCTTCCTCAGTATAGGATCTCTTCTGATTGCTTCCTCGAGTCGTTCAGCTGAAGAAGTCCCAAGTTCAGCGGCGTCTTTCTGGGACATGACAACACCCACTGACATTTTATCCCTCAATGGGATCCTCCAAGACCAACCATTCGAAAGTCGGTTGATCCTTACCTGACCTGATGGGGTCTCAGGAAAGAAACCCTGGAAATGGGCGAAGAAAGCAACATCACGGCGCGGGCCAGTCTCGGATTGAATGTCCAAGAGCTTGGAACTCATCCTGCGCCGACCGGAGGCGTCAACAATCAGATCTGGTTGCACTCCTTGCCATGCATTGACACTTTTAAGTGTGTCAGGAGACAACAAGAGCCTGTCTCCTGAAGAATGCAATTCTGCCTTAATATTGACCTTGATGGCCCCCAACTCCAAAGCTCGGCTTTGCAGCAGATTGTCAAAAGCTGGCCTAGGAACATTGTAGGCATACTGGGGATTCTTCCTTGGCAGCGAGGTAAAGCTGAAGGCGAACTCCTTACCCCCTCCTGGATAGAATGAAACACCTGGCTTGAATACGCTAATTGCTGCAACCCTCTCCTCAATATCTAGCTTGCGGAGGATCGGTATGACGCCTGGAACCAAGGACTCTCCCGCAAGTGTATTTGGACGCCTTCCCTGATCAAAAATAAAGACACTGTGACCGCGTTCTGCGAGCAACGCAGCAGCAACACTTCCGGAGGGGCCTCCTCCAATGACTGCAATCTTCATCAAAAAATCAGTGATTGCAGTCTAAAGCGTCTATTTAATCGGCTATTTTACGCAAAGTCAGAACTCCCTGATTTTGAGATGAAAAAGGCACTGAGCTGGAATAAAAGCCGGCAAGCATGTTTCCGTTCTTTTTCAGAATACCCGTGTAGTAGGTCCACCCATTCGAATCAAAAGTTAGATAGACGGTCGATCCGTTAATAACACCCCGGACAGAGTAATTACCAAGAGCGCCAGTAATCTGGTTGCCGGTTTGAACAAATCGTCCATCTCCTCCCCATCCGAACTCTAAAGATTGCCATGTGCCATCAATGCTGACCCTCGAAGTGCCAGCAGTAGCCTTCAGCCAAGAAGATGAAGCTGATTGGTTAGCGGCATATTTTTCGGCATTCGAGCATCCAGCCTGCAAAAAAACTGAGCCGATAAGAGCAATTAAAAGAATGATTCTCATACTGCACAATCGTAAACCCCAAAACATATGCGATCAAGAGATCTCGCAAGATTGTTCATGTAAATTCATGAATTATTACAATGAAGATGTTGTCCTTTTGATTTTTCCAGTTGGTGTCTTAGGGATGGAGGATACAAAGCGGAAATCGATCGGCACTTTGTATCGGGCAAGGTGTTTTCTGCAATGCATCAAAAGGGTTTTGATCTGCACATCCTCTTTATCTGCTTTCACAATCTCGGCAATGGGAACCGATCCAAAAGTGGGATGATGGGTTGCAATAACCCTTGATTCTAAGACACCTGGTACCGTACCGATGCACCTTTCAACCTCCTCTGGGAAAAACTTCATTCCCCCCACATTGATGATCGTCCTTGATCGGCCAAGAAGATAGACATAGCCCGCAGAATCCATCCTCGCGATATCCCCTGTAGTAAACCATCCGTCAGGTGCAGTCACCTGCTCTCTCAATTGCCATGGATCAATATACGCGTCGAACATCCCGGGACCTTTCACAAAAAGTTCTCCTTGAATACCAGCCCCTACAGCCACCCCGGCTGTATCTCGAATCTCTACATCAAAACCGGGCAATGGGCGCCCCACAGAAGAATCCCTTAACCCATCATTAGAGTTATTGATAAAGGGCAGCCCGACTTCCATGACTCCCAATGCTTGGAGAGGACGAACTCCATAAGTTGCTGTAAATCTTTCTGCGGTCTCTTGAAGCAGCGGCGCTGTTGTAGAAACCGCCAACCGCAAGGAAGACCATGAGAATTTTTCCGTATTCTCTCCAGAAGTGAGAAAGATAAAATGGCATGGAGCAGCGTAAATGACAGTTGCCTGGTCACGATTAGCGGCGGCAAGCAAATCACCGGGAAGGTAACTTTCTGGCAGAACAATCGCTGCGCCATTCCAAAGGTACAGCATGATAGAGACGGCATAGTGATGCGACATCGACAACACCCACAGAACTCGGTCTTGAGATATTATCTTTAGTCCCCGGTTTGCGGTTTCAATCCGGTCGAGAAGAGTTTTGTGGGATAATACTATACCCTTTGATGCACCTGTTGTTCCGGAACTAAACCGAATGAAAGCAGGGTTTAGATTATCAAAGTCCGCGCTCACCCGACCGCCCGGAAGCTCTTCTATTGAAAAAGAGATCTGATCATCTGAGGCGATCTGATGATGAACTACTGCGTCCAACTGGATCGTTGAGACAAGATTGTCTCTCTCAGATTCAGTCAATTCTGGAGCAATCGGTACAAGACAACAACCTGATCGCAGAATACCCAACGAAAGGGCGACATATTCCATACCGTCCTGGCATCTCAACCCAACTCTTGGAACCCCCTTGAAGGTCAAAGCCCCTTTGATAGTTTTTGCTATGGAGGCGCTGTGGTCATTAAGGGCTCCATAGGTGCATATCCTACCTTTATCAATCACCGCTGGGGCTTCTTTATCTGAGCGCATGAACATCTCATCAACGATATTCACTTTTAGGGATTCAATGGACATTTCCTCCCCCTTTATCAGTGCTTTGTTTTTGCCGCCATCTTGGCAGCAGCAATGCCCGCGGCTTCGCCAGTAGCGAGACATGTTCCGATTACACGGATAGAAGCCTGTGCTTCATGAGTACTTGAAATGCACTTTCCAGCGACGAAGAGGTTCTCTACTTCCTTCGATTGAAGGGATCTTAAAGGAATACCGCATGGCTGATTATCGATTGGGTATCTGAATCTTGGTCCACGTGCACTTTCTCTAAGCTCTATCGGCCAAGAGGCAATAGCTACCTCATCATCAAACCTCGCACCTTCGAGAATATCCTTCTCAGTCAGTTGGTAGATTCCATGGCTACGGCGACTTTCACGAATTCCCAAACATGAGGGATACTGTGGAAGAGATGCACCTTGAAAACCTTCAATCTCATTCTTTAGGAAATCAATGAGCTGAACGGCGATTCGCCTAGCCTCTGACTCAGTATTGGCACGACTCTCTTTTTTGTTTGGATCAAAGCCTTGTGCTTCCAAGTCAATAGTCACCATCACCTGGTCATTTGAAACCCCAGCACGAAAAGCAGTTCCCATGGCTCCGGAGGTTAGAAGCCCTGATGTTACACCTCGGCTAATCGTCTGAGCCAAAAGCAAGCGTCCATTGTCACTCATCTGTTCTGGATCAACTCCATTTAGGGAAAAGATGTAGGCGGGACGCTGCAGAGCCTCCAATGGTGAGCGCTCATAACCAGCATTTGCCAACATGAAGATCTCTGCATCTCCGGTTGTATCGATAACGGCATCACACTCGATTGTCTGGTGATTCTCAGTCCCTGTAATCTTTACCCCACAAAGGCGATTCCCGTTTTTGTGTGCCTCGGATATTTCCGCGTTAAGAAAAAGATGAATGTTTGAGAGTTCATCTACCATCTCCTTTGCAACCAATGCAAAGGACCTTGGATTGTGCATCAGTACATCCAACCTACCCATTCGCACCGGCCCTCGCGCCCCCCCTTTTCTGACGAGAGTCTCGGAGAGCTCCCTCGCGATACCGTCATTAGCAAAAGACAAGGGTTCTGAATCATTGTCTCGAAGCAAGTAGAGGCCACAAATGGAATGAACCATAGCGGCTGAAGCCATTCCTCCGAGTATTCCATGCTTTTCCACAAGCACTACAGTTGCGCCTTTTCTAGCAGAACTGACCGCTGCGGCAATTCCTGCACTTCCTCCTCCAATTACAACAACGTCGGCGTGCATTTTTGCAACGCCCCTCTCAGAGAGAGGCTTTTTCTGGGATTCCGACAAGAGGAGCTTCTTTACCCGCCGAGTCAGCTATTAATAAGGATAGTTGGTGGACGGTTGAGCTATTTTCCTTTGTCAGCTTACCGGCAGGTATCTGAATTCCAAATCGCTGTTCGATCCGAACAAGTAATTGCATGGTTCCAAGGGAGTCTAATCCTGCATCAAAAAGATTGGAGTGTTCGTCAAATCCAGGAGGCGTCTCAAGGATTTCCGAAGAGAGGATTCCAATCAAAAAGAGCTGCAAGCTCTCATCTTCAGGTTGAACTGACATTCGCTAAAAGACTGGAGACTACCGCTGTTACTTTTTATCTACAGTAGCAAAGATAATTTCGATCCTTGGAAAGTTGCCTGGATACAAAATCGGCGAGGAGGTTTTTTCTCCAAGAATGACCATTCCTTTCCCCTGGAGTTCGCAGAACTGTTTTGCCCTATCGACTGCGTCTTCACGGCAGGCAGAAATAGGGACAAAGCCTGTAGCAGCCCGAACATGCAGACGGTACCAATCCTTTTGAGGGATAGTGGTGCTCATTATTTGAGTCGGCGGATTGAATTTGGACTGACTTTCCGAATATCGCTGGATGGGTGTAGACGATGCGCAAGCTCCTAACGCAAAGCAAATTAGGATTAACGGGATTTGTCTGATCTTCATAACTTAGATCTCTAAATATCTGTTATCGCTTACAATGAGTTGTGGATCTTTGGAGAAGAAAAGACCTGAGTGAGAATGCTCGAAGTCTCTGATAGAACACTTTCACGTGCGTGAATGATAGGGTCGAAGAAGTTGCCTCCTAGCCCTTTCGATGCTGAGAAACTTTCATTTGCCAATTGTTTTCCTGAATGATCATACACTTGAACATTTATGTCCGTATTAAGGTCCGTATTAATCAAGGTATCGCTCTCCCATTTATTGATTGTGACAAGGATGCGACGATCCGATGTTGTCGCAAGCAGTTGGGCTTTTGCGGACGTCTCATTCGTAACCGGATTAATAGTAACGGCAGTAGTTTGATACCCAGAGCTATTTAGACTCGAAACAATTGCCCTAGATAGGTCTTCAGAAAGCGGGGCTCCGCTCTTTGTGTAAACTCGGAAAGGATTTCCGTATCCTCCACGAGTCATGCCGACATAGTTTTCCTGAACAGATGATTTAAGGACATCTGGCCGTTGATCAACTGTGACTACTGAGACGGTACATTTTTTGGATGCCTGTGGAAGAGTGGCTCGTACGCTCTGGTAATCGTAGTGATTCCCAATGGCACATCCCGACAAGATCGCGGTAAGCAGGCTCAGGGCAACGAAAGAAATGTGGCGAGTATTCATGTATACAGGTGTTTACTCTATACCATACCAAAGGAAGTCTCCTTGAGCGACTCAAAAAGGAGCTCTTCATGGATTCATCAGCCTCTCTCTGAGCATATCCCCTAGATATTTCTGAACCGTACGCTTCATGGGGCGGGCTCCTAGGGCCTTGGTGATTCCGTTCCTGATGAGCATCTCGATGGTTTCCTCATCCACCGCTAGTTGGATCCCCATCTTCTGGTAGCGCTCCACCTCTTCGTTGATAACGATCATCGCGATCTCCCGCTGAGTCTCCGGGGTGAGAGGGCGGAAGACGACTTTCTCATCGAACCTCCCGATCAACTCTGGCCGGAAGTGCCGGTGAAGCTCGGCCAATACTGCCCGCTCCAACGTCGCAAAGGGTAACCGGGTGGGCCTCATCAACTGCTGGGAGCCAATGTTGCTCGTGCAAACCACATAGAACCCGCTCAGGTCATGAGTCCTGTGATCGGCCAGAGTGATCCGCGCCGCATCGAGCATCTGAAGGAATAGATCCCAGATCAGCCGATGGGCTTTCTCGACCTCGTCAAAAAGGAGGATCCCACGAGTATAGGACTCCAAGACCTTCCCAAGCCGTCCGGACATCCCGGTTTCGTCACCTAGAAACAGCTTCACACTGTCGAGGTGCTGGAACTCCGACATATCGAACCGGTGGAGCGCATCTTCTCCGAAGAGATACCGGGAGCATTCCAGGGTGAGTTCAGTCTTTCCCACGCCTGTTGGCCCAAGGAATAGGAAGGAACCCAACGGCTTGTCCGGGGGCTGAAGACCCAACTCTCCTCTTTCTAGCACTGAACAAACTCTCGGGATGACATGGCCTTGTCCCCGGATCTTGGAGCCAAGGTATCCCTCTAGGCCGGAGAGTTTATGGATGAGGGCAGGATCGGGATTCATGAGCGGGATGGGGAAGGAGTTTTGCCACGCCACCATTGGCGAAGCGCATAGTCGGGGCGGAGTTGGGTGAACCACTCGGGGTAATTGCCCTCTGGGGTAATGGGAGCCAGAAGACGTTTCCGAAAGGGCTTCTCACAGTGGCAAATGATCGCCGTGAAACGTGGGAGCTTCCTAAGCCTGAAGGCATCAAACCACGGCTTGATCCGGGTCTGGTAATTGTAGGAACGCTTCCCCGCTGACCATCCCCATGATTTCTCGGTGACTTCGTGCTCCCCGATGTTCTTGGCCGCAATAACGGCAGAATCATGATTCGCCACGGTGAAGATCAGCTCATTGCTGAGATTGAGCATCAGGACATCGGCATAGCGCTTGTCCAAGGATCCCAAGAGCGAGGTGTAGGCCTGGGTGGCCAAGACAATCGTCGCCTTCGCCTCACGAATGACCCCGGCGGCCCTGTGATCCGCAAAGGCCGACTCGGCCCCGGTAATGATTTCCTGTCCCTCGTCGGCGAAGAGGATCAGAAGGTTGTCCTTTTCCCGCTCCTCGGCAGGTTTGTCGAACCGACTGAGGGCATGGAAGTAGTAGGAGAGCTTCAGGATCGTATTGATGTAGAGGCGCTCGCTCTGGAATTTCTGCGGCATCGCGAGGCAGACGATCTTCCCCTGATCAATCTCCCCGACTGAGAAGGTTGGCTCATCGGCACAGAAGACCTCGGCAATCTCGTGGTTGAGAAAGAACTCCAGATAGGTACTCAGGGTTCCCTGAACACCCCCAAGCTGTTCCGGGGGTTGCTCAAGGTATGATTTTAGGGAGGCAAGGAGCTCACGGGAGCGTTGGTCACTCCGCTTTGAGAGATCTTCCACCGTTTTCGTGGTGTCGATCGAGCTGAGCAGGAGCCGATGAATGTTGGGGATGGTGACGTAGGACTCCAAGTGCCTGAGGATTTCAAACGCCATCTGGATCGAGAGCTGGGCCTTTATAGGGAAGAAGGGGTTCCCGCCCCGTCCACCTGTCAGGGAGATCGCGGTATCGACGATCACCTTGGCGTAGGTGGAGGCGGGTACCTTGGGATTTCCAGTCAGATTGATGGAATGTGGGGGCCTCCAGAGCATGCTCTCTCCCTCGGGCCGGGTCTGCAAAAGCACCAGGTCGCCGCTTCTGCCGAAATGAGCGGCCATCCGTACAAGGATTTCCCAGTACAGCCCTTTCTGATCGAGGCAGATCCCGCCCCAGTTCTTCACATTCTGGAAGATCTGGAAGGTGATCGTATTGATACCCGACTGTGTCTTGCCCGAGCCAGTCCTCCCGGTGATGAGCCATCCCCGGACAAAATCCTCCATCGACCAGGAAAGCCCCCCAAGACGCACCACGACATTTCCGGCATGGGCCTCACCAAAGAGGCTCCATGCTCCGAAGAGTGCGCAGAGGGTAACCACTCCCCACGAGTAGGGAGGAACGAGCAGAAAGTGCCCGGCGATGGCCCCGGCAATGCTGCCGAAGAAGATGAACAGGTCAGC
This sequence comes from uncultured Spartobacteria bacterium, assembly GCA_903868795.1. Lineage (GTDB taxonomy): Bacteria > Verrucomicrobiota > Verrucomicrobiia > Chthoniobacterales > UBA6821 > UBA6821. The sequence continues at coordinate 389 of CAIPWR010000108.1, read as the reverse complement.
GATCCTCATCCGTGGTCATCGGAGAGAATCTTTTGACGAGATAGTCGAAGAGCCTCCGTTCGGGATCCTTCACATCCAGGGAGTGGGATTTGATCTTCACTGTCGTGACTCCGCCGGTCTCGGTGATGGCGTGGTGATAGAAGGTCTCTACTTGAGAGGGCTTAAATACAAAGTTCTCACATAGGATGTGCTCCGAATAGTGGACATGGTCAGAGTCTTTGCGATGAGGACTGGTGATGGGCATGGTTTTGGTTTTGGGTTTGGTTGTTGGTCGGGAATCCGAAGTGCTGGCAGTAGATCTGATGGTCCTCGCGGTACGTTTGCTTCATCCGGTAGAGGAGGGATCGCATCTCGCGGATGGAGTATTTGTCCACGGCTCCCGTAATCTT
>CAIPWR010000107.1 GCA_903868795.1 uncultured Spartobacteria bacterium | reverse complement strand
AGGCTATATCTTAAAAGGCTGCAGCCCTCACCGCCTCAATATCCGCGATCGTTTTTGCAATAGGTTTGCCTAATAACTTTGCCCAGGTGAGTTCGAATTCATTCCGGTGTTTTGTTGAAACTTTGGCCGGACATCAGCCAAGGTTTGGATACGTGATACTCACGGGATACAGGAGCAAGAACCATATCCTTGTCCCGTTGTAACCCAACTATTCGGACCTGTTCCTCTATTCAAAGTTTTTGGTAAATACACTTCGCAACCATCATCATCAACTGGTTTTCTAGTCGCAGATCGCGTTGAGTTCAGCTGGAATGGGACCCCTGGTCTTTATCTATTTAATCAAAAAGTTTTGACAAAGAGAACCTTTCGTTTATATCCAGAGCTTGGTAGCCATATTGCCGGAATGAATTTCGCCTCACCCGAGCGGAATGAAGATCGGCGCACCCTTCCAAATTGCTTTGGACGATCGAGTAGGTGAAGCCGTCACCGGCTTCACCTCTCACACCACCGTACGTGCCGTTCGGCATACGGCGGTTCCTCACGTGTCAAGCGATCCGTCGATGCAGATCGAGTAGGCTCACGAGGCCTCCCTTTGCCAAGAGCGCGACGGGAATGCAAGCGTTCATGTGAGAAGCGCCGGCGTTCCACCAAGGACCCCGGCCGTTGCCGGCCGAAGCCCTTGCCCGTTCCCGGTCAAGCCCGAGTGAAACTAGCTTCTTGAACCGGGTCTTCGGCTTCTTCCACTGTCGCCACAAAATGCAGCGCAGCTTCCGCCGAAGCCATTGATCCAGTTCTTCGAAGACTCCCTTCACCTGGGAGAGTCGGAAGTAGCGAACCCAACCGACCGTCGCTTCGTTTAACTCCGCGATCACTCGGCGCAGATTGCGCCCCCGACCCTTGCGAAAGATCTCCCGCAGTTTTGACTTCAGCCGTTTTAACGACGAAAGCGCAACTTTCAGCCTTGTCTTGAAGTGAACGGTCATCGAATAGCCGAGGAACTTGCGGTTCCAGGGACGATCGACCGCGCTCTTCAAAGGGTTCACTCTCAACTTGAGCCGATCTTCCAGAAACCGCGTCAGCGATTCCATCACCCGTATGCCCGATGCTTTCGACGAAACGTAAACGTTGCAATCGTCCGCATAGCGACAAAATCGGTGACCCCGGCGCTCTAACTCCTTGTCGAGATCATCGAGCAAGATGTTCGAGAGCAAAGGAGAAAGCGGCCCACCCTGAGGAGTGCCTTCCCCTTGGAACTGGACGACTCCGTTCAGCATCACCCCAGCCTCCAAAAAGGAGCGGATCAGCTTTAGGACCCTTTTGTCCTTGACACGCCGGGCCACCCTGCTCATAAGAACGTCGTGGTTTACGCGGTCGAAGAACTTCTCCAAATCCATATCCACGACCCACCGATATCCCGCCTCCACATGGCTTCTTGCCGATTCCACTGCCTGATGGGCGGATCTGCCGGGGCGAAAACCATAGCTGGAATCAGAGAATGTCGGATCGAAGATGGGGACGAGCACCTGCAACAGGGCTTGCTGTATGAACCTATCCAAAGCCGTCGGGATTCCCAGCAAACGCACGCCGCCACCGGGTTTCGGAATTTCCACCCGTCGCACCGGAGTCGGTCGATAATCGCCGGCCAGGATCTCGCCCTTGATGCGCTTCCAGTGCAAGCCGAGAAAGGCGCGAAGCTCCGTGACGGACATGCCGTCACTTCCTGCCGCTCCCTTATTCGTCTCCACACGCTTGAGCGCGCTTAGAAGGTTCTCGTGTCCAATCATCTGCTCGATGAGCAGCGTCGTATCGGGAGAGGAGACATCCTCTTGCGCCGTGGATTCTTGACCCGCGAATTCCCTACCCTTGCGGATTCCGTCCGCTACTCTCGGGGTTCGCTCCGGCATTTCAGCCATCTTTCCTGCGTCTCCAATATCCAGCGAGCTCATGGGCTCCTTTCCGACTCGTTAGGTTCGGGCCTTCGCTCAAGATTGGATAAGCTACTATGCCCTCGGCTGACTTCTGCCCCTTCATCGCTTCCCCTCTCGGTGAGGCTGGTCCTTTCGGACAAGGGGGCAGATCTCCCCGGGTATGGCGCACCGACTTTCCTTCCATACACCCGTCGCATTTACAAGCGAACCCTTCCGGATGACTTTGGCCTTCGCATTTCTTTGCCTGCTCGCCCAGAGTCGCCTGCCTCATATGCGCTTCATGTTCTTCGGGCCGGAAGTTTGCATTCCGCTTCCTCCAGACCAGGCCTCGCGGCCAAGCCCTTGCGGTTCTGCTAGTGGTTCCCGTCATCAAGGTCCACAGGGGACTTACACCCCCAAGTCAGTGCGCCCTGCCGGGCGCACAAAGCAAAAGCGCCCCACCGGTGACCGGTGAGGCGCTTCTCGCTGACTAACGACGCCTTAGATAACGCCTTCGGCGCGGAGGGTTGGATAGTGGCAAGACTTGAACTTCTTGCCACTTCCACATGGACAGGCATCGTTCCGCCCTACTCGGGTCCAGTCGATGTTACCGAGGACTACGGGAGCGACGGCAGTCGGAGCGGCAAGGGTTTGAACGCCGTGCTGAGCCTGAAGCTCGGGGGGAAGCTCGTCCATGTTAAACATGAGCGGCATCGCATCCTGTGCCTCCTCGTAGTCTTGCATTTCCTGAATCTCTTGCTGCTGCTGAGCCCTCAGGTGGAAGATCATGCGCGAGGCTTGATCTCGAATGTTCTTCAGGGTCGACTGGAAGGTGTCGTAAGTTTCCTTCTTATAGGCGATCAGCGGGTCGGTCTGGCCGTAGCCTCGAAGGCCGATACCTTCCCGGATGTATTCGATCGTCTGGAGGTGCTCCATCCATCGATCGTTAACCGCGCGAAGAAGCACATGCTTCTCAAGCAACTTCATCGCTTCGCCGGTCTCGGCGACTTTCGATTCATACGCCTGCTCAGCAACCTTCTGAAGGAAGGCAATAAGTTCGTTACCAGGCTGGTAAGTCTGTAACTCTTCGATGGTGGCGTAGTCGACGAGAGGGAATACCTCGTTGAGGTCTTCGTAAAGAACGGAATGATCATAGATCCGAGTTCCATCCTCCTCGACCATCCAAGCGTTGTTTGCTACTTCCACGATGAGGTCGCGGATGTAGGTTTTCAGCTCGGTGCGAATATCTTTGCCAAGCAGGATCTCCCGGCGGAGGCCGTAGATGTGCTCGCGCTGTGCGTTAAGAACGTCGTCGTACTCAAGAACGTTCTTTCTTGCCTCGAAGAAGTGGTTCTCAATGCGCTCCTGAGTTTTCTGGATCATGCGGCTAAGGAAGCCAGCGGTGACCTCTTCCATCGGCGGCCACATCTTTAGTGCCGGATTTTCCATCATGTTCGCGTTAAAGATCTTCCAAAGTTGATCTTCGAGTGCGACAAAGAAACGGCTCTCGCCCGGGTCGCCTTGTCGTCCAGCGCGTCCACGCAACTGGTTGTCGATTCGTCGGCTTTCGTGTCGCTCGGTTCCGAGGATGAACATGCCACCCAAAGCTCGAACCTCTTCTGCTCGCTCACGTCGCTCTTGATCGTCCAAGGGAAGCGGAGGTGCTGCGCGCTCTTTGCCACCACGTCGGTAGCTGACAAATGTATCGCCGTAAGCGTCCATGCCGGACTCGTCGCCTTCATCTTCGGACCCTCGTGCCATTT
>CAIPWR010000106.1 GCA_903868795.1 uncultured Spartobacteria bacterium | reverse complement strand
CGTCTCCCAGGTGTTGCTCGCCGAGAAGATCTCCGGAGAGCGGATCAATAATCTGGTCTTCATGGGGATGGGAGAGCCGATGGCGAACTACAAGAACTGGCTGCAGGCTGTCTCGATCCTGAACGCCCCCTGGGGAGTCGGGCTCGGTGCCCGCAAGATGACGGTCTCCACCAGCGGCCTCGTTCCCCGGATACGTGATCTCGCGGATCAGCCTCTCCAGATCAGACTGGCCATCTCCCTGCACGGGGCCAGCGATGAAGTCCGTAGCCAGATCATGCCGGTGAACAAGAAGCATCCCGTGGCCGAGTTAATGGATGCCTGCGCCTACTACGGCGATCGGAAGAAACAGATGATCACCTTCGAGTACATCCTGATCGAGGGAGTGAATGACGCACTCTCCGAGGCACGCCTGCTGGCCGAACGGGCGAGGGGACTACGCGCCAAGATCAATCTCATCCCCTACAACACCGTCGAGGGGCTTCCTTGGAAGCGGCCCTCCGAGCCCGTGCAGGAGGAGTTTCTTTCCATCCTTAGAGAGCGTGGCATCGCGGCAACCATCAGACGTGAAAAGGGACACGATATTGACGCAGCCTGCGGGCAGTTAAGACGACGTATCTCTTCGGAAGTTTTGTCAGTCTCCAAGCCATGAGCAGAACTATTATCATCGGTGATATCCATGGGTGTGCCTCGGAGTTGGAGCTGCTGCTGAAGAAGGTCGAGGTAAGCAAGGGGGATGAGCTCATCGCCGTGGGAGATCTTGTCCGTAAGGGACCTGATTCTGGTTCCGTCCTGTCATGGGCGATGGAGACTCCCAATTTGAGCTGTGTCTTGGGGAATCATGAAGCGCGACTTCTTGATCGATGGGTTGCCGGTGAAGTTCCTTCCCCTAGTACTCCGGATGAGGAAATTCTCAGGCAACTCGGCGGCCGATATGACGCGGTGATGGCCTTCATTAAGTCTTGGCCGCTTTACCTGGAAAGGGATGGTTTTTTCGTGGTTCATGCCGGAATCGATCCACGGATCCCATCATTAGCTGAGCAATCGCGCCGCGACCTCACGACCATTCGCGTGCCCGAGGGGATGAGTATTCCCTGGTATGAGGCTTACACGGACAATCGCTTGGCGGTTTTTGGTCATTGGGCTCAGCCAGAGCCCATCATTCGTTCTAATGCAATCGGTCTGGATACCGGATGTGTCTACGGAGGAGCACTCACTGCACTGATCCTCCCGGAAAAACGCCTTGTCAGCGTGCCGGCTTCTCAGGAATACCAGAAGCACGCCGCATGGAATTGAACGAGACAGCCCCTCAGGAATCCCATCATCCAATCCGTCTGAGCGGGTTTCTTGGTGGTGTCTTCCTCACGCAGTTGGTCGATAGTGCCCTGCATCTTGCCCAGCCTCTATTGCTGGCGAAGCTTTCCGGTTCACTCGGCGGGGCGGCTTTTTTCTCGGCTTTCGATACAGGGATTCACATGCTTGGGACCTACATCGGTGGCTGGCCCACCGAGAAATTCGGAGCCCGGCGTGTCCTTATGGTCACCACGTTTCTGAGGGCCGTGGCCTTGGCCGGCATTCCTATTTCCATGCTCTGCGGCTTTCTGAGTCTTTGGTGGGCGATGGGTTGCTACACGTTGGAGGCCTTGATCCGAGGATTTGTCGACACATCGGTCCACACCATCCCTTTGGAGCTTGCGCGTCACCGCGCCGATCAACTCGATAGGATCAATTCACGCTACGAACTGACTTTTGACATCGGGGGAGTCGCTGGCCCGCTAATTCTGGGTGGGCTGATGGTCTGGGGAGGGAAGATTGTTCCCCATATCATGATACCGGTCGGATTCGTTCTCTCCTCGGTGGCCTACTTCTTCATTCCCGAGAAAACCGGAGGGAAGAGCGTAGGGGCAGTCCATCACTCGCGCGGAGGCTCTTGGACAGGTATCAAATATATTCTGACGCGCCGACCGCTCCTGATTACCTGCATCGGCCTGATGTCGTTCAATATTTATCCGCTGCGTAAGCTTCTGAGCGCTTTCTTTGCCAAGGGGCTCCTGCATAAGTCAGCATCTGTCGGTCAAATCGGCGCCTCCTTTGCGCTTGGCGGGGTGGTGGGTGCGCTGATTTATGCAGTCACAAAGCATCATAACTCCGGAGCGAAGTGGGTTGCTCTGGGGGCTATCGGAACATTCATCCTGGCCATCGGTTGGTTGCCTGCAAATCTCTGGGTGATGACGGTGGTCGTGTTCCTTTTTGCCGTGGCCAATGTCTGCGCCCGCTTGACTCTGACCAAGAAACGTCAGGAACTCACTCCGCTAGAACATGCGGGTGGTGTCACATCGGCCTCACAGTTCGGAGTGAATGCTGTCTCAGTAGTCATCAAGGCTATTGTTGGAGTCGCCTTCTCGGCTGGCTTGGGAGCCTTCGGAGCGTTTGCTTTGGTTGGTGGAATCCTTGCTGCGATGGGGGCCGGTCAGTTTGTCCTCTCAAGGCACATGCCGAAACTCCATCAGCAGCAGTCCTAGAATTTTAAATCTGCCCTTTACGGCGACAGAAGTGTTCTCAGCAAGGGCTCAGAGAGAGATCGACTGATTTTCGTAGATCCCGGCCTGCACGGTTTTCTGTGTGCTGCTTGGGTTTTCAATCCTCATGTCGCCGCAGAGAACAACACCCGGTTCAAAGTGAACGAGGCCTTGGATGGTCAGGGAGCGACAGTTGATAAGACTCGGCATTCCCAGGGATGCTAATCCATCCACCAGTTTGTATTCCTCCGAGAGGGTGATGACAGGAGGGATTCCCTGCCGTGAAGTGGCCAAGCGCACCTGACCATGAGCCAGGACTTCGTAGGCGTCCGAGCGCAGGGCAAAAAGATCGGATGTTGTTTTTACCGGGGCGAATCGACTGCGAGGTACCTCGATGGCTTGTGCTCCCTGGAAGCATTCGATCGCTGCACCCATCGCGGTTTCCAACTGAACGACCTTGGGTGAGTTTTTATCCCTCGGATCAACGGTCTTGGTATTCCGGATCATCGGCAGGGGAAGTGTTCCCCCATCTTCCTCAAGTTGCTTCTTGAGGAGATCAAGGCGCATCCAAAGACTGTTTGTATTAAAATAACGATGCCGGTCGATGTCCTGGAAGGCCTCGAGATCTGCATCAGGGCACTGCGCGACCTCTCGTAAAAGCAGATGTCCATCATCTCTCCTGACTGCGAGATGACCTCCTTTACGGTCGGCGCCTGTTCGTCGAGTTACTTCCATGAGGAAAGGAGCACCGGAGTCCGCAAAGAACTTCAGGATGCCCGGATCAAGAATCGCCCCCAGGTTGTCAGAGTTTGAGACAAAGGCGTATTTGACTCCCTCGGCCAGCAAGCGGTCGAGCCATCCGCTACCGACCAATGCAGGGTAGAGGTCACCGTGACCTGGGGGGCACCATTCCAGTTCGGGATCGGCAGGCCACTGGATCGGTTCCATGGATGCCGCATCAATCTTCGGGATTTGATTCTGCATCAGTTCCACTTCGGAGGCTTCAGCCAGTCCTTCCTCCCGGTATGCTGACAAATGAGCCAAGGTTTCCTTGCTTGTGCTGAAACTATTCATCAGCAGGAGGCGCACCGCGGCTCCGCTTGATTTTCGGAGATCCTGGATCTGTCGCACCATGAGATCCAGAAAGTTCAATGAGTCCCGAACCGGCAGGAGGCTTTTCGGGCCCTGCAAGCCCATTCCTGTTCCCAAGCCTCCATTGAGCTTGATCACCACCACCTGTGACATCAGTTCGGCATCGGCACTGCTCCCGTTGGAGATCTCTTGCAGCGATGCTATCCCTTCGGCAGGAACGATAGTCTCTTCGGGAATCAGACCGCTCTCGTTACGGACTAAGGACTCGTAATTTCTTTGAAAGGATCGGATCACAGCCGTTCCCATTCCAGCAGCGACCATTTTGTTCTCAAATGCGGCAAATTTTTCCATAATAAGGATGCTTTCTTTCATGAATGACTGAGCGGGATTCGAGGGTCACGCCGAAAAGTCACCACTTCGACCTACTCACTAAATGGAGAAAGCGTTGCCGATGCGTCCATGCTGGGCTATCCAAGTAGATCTTATTCCTGTTATCACAATCCATTTCTTATCTCTTATGACCACTTCCACTCATCCCCTTCAGGATCAAGTCGCCATTGTCACCGGAGCCGGTCGTGGCATTGGTGAATCCATCGCCCGTTACTTTGTGGAAGCAGGAGCAAAGGTTGCCGTGGTCAGTCGTAGTGAAGCCAACTCATCCAAGGTCGCGGCCGCATTGGAAGGAATCCGCCCGGGATCGGCCAAAGGATACGCCGTTGATGTGGCTGACTTTGATGCCGTCCAGAAAGTCGGGGAACAAATCGTGGCTGACTTCGGTCGGGCCGACATTCTCGTCAACAATGCCGGAATCACCCGGGATAACCTTCTCATGCGTATGTCCTCCGAGGAGTGGGATGCTGTTCTCGACACCAATCTCAAGGGATCCTTCAACTTCGTCCGCTCGGTCCTCCGCACCATGGTCAAGCAGCGCTCCGGACGTATCATCAATATCAGCTCGGTGAGTGGCCTCATGGGGCTTGCCGGCCAGACCAATTACGCCGCCAGCAAAGCCGGCATGATCGGCCTTACCAAGGCGCTCGCCAAGGAAGTGGCTAGTCGCGGCATCACTGTCAATGTTGTGGCTCCCGGATTCATCGAGACTGATATGACCGCTGTCCTGAATGAAGAGGTTCGCAAGGGAGCGCTTTCTCAAATCCCACTTTCCCGCTTCGGCCAACCCGAGGATATCGCCGCAACGGTTGCCTTCCTCTGCAGTCCTGCCGCCGGATACATCACCGGACAGGTTTTGGCAGTCGACGGCGGCATGGCGATGTAGGGGTAGAGAAGTTAAAAAAGTTAAAAGGTTTGAAGAGTTAAAAAGTCAAATTTCCAAGCCATTGAATTCTTGTTTTAGTGCCCACTTTGTCGGGTGAGTACCTTTTCACTTTTTTAACGCATTACGCTTTTATCTTCCTCTTCTCATGCTTCTCCATCTTTTACGACATGCCGAAGCGGAGCCCTATCAGGCTGATGACTTTTCCCGGAGTCTTACGGAAAAGGGATCGAAGCAGGCACGACGGATCGGTTGCTTTATGAAAGAGCAGTGTCTCCGGCCTGATATCATTTTGACCAGTCCTGTTGTTCGTGCGCGTCAGACTGCGGAGGTTGTAGCAAAGCTTCTGGGGAAAGCCGCTCTGACGGAAGTTCCGTGGGCGTCCTGCGGGATGACTCCCGATACGGCACTGGCCGAGCTCTCCGGCTTTGCAAAGCTGGATTCTGTACTCCTGGTGGGGCATGAACCGGATTTCAGCCTCCTGATCACCTCGTTGATCGGTCTGGGCCGGAGTGAATCCATTCAAGTGGCCAAGGCCTCACTTATCGGCGTGAACCTCCCGCGTCTCCAGTTCGGATCGGGGATCCTCCAGTATCTTCTGCCCGTAAAGTTTCTCTAAAACCACTCCCATGAAAACTCTCCTTCTTACGAACGAATACCCTCCGCACATCTACGGGGGTGCCGGTGTCCATGTCGACTACCTCAGCCGTGAACTCGGAAAACTCATGGAGGTCGAGGTACGCTGTTTCGGCGATCAGGATGAGAGGATCGGAAATATCGAAGTTGAAGGATTTGAATTGGGGACTCCGGAAATGAAATGTCCGAAGCCGTTGCAGAGCCCTCTGGGGGCATCACGGCGATGTGTTGATTTCAATGGGGCAGGAATCACCGCTGATCTCGTTCATTGCCACACCTGGTACACGCATCTCGGTGGCATCATGGCGAAGTTGAATTACGGCATCCCTCTCGTTATCACCGTTCATTCCCTGGAGCCTCTGCGCCCCTGGAAGCGTGAACAACTCGGTGGTGGATATGACTTCAGTCTCTGGGTCGAGAAGACCGCCCTTGAGATGGCTGATGCCGTGATCGCTGTCTCCGAGGAGACCCGAAAGGATGTCCTGTCACTCTTCAACGTGAAGGAGGAACGACTCAGTGTGATCCACAACGGCATCGATCTGAATGAATATCGACCCACTGAGAATCCCGAGGTGCTTCGATCGCTCGGCATTGATCCGGATCGGCCTTATGTCCTCTTTGTCGGACGTATCACGCGACAGAAGGGGATCATTCATCTGGTTCGTGCGATCAGGCATCTTGACCCCGGCTTCCAGGTGGTCCTCTGCGCAGGTGCTCCCGATACGCCGGAGATCGCCGCCGAGATGCAGCAGGCCATCGCCGCTGCTCGGGAGCATCATGAAGAGATCGTCTGGATCGAGAAAATGGTGACCCGTCCCGAAGCAATCGTTCTCTACTCAGGCGCCTCCGTTTTTGTCTGTCCTTCGATCTATGAGCCGTTTGGAATCATCAACCTTGAGGCCATGGCTTGCGGTACTCCAGTAGTGGCCAGCGCTGTCGGTGGAATCAAGGAGGTGGTGGTCAGTGGAGAGACAGGATTCCTCGTCCCGTTGGCGCAGATGACCGAGAGCCCGTTTGAGGCGACCGATCCCGCAACCTTTGCCGCAGACCTCGCCGCGAAGATCAATCTCCTCATGGCCGATCCCGAGCTTGCTGCGAAAATGGGTGCTGCAGGAAGGAAACGTGCCGAGGAGCTTTTTGGTTGGGATGCGATTGCCCGCAAAACTGAGCGACTTTACGCCAAGCTTCTGCAAAGGTAACTGAATGTTCATTGATCGAGTCAGGGTTCACGCCAAGGCAGGAGACGGAGGAGATGGTTCCGCCAGCTTCCGTCGCGAGAAGTTTATCCCCAAGGGAGGCCCCGATGGGGGTGATGGCGGCGATGGTGGGGATGTGATCCTCCGTGCTGACAATCATGTTGATCAGTTGGCCAATCTCTTTTTCGAGCCGATCCTGAAGGCCAAGCCGGGCGGCAAGGGATCCTTCCGTCAACGACACGGTAAGTCGGCCCCCGATCTCGTGGTTCCTGTGCCCGTCGGCACACTTGTCTACCGCTTTCCAACACCAGCGCCACACGATCCCTTTGCCGAACCCGAGTTGATCGATGGGGAGGAGCATCCCTCCGATGAGTCCCGAGCCAAGAAAGGCCTGGCCGATCCGATGTCGGAGGATCTTGTTGCTGATCTGGACGAAGTCGGAAAAGAGTTCATCATCTGCCATGGAGGTAAGGGTGGACGTGGAAATATCCACTTCAAGAGTTCCCGCAATCAGGCCCCCAGACGTTTTACCGAGGGTACTCCCGGTGACGAGGGATGGTTCCTGCTTGAGATGCGCTCGATCGCTTTCGCTGGTCTGGTCGGTTATCCGAATGCTGGCAAGTCAACGCTTCTCAGGGCTATCTCGCGTGCCCATCCGAAGGTTGGATCGTATGCTTTCACGACGCGACATCCACAGGTTGGCGTGGTCGATCTTGAGGATTATCACAAGACAACCGTTGCCGATATTCCCGGTCTGATCGAGGGGGCCCATGAGAACAGAGGGTTGGGCCATCAGTTCCTGCGTCATGTCATGCGCTGCGCCTATCTGCTGATGGTGCTCGATATGGCTGGGTCGGAAGGGCGCAGCCCGCTTGATGATCTCAAGGCTCTCCGCAAGGAACTGGAACTCTACAATCCGGAACTTGCCGAACGTCCCTGGTGCATCATCGCCAATAAGATGGATATGCCCGAAGCAGCGGCCAACCTGAAGAGCTGTAAGAAAAAGTTTCCAGGTATCATGATTCTTCCCATCTGTGCCGAATTGGGCGAGGGGATCCCTGAGTTAAAAGCCTTCCTCCAGGAAAAAGTGGTTGAGCAGGAGGCAAGACTCGCTGAGGAAAAAGCCGCCAAACTCAAAGAGGAGGGAGAGAATCCTCCCTTGGTGTACTAGAGTGTCGCGGGAATCCTGATTCTCCACCCCCTTTTAACCCAAACTTTGCATTAGCAACTATCGAGCCTGGATGCCGAGGAGTTAAAATCGTTAGAAAGGTTGAAGCGTTACAACGAGGAGATAAGGGTACTTCGGACCATCGAATGCAGGTGGTCGCAAGATGAACATAAGGTGCGAGGGAACGTATTTTAGTCATGCCGCAGGCAGTCCGAGCTAGCTCGGATGGGTGACCCGGGAGGATCGCCAGACAAACGGCATAAGAGGGGGGCATTCCCGATTCATGATGATAGGATTCAGTCCTTTTTTAACCCTTTTAACGTTTTAACAATTTTAACGATTGCTGAGATCACCATCCAGGTGAAGCACCCAAACCTGTTGACTGCACGCTATCGCATAATCCGGGTTTACTACACCCACCTCGGGCCGTAGGGATTTGAACCCTAGGCCTCCACGACCCGAACGTGGCGCTCTACCAAGCTGAGCTACGGCCCGACAAGATGGTCAATGGAGTGTGCCTTTACAGCACCCCATTTTCGAGTCTTAGCAGATCTACTGGCTCTTCTTTTTGGAGTGGTTGGGAGAAGGCGAAGGAGTTGGGGTGACCGAGTTAGTGATCGCCTTGGAAAGCATCTCCCCAAGTGCCTGAGTCTGGGATGGGGCAGATGCTTGGATCGCCTGTTGGAATCCCGGATCCTGAGCCACCTGCTGGAAGATCTGCTCACGGCTGATCTGCTGAAGCGCGGTCTCCCCACCAAGTTCAACTGCCCGATGCAGATTGGTGAAGGAGGCCTCGCGCTGTCCCATAATCAGTTCGTACTTGGCTATCGTAAAGGGGACATCCCATTGTTCGGGTTGCGCTTTTTCGAGAGCCTTTGCAATTTCCAAAGCCTGAGGAATGCGCCCTTGGGTAGCATAGAAGTTAATCATGTCCCTCAGGAAAGAGACATCCTTTGGCGTGGCGGCGATAGCATTCGAGATAGTCGTATCCACGTCTCCCTGGCGTCCCAAGATCATGAGACTCTGGAGTACGGGAGCAAGCGTCTGCCTGTTGGTTGGATTGGCCTGGAGGGCCATGATCTGGATCGGCAGTTCCTTGGAAGCCTTTAGACGTGCCTCCGTGGCAATAAGAAGACGCTGGAGCACCTTGCTGTTGGGATCCAACGGAAGGAATCCAGCAACAAGATCTCGGGCATCCTGGAAGCGCCCCTCCTGGGTCAGAAGGTTCACGAGATTACTTGTAGTCTCTGTATTCGCAGGCCAGAGGTAGAGAGCCTGCCTGTAAGCACGCTCTGCCTCCGAACGCATATTGCGGAAGGAATAGATGTTTCCGCCTGTATTGCGCAGTTTGGCAAAGGAGTGGAGGGCCAGATCGTCATCCCGGAAGCCGGGTACGGCCTCGAGCTTCTTGATGTAATCATCCCACCAGGCGAGATCCTTCTCAGCGGTCCCTGGAGGCAAGGAGTCCATTTTGTCATGGGCGATCTCGTAGCAAAGCCCATGCGGGATTGCATAAGGATAGGACCACTGCATGGGGAAACTCTCCTCCACATAGAAATGCCGGGGAGTTCCATCCTTCTTGTCACGGTTGTGAAGGAAGATCCATTCCGCGACTGCTGAGTTCAGTGCGACAGGATCGCTCTGAGGGTTGGGCATGGCCTGGGGATTCTTCTGGTACTGGTTCATCAGCACCTCAAAGAGGGCCATGATGTCCTCCCGGTGGGGCAGGACGAGTGTCTCATTGGGGTAGGTGTGATCACGCCCGAGAAGTTTCTCGAACCAACCGAAGGTCGTGGGGCGTTCCGTGGTGTAATGGGAGCGGATGTAGCGGTTGTAGAAGGTGTCGGCCAGAGCGTTCTGGGTAACGATATAGAGATCGCGGCGGTCGAAGTTAGGATCGCGCTTTGATTTCTCAAAGCTCTCGCCGAAAACCATGTAGGTCGGGACGAAGCGACCCGGATCGGTCCCTCCAAACACAAAGCTGTCCTTCGGCAGGTCGACGAGCATGTCGTGTCCATACATCCATCCGAACCAGTGACCATGCTGGGTGCTCTTGGGATAGCAGACGACCAAAGTGTAGAGTGCCGTAGCGGCAGAGAGGAGCGGTACTGTCCATGCCAAGGAGCGTGCCTTCCCCTGAGTGAGCGAAGCAAAAAGCATGGCCGTCCCGTAGCTTGCTAGCATGATGAAGAATCCGTAGCAGAGACTTTGATACTGAAATTGCATGTCCCATCCGGCATTGTCATAGCCGTTGGGGGCCTGGATCGGTTCCAGGAATGCCGCGAGGCAAAAGCCGATGACCAGAATATAAAACCAGATTCTTTGCTCCCGAGATAATCGCCAGAACAGCGCAAATCCCAGAAGGGCAAAAATCAAAGGGATCGGCGAGATGCTATGGGCAAGGACTTTCCAGTAGACTTTGCAGTATCCGGCAAACTGCTGCATGGCGCTTTCATCGTCTGGGTTCTTGGGACCCTTCTGTTTTTCGGCAGGGGCGACGCCCACGAGTTTTCCGACCGTACCTTGCAACTGATCGGCGAGAGTTCCCCAGTACTGGGAACGGTTGATGGCGTAGAAGAATCCTTCGGGTGTGCTGCAATAGCTCCAGTTCATCGGAGGATTGGTCGACGAGGCAAACGGCATATAGGCGTACGGGAGCAACCCGACGAAGACCGCCACAAAAAGAAGCAATCCTTGGCGCCATTCGGTGAGCTTGCGACGGACGATGATCAGGAGAAGAAATCCGGCCCAGACCGTGTAGAAAAGGCGGACTGCCGCCTTCATCGCCATAAGATGGTATTGATCCGTGGAAAGGTAGGCAAAGCCGAGATAAAGAAGGCTTGCGACCAGCATGCTGTAGACCGTGTATTCCCAGAAGAGTTCCGCATGGAGGAGCAGGATGACCATCAGAGGCATGAAGGCCATCGCCAGCGTCATGTGGTGATTGCTCATACCGAGGCAGAAAATGAAGACCAGCCAGACAAAGGCATTCTTCCAATAAGGCCTTCTGATCCAGATGTAGGTCAGCATCAGATAGATCATCATCAGACAGACATGCAGGGCGTAGAGACCTTTGCCGACAACCGCATGCGACCAGATCGGAGTCACCCAGATAAAGGTCAGAGTCGAGGCGATGGAGAGAATCGTTGCCGGCACCTTCTTCACGCCGAGCCAACGCGTCGCATTGAGCGCCACTAGGGAAAAGACACCTGCTGCAATGGCCGTACAGAGTCCGGAGAAAAGATTGATTTTCCAGGATCCATTACCGAAGGGAATGATATGACTGAAGAGTCCGGCAAGAATCGTCCAGAGCGGATAGCCGGAGGGGTGCATCACTCCGAAATGCAGGGCCGCCGTTGCCATCTCGCCGTCATCGTTGAGGCCGATGTTTGGCATCACGGTCGCCCAATACGTCACCAGGGCAATCAGGAAGCAAATGAGGGCAGTCAAGCGCTCATGCTTGTCAAAGATCCGGAAGGGATGAACTCGTTCCTCCTTGGAGGTTGCGGATTCAGGAATGTCTGATGGGAGGGATTGGGTGAGGCTCATTGGAGTGGGATTGATGAAAGAATCAGGGGATAGGAGGAAATAATTCAGCGACTGCTGGAGCGGGGTGATCTCTGGAATCCACTGCTAATCAGCAGGCCCCAGACCATGAGCAGCGCCTCGACGACGATTTTCTTCGACATCTTGGACACACCCTCGATGCGATCGGCAAAGATAATGGGAACCTCGGCAACCTTGAGCCCCCGGCTCCAGGTCCGGTGATTCATCTCGATTTGGAATCCGTATCCGTTTGATTTCACCGAGGGAAGGTCGATTGCTTCCAGCGTCCGACGGCGCCAGCACTTGAAGCCACCCGTTGGATCCCAAACCGGAAGGCCGGTGATCCACTTGACATAATAGGACGCACCCACGCTGAGCACGAGACGCTTGAGGGGCCAGTTGATAACACGAATGCCACCGACATACCGGGAACCAATGGCCAGATCGGCGCCAGTGGCCCGAATCCCCGCGAGAAGCTTCGGGACATCTTCCGGACTATGGGAAAAATCGGCATCCATTTGGACGACAAGGTCGTAGCCATGCTCGAGTGCCCATTGAAAACCCGCGACATAGGCGCGGCCCAATCCGTTTTTTGCGGTTCGGGAGAGGAGGTGAAGACGAGACTCTCCAGCTGAGGTCTCCGTCACCCATTGGCCCGTCCCATCCGGTGAACCATCATCAACCACAAGGATCTCGACAGCATCAGGCAATGCGAAGAGACGTTCGACCAGTTTCGGTAGGTTTTCTCTCTCGTTATAGGTGGGGACGACGACGAGTGTGCGTTCAGACATGGTAAAGTTGGAAGATGGGTTAAATTAGCGACTCTTCCCTGCCCGTCGAGTGCCAAAAGAGCAGATGAAACGAGGTTGCACTAGTGATTATCCTTCGCAGGGATCCCGTAGTGGCTCCGAAGTTCAGACTCTTCTGATCCCAGAGTGGCTGCGTCTAGAAAGATCGGACCAGCCGAACCCTCCAGATCGATTCGCTGGAATCCGTTTTGTGGGTGTCGGATGGCCTCGGTCACATCAGCAAGGCCATGGATCGGCATGCCGTTGATTGACACAACGATCTTATGAGCAAGTTCCTGTAGACCAATGGTCTGAGGGGAGGGGAGAATTGCAGAGATGAAGACCAATCTCTTCTGATCTTTTGGCAGATCTTCTTGGAAAGTATCCAGAGCAACCAGATTCTGCGGAGCCTCGGTTCTCCAATTACTCCCCCATTCTCGTAGGTAGGGCCTACTCAGTTCCTGAAAGAGAAGGCCGCCAAGTAAGGTGTAGGGAACAGAGTCGCCCTGCAGGCGTGCAGGACTGATTTCAGCCGCTGGATTCCTCCCGGCCAGAGTGAGTGTTGCAGTCCCAAGGGTACCTGTCCCTTCGCCCGTACTTCGGAAGTAAACAATCTCTCCCTTGTCACCGGGTGAGGATTCCAGAGTGGCAAGGTTGCTGAAGTTAATTTTACCAAGACGAGGGTCGGTGTAATTTCCTTCGCCATCGATTGATTTTCCTCCGGCACGCACGATCAGATCACCTTTTCTCAGGCCTGCTTTTTCTGCCGGACCAGCTGGTGTGATGGAGGTGATATAGACACCGGTCATCTCTTTTGGTACTCCGAGCCAGTTGCTCAAGGTGCTTCCTCGGGCCTCTCCATAAGTCAGTCCGGCCCGGGCTAATCCGCAGTAATCGGGCTTTTCGCTCTCCTTGAGGAATCGCCCGATCAATGGCGCTGGAATGATATCCGCAGACTGAGTGTGGGGATCGTACCGCATCACCAGTCCTGCCAGTTTGCCCTCATGCAGAGCCGGAATCACAAAGCTTCCCTCGCGTTGAGGGATCGTCGTGGAAGCACGATAAAGGAGATACGCACCACCATCCGAGGAATACGGCATCACGGCGACCGTGGTGACACTGGCAGGACTGAGAGCAGGGGTCCCGTTCGGCTCGAGTTGGAGGATTTGGATGCTGCTCCCGGGTGTGATGATCGTGTCGAGTCGGAGCGGTTGGGTTCCTTTGAGGAGTTCAGAATCTACCGGCTTTAGGACAGCCAGATTGCATTCCTCGTCGATCGCTTCCACGACGGCTGTACCTTTCGGGCCATCCTCCGGCTTCTCCAAGCCGATATAGCAGGCATGGGCCACCATGTCCGCTGTCACAAGTAACCTTCCACCCTCAATGATCGTGCCGAGACCGGTGCGTGAGAATGGCTGCTTCTTGAGCCAGGGGCGGCGGTTGTCGGGATATTGGATCGTCGAGGTGACGCGGAGGACGGATTCGCCCAAGGCATTCGGGGAGAAAGAGAGGGACTTCTTTTCCCGGCAACTCGTCAGAGGCAGTAGCATTGCCAGAAGCGAGAGCCCGAAGAGTGGGAGGAATCGTTTCATCGTGGTTGACTTCTATGTCCTAGAGATTCCGGGGTGAGGGAATCCCGTAGGTTTGCATGATGCGGGGATTTGCCTTCAGTACCTCCTCACGATTGAGAACAATGGGCACCCCATCACCCTCCAGAATCACGACATCATAACGCGCCGGTTCATCAAGGGCGGCGGCGACATCACTGAGCGAACGGATCTTCTTGCCATTGATTATGTCCACAATTCCAGGACGCAGACCATCGCATTCCTTATTCGCCGGATCGGCTAGGACGCGGCTCAGCACGACCATCTCGGGTCGCTCCAAGTAAAGATGCTTTTCCACGAAGTCCTCGAAGGCACGCTTGATCCTCAGGTCAGCGGTGCTGTTGGCATTCAGAAAGTTCCTGTCGAGAGGTTGAAAGAGTAGGCCACCATGGAGCAAGTAACGGGGCTTTTCGTCGTAGGCGTTCCCTTGCATTTTGAAGGGCCAAGTGCCTTGAAGTGGGAATTCCACGTCTAGCGGTTTCTTCTCACGCAGGATTCCAAAACGAACCTTGTCTCCCTCGAACTTCTGCTCCACCACCTCCGTCATATCGATCGACTGTCCATCGAGTTCGACGCGTCCATTGCTGGCAATGGGGTGCCCATCAATGGAGAGAAGCACATCACCTTTTTTCAGGAATCCATGCGAAGAGCCCATCTCCTGCACATCGGTGACGAGGATGCCTCGATCATCATCCGCCAGACCCAAGGCCCTGCGTGAGGGAGCACTGAGCAGAGGACGAAAGGTGATCGAGAGGTCGGTGTAGCCGGTGTACGTTCCCTTTGAGAGATCCTTCAGAAAGCGTTCGATCACAGGAATCGGGATCATAAAGCCGACATTCTGCGCGACATCACCCGAATATCCTTGGAAGGCGACGCCGACCACTTTGCTCTCCTGAAGAACGGGGCCCCCGCTGTTGCCGGGATTGATCGCTGCATCGATCTGGATCACCAAATGGGAATCCACACCGGAGTGGGTGTAGAGATCGAAATCGATTTTTGAGACAACTCCTCGTGTCACACTGAGACGCTCTCCCCCGAGAGGATATCCAAAGACACTCACTCCACTCTCGATCTGAGGGATCCCTCCTAACTCAAGCGGCACGGTTCCCTCAAAGAACGCGAGGTCATCGACGCTGAGAAGTGCTAGATCACAATCATGAGCAATGAACTCCACATGGGCCGTGTAAGGATGGCTTAACCGCTCACGGGTTAGCGTGATGAAGCGTGCATTGCTCACCACATGGGCGTTGGTCAGGATCCGTTTCTTTCCGCCGGGGGCAGTGATCACGAATCCCGAGCCGATGCCGCCGCCGATATGGCCCGCATTCCAAGGGGAGGCGTAATCCGCCTCCTGATCGCTCACCTCGATCCTCACCACGCTTGCCGAGAGATTCTGTCCCGCCACGGATCCGTGTTTTTCGTGATTATCAACGGATGGATCCTTGGAGTAGATTGGAAGGGCAATCGCGAAAATCAAGCCCAAGAGGGTAAGAGGAATTCGGACGCTCATAGAATGAATGAGTTTCACCCAAGTGCTCATGGAGTGCAACCCTTCCAGAATGACGTTGCCGCACTCTGCAGATTCCCTCATTAATGAAGGAATGAATCATTCCTTTGGTGTTCTGTTTGACTGGGATGGGGTTGTGATCGACTCCTCCTCCCAGCATGAGCGTTCCTGGGATCTTTTGGCCGCGGAACGCGGACTCACCCTTCCCGAAGGACATTTCAAGGCCGGATTTGGCAAGAAGAACGAGGTGATCATCCCGGCCCTCGGCTGGGGAAGTGATCCCTCCATCGTCAAGGAATTGGCCGATCGTAAAGAGGAACTCTATCGTGAACTCGTCGCCGCGGAGGGAGTTGTGGTTCTTCCCGGTGCCCGTGAGTTGCTCCTTGGTTTGAAGGAGTCTGGTATTCCCCGTGCCGTTGGTTCCTCCACTCCACGAGGCAACCTTGATGCACTTTTTGCCGCGACGGGTCTCGATGCCCTCTTTGATGCCGTCGTCTGTGGCACGGATGTCACTCATGGGAAGCCCGATCCCGATGTCTTTCTGAAGGGGGCAGCACTTCTCGGACTTGCACCTGAGCGCTGCATTGTTATCGAGGATGCCTTTGCCGGGATTGAGGCCGCCCGACGGGGGGGGATGAAGGTCGTCGGTGTCGCCACCACAAATCCACTTTCATCGCTTCTCGGATGCGGTGATTGTGACCTCGCGGTGGAGTCACTCATCGAGGTCACTCCCGTGGTGCTGGCGAAACTCATGGAGTCCTCCGCCGCATGAGCTGCCTCGGTTTTCTTGAGCATTACTTGGTCATCCTGCTGATTCCGTTGGCCCTGATTATTGCGGGCGGACTTTTTGTTATGGCCGATGTGGTGCTTCTCAAAAGGCGAGGGGATGCCGATGGAGTCGCTCCCTTTTTAGGATCTGGCTCCCGACCCCGTCCCGGCCTCCGTCTCGCCTCAGTCTTCTTCTTCACCCTGGCCTCGATGCTGGCAATGCGGGATCTTCTGGCCTTGGCGAAGGATACTCCTCCGCTGCTCTTTGCTCTCCTGATCGGAATTTCCGCGACGATCCTCTCCCTCCTGATCCTGCTCCTGGGAATCCTTCTTTCGCGCGCTCTTGGAGAGGCTCTGCATGAGTCACTCCCCATCAGGGCCGCCGCTCGCCTTGCCCACTGGCTGACCATCTGGCTCGATCCGCTGGCTGAGCTTGTCTGGGGGATTCTTTCCTCGTTCCTCAGTGCCCTCCATATCGATCGGACCCGCACCGCCGAGCAGACCGAGGATGAGGTGCTTCAGATGATGGACGAGGGACTGGAGAGCGGTGCCTTCGACGTTGCCGAGAAGGAAATGGTCGAGGGAGTTCTGGATCTCGACGAGCAATCAGCAGCGGAGCTTATGACTCCGCGTTCCCGGGTGACATGGCTCGATCTGGACGATCCGAACGAAGTCAACTGGCGACGGATCGCCGGAGCGGGCCACTCCGACTACCCCGTCTTCGAGGGGACCCATGACAACATCCGAGGTATCGTTTCGGTGAAGTCCCTCTGGGCAAATATCTCCATGACCGGCTCGGTGAAGCTCGTGGATGTCCTGAATCACCCTCTCTTTGTCCCCTCCACCATGACGGCCACCCGCCTCATCGAGGAATTCCGCACAACCAGGCGCCACGTGGCTCTGGTGGTCGATGAATTCGGAGTTGTGGAAGGAATGGTCACGCTCAAAGATGTCGTCGAGGCGATCGTTGGCCGACTGCCGGAGCGTGGTGTTCGTCAGCACTATCCCGAGATCATCACTCGCGAGGATGGGAGCTGGCTGATCGATGCCCAGCTCGATTTCGAGGAGACATCTCAGGCCATTTCGTTGGAGCTACCCGATGAGGAGCTTGAGACAAATCGCTACCAGACGATCGGAGGATTTGTCCTCCATCATCTGGGGCACATCCCTGAGGAGGGGGAGAAGTTCAAGCGGAACGGCTTCTGCTTTGAGATCGTCGATATGGACCGTCAGCGGATTGACAAACTGCTCGTCAGTCGTGATCCGAATCTCTCCTTGCTCGAAGACGAAGAATCGTAATGCTCGCCTCCGCCCATCACCCCCAGCTCTTTCCCATCGAGCAAGTCTGGTGGCTCTATGGACTCTTTGTCCTCATGATCCTGGGAAGTCTCTTCCTAGACATGCGTCGCAGGAACGGGAAGGAGCACGAGATGACTCACCGGGAGGCTCTTTTCAATCTGCTGCTTTGGGTTTCCTTGGCGCTGCTTTTCTGTGTTGGTCTCTACTTCTACGGTCTGCATCTCTTTCCTCAGGATCCGAGACTCGTCGGGTACGATCCCCAGACTCTGGCTAAACAATGCAGCCTCGAGTTTCTCTCCGGTTGGTTGGTTGAGAAGAGCCTCTCGATCGATAACCTCTTCATCTTCCTTGTTGTCTTCGACTTCTTTGCGATTCCCCCGAAATACCGACACAAGATTCTCTTCTATGGGATTCTCGGAGCCATGGTGTTTCGGGCTCTCTTCATTGCTCTCGGATCGGTTCTCATGCAGATCTCCTGGGTACCGCTCGTATTCGGAGTCTTTCTGGCATTCACCGGTCTCAAGGTCGCATTTGGTCCAGAGTCCCATCCCGATCCCGCGCAGAATCTCCTTCTCCGAACCCTTAAGAAGTTTCTCCCGATCTCCCCTGGCCTTCACGAAGGGAAGTTTCTTGTCAGGGATGCTGGCCGTCTCATGGGGACACCACTCCTCCTCACACTGATCTTCATCGAATTTACCGACATCATCTTTGCGGTCGACAGTGTCCCGGCGATCTTTGCGATCACCAAGGAACCCTTCATTGTCTTCACCTCAAATATCTTCGCGATTCTAGGTCTGAGGGCTCTCTTCTTTATTCTGGCTGGAATGGCTACCAAGTTCCACTACCTCAAGTATGGACTCGGATTCATCCTCTGCTTTGTGGGTCTGAAGATGTCGTGGCTCGATCATCACTTTGAGGGCCACTTCCCGACCACCTGGTCGCTCGCGATTATTGCCGGGGCACTTTTCGTATCGGGTTTCTGTTCCTCGCTTTTTCCAAGGAGGAATCCTGACTCCGACTGATCGTTACCCCCGCAATAGGACCTGAATTAACGATCAGAGGATCTTGCGTCCCTGAATGATTTGGATCAGAAGAACCACAAGGGCGAAGACAAGAAGGATGTGGATGAATCCTCCCAGTGTGTAAGCGCTAACGAGTCCTACAGCCCAGAGAACAAGGAGAACAATGGCGATGGTGTAGAGCATGATGGTTGGTGGTAAGGTTTTTGGGTATTAGTTTCGGTGATTGATGATGGACGCTCTTAGTAAGTTGTGGAGCGTGTTGTTGTGGTCGTGACCGGTGCCTTAGTCGTGGTCTTGGACTGTTGTGTCACGGTCGTCATCGTTTGTGGCGTGGGATTTGTGGTCCGCGTGGTGCTCCAGTAGCAGGATGTCAGTGACAGGGTGATGATCATGCTGAGGATTCCAATGGTGGTGAAGATTGGACGAATGTCCTCTCTCTGGGTGAACAACAACGCGTTTCGTTTGCACGGATATTCCTACACCGGCCCGCGCTGGCTTTTCTTGATGAATCCACAAGTTCCCTTGATGAGCAGAATGAGCGATTGCTCTATCAGAACCTGCGGGAGTTAGGCATTTCCTTCGTCAGCGTGGGACATAACAGCTCGCTGAAGGAGTTCCATTTCGTCACAATACTCATCTTTTCGGGGGATTCATGATAAAAATTACCCGATTCATCCCAAGTTGGTTGCGGAATCGAATTTTCTTATTATTTTGGAAAAGAGTCATGGACAGAAATCGGGGTTGGGTTGAGGATAGTCAGCACTGCATGCGTGTTGCTTATCACTGATTATTCCATTTCTCAGTTTCAGAGACGCCAATCAAAATGACTCCAATGCCAATCAATCCACAGCCTCGTAAGCTACTACAGCTTGCTCAGGCGATCCGCTCCATCACGGGAGCGTTGCTGGTGCTGCTGGCCCTGTTTGCGCTGATGCCGAGGGCCTCTGCGCAGACGCTGCAGTATTGGAATACTGCAGGTGGCGGGTTATGGAGTACGGCCAACGCTTGGTCGTCAGGAGCCCCTTGGGGACCTGCACAAAATCAAAACGCTAATTCAACCTCTGTCGCTGTTTTTAACTCACAGAATACTGGAGTACAAAATGTTGCGACCACGATCACTCTTTCCGGAGCGACGACAACGGCCGGCGTTATTTTTTCCAATAATACGTCCACGACAATTCTTCGCTCGGCCAGCACGACGACTCAGACCCTGAACATCAACAACTCCGGCATCACGGTTGCTTCCGGTAATGGTGCGGTGACCATCGGGAATACCTCGAGCAACCTGACGCTCAATATTTTGGGCGCCCAGAGTTGGAACAATCAATCATCCAGCCTCCTGGACATCCTGGCGAATGTCACCCTCTCCAGCCCCCTGACCATCATCGGTTCTGGGGCGATCCAGATTGATGGCTCCATCTCCGGCGCTTCCGCGATCTATATGCGTGGAACCGGCACACTCACTCTGACCGCGGCCAATACCGGCATGGGCAACGTCTTTCAGCTACAAGGCGGCACCCTGGCCATCAGCAACAACGTGGCCATGGGAACCAACACCGTGAATGTTTTCAGCAACGCCACCGTGCAGGCGCTCACCAATCTGAAAGTCACGAACGCCTATTCCATCTCCAATGCCGCCACCGCAACATTCAATGTCGGAAGCTACACTCTGACCAACAGCGGCGTCATCAGCGGCCCCGGATCGCTGGCTCTTGTGGGATCCGGCACATTGGCTCTCTTAGGAACCAATACTTACACTGGAAGCACTATTCTGAATTCCGGCACCCTCTTGCTAAATAACGCCTCCGCTGATGGAGCTGGAGTGGTCAGCTTCGCCAGCAATGCCACGATCATTTATGGAACGGGGATGCTGGAGACCAACAATTACTCGGTATCCAATAATGCTGTTGGCACTCTCAACGTCGCATCAGGACTGCTGGTCACCAACAGCGGCGTCATCAGCGGCTCTGGTGCCATCCTCCTCACCAACGGTGGAAACCTTGTCTTGAGCGGAGCCAATACCTTTTCGGGTGGCCTGACCATCGGCCAAGGCACCATCACCATGGGTAATGCAGCCGCCCTGGGATCCATCAGCAATGACCTTGCCAACAACGGAACATTGAATCTGGCGGGTAATGCTGCTTCGGTTGACGCGCTCAATGGCAGTGGTGCAATTATCAACACCAATTCATCGACTAATACTCTGAGCGTTGGAAATAACAACGGCTCGGGCATATTCACCGGTACGATTGTTAACGGCATCACCCTTGCCAAGAATGGAACAGGCACCGAGACCCTGACCGGTTCGAACAGCTACTCCGGCGGAACCTTCCTCTCGGCTGGAACCACGATCCTCGGCAATGCCAATGCCTTGGGTAACGCTACCAACGACCTGACCAACAACGGCACCCTCAATGTGGCAGGCTTCTCCCTCACCCAAGGCTCTCTGGCTGGAAGCGGGTTAGTGACCAACTCCACGGCTGGCAATACGACCCTCACCCTCGGAGGCAACAACACATCGACCGCCTTCAGCGGATCATTGCTAGCGGGAACCGGAACCATTTCCTTGGTGAAGAACGGTACGGGCACCTTCACCCTCTCGGGCACCAACAACTACGCCGGGACAACCCTTGTGAGTAACGGAGCCCTGGCACTCAATGGAACCAACAGCGGAACCGGAACCATCACCGTGGCCACCAATGCTACCCTTCTGGGAACCGGTCGTGCCGCAGGCAATGTGACCCTCCAGAGCGGTGCCTCGCTTACTCCGGGATCTTCATCCGTGATTGGCACCTTGACGGTTGGAAGCCTTACCATGACGGGTGGCAACCTCAATATCCTCTTGGGAGGCTCCACCTCGAGCCTGCTCGTCCAGAGTGGCACCGGTACTTCGACACGCGGAGGCAACCTGGTCTTCTCGACCAACGCGGCCCTCACCAGCGGTTACTACACCTTCATGACCAACAGCAGTACGGGTGGATTCAGCGGATCTTTTGCCGCTACCAATTCGGTGCCCGCCGGTTATGTCGTTGTAAACACCACCAACACGACCGCCCTCCAGCAACTTGCCGTCCTGAGTTCCATCACGGGAACTGTCACGGGCACCAACGCCATCATCACGGGTGGTTCTGCAGCCTTCACCGTGGGAGTCTCCAATGCTGCCTTAGCTGGCGGACAAAGCCTTGTCTTCACCGGAACAAGCAATAACAACACGACCGGATCCATCGGATCGACAACCGTGACGGCACAAGGCTCGACCAATGGACTCACCGGCCTCTCCTTCAACGGTACCAACGTCGGGGCCGCCCAAACTGGCACGTTCACGATCAGTGCGCCGACTGCCTCCACAACCAGTGGAAGTGGCACTGTGACCGTGGATGTCTATGGGCACGCCGTCGGGTCGGTCAACTCGACCAACGTCTCCCTTGGCAATTTCCATGCCGGTTATGCCGCGACCACGAATACTTCGCTACTGAACGCCTCCAACACGGGAACCTTTGTCGTCAACCTTGGCGGCAAAAGCGTTACTAACGGCAGTGTGACCCTCGGCTCGATCACGAATGTGGCCCAGTCCAGCGCTGGGAACATCTCCATCGGCCTTGCCGCCGGCCTCTCAGCCGGAGCGATCAGCAACACCCTCTCCTACACCTTCGCCGACAGTTCAACCCTCTCCGGTGCTTCCAGTAGCAACAGCTCCACGAACATCACCATCACGGGCGGGGTCTACAACTACGCGGCTGCTGGGTTGAACACGAATGTATCCCTGGGCAACACGCACGTTGGAGTGGCCTTTGGTAACCAGAATGTGGTCATCACCAACACGGCGGCAAGTGGTGCCTACACGGAAGGCCTCGATGTGGCG
>CAIPWR010000105.1 GCA_903868795.1 uncultured Spartobacteria bacterium | reverse complement strand
TCTCAACATCGTCGAGGCCAATGCCGCGGCGCGCACCCGCAGACTGCGCGAGATCCATGAGGGCCTCGCTTCGGAGCGCGGGCTCTGGGGCAACCAACTCTCCCGACTCACCTCGAAGGGATGGACTCCCGAGGAGATCGCCGCCTACCTGCCGGGAGTCCGTGTGGAGCCGGTCTTCACAGCTCACCCAACGGAAGCAAAACGAGGGGCTGTTCTCGACCAGCACCGCTTGATTCATCAGCTGCTTGCCGAACTGGATCGCCAGGATCTGACTCCCAGCGAGCGTCTGGAGATCCGGCGCAAGATCAAAATCTGCCTGGAGCGCCTTTGGAGGAGCGGAGAGATTTTCCTGGACCAGCCGGACATCGCAGACGAGCGCCGTGCTGTCATGTTTTACCTGCGGGACATCCTTCCCTCGGTGGTCACACGCCTCGATATGCGCCTACGCTGGGCATGGAATGAGCTGGGCTTTCCACCGGAACTGATGGGAGCCCCGGAGAGTCGTCCCCATCTCAGCTTCGGAACGTGGGTCGGTGGGGATCGGGATGGACACCCCTTTGTCACTGCCAAAGTCACCGGGGAAACGCTCAAGGAACTGCGGCTCAATGCCCTGATCGTCCTGCATCGCCAACTCGACACCCTGGCCGAAGCCCTCCCTCTCTCGAGCCATTTCCAGAAGGCCTCCCAGCAGTTACTCGATCGAGTGGCCGTGCTACGTGGAGAACTCGGCCCCCTGGGAGAGCAGATCACCGCACGCTATCCGGGCGAACCATGGCGTCAACTGGTACTCCTCATCCAAGGCCGTCTCCCTCTGCAAATCGGTGCTGCGGACCGTGCATGGATCGCGGAGTCTGGAGCCCGCTATCGCCGCCCGGAAGAGGTGTCTGCAGATCTGACTATCTTGCAGGAAAGTCTCGCGGAGGTGGGAGGACAGCGACTCATTCGCGAAACTGTCTGGCCCGTGATGCGGATTCTCGATGTCTTCGGATTCCATCTCGCCGAACTCGACATCAGGCAGAACAGCAACACGCACGATCTTGCGATGGCCCAACTCCTGAAAGCAGCAGCCATTCCCGATGGTGAGAACTTCCCTACATGGAGCGAGGAGAAGCGGCTTTCGTTCC
Source organism: uncultured Spartobacteria bacterium (assembly GCA_903868795.1). Taxonomy (GTDB): domain Bacteria; phylum Verrucomicrobiota; class Verrucomicrobiia; order Chthoniobacterales; family UBA6821; genus UBA6821. Next base: position 7,750 of record CAIPWR010000105.1, on the reverse strand, counting down.
TCCGCGAGGAACTCCGCTCCCCTCGGCCTTTCCTCGGGGCGAATCATTACCTTGGACTTGGCACAGAAGCCGATGCCGTCCTGAATTGCTATGATACCCTGCGTGAGCATATCCGGGAACATGGGAGGGAGGGGGTCGGTGCGCTCATCATCAGCATGACCCGTCAACTTTCCGACCTGCTCGTGATTCCGATTCTCGCCCGCGAGGCAGGTCTGACTGATTGGAAAAACGGCATCCTCTCCTCCCCCCTGCCGATCGTGCCGCTCTTTGAAACACTTGACGATCTGGAGCGCAGCCCCTCACTGATCAGGGAGTTTCTTGCCGAACCTGTTGCCAAAGCTTCACTTATCCACAGGGATGGACGACTGCCGGTCCAGCAAGTGATGATCGGTTACAGTGACAGCAACAAGGATTGTGGCATCTTGGCGAGTCAGTGGGGATTACATGAGGCGCAGCAGGCCATGACCAGGGTCGCTGCCGAATCAGGTGTCTCCCTGCGCTTTTTCCACGGACGTGGCGGAACCATCAGCCGCGGCGCAGGGCCCACCCATCTCTTCCTGGATGCACTTCCAGCTGGGGCCCTTCAGGGTGATCATCGGATGACAGAGCAAGGAGAGACGATTGCCCAGAAATACGCTGATATCTCCACGGCAACTTATCATCTTGAACTCCTCCTAGCCGGCGTCACCGGCATCTCCCTGGCCGGAAATCGCCCGGGTAGGGAGACTGGCACATGTTCCCGCATAGCGGATCATCTTGCCAAGGCAAGCCGTAAGGCTTACCGGGGACTCATCGACGCCCCGGGGTTCATCACCTTTTATGATCAGGCGACGCCGATCGACGCCCTGGAGTCGAGCCGTATCGGCTCACGTCCCAAACGCCGCTCCGGTCAGCGCAGTCTGGCCGACCTGCGAGCCATCCCTTGGGTCTTCAGTTGGAACCAGTGCCGCTACTACCTTCCCGGTTGGTTCGGCGTCGGCAGCGCTCTCCAGGCCTTAGAGAAAGAACAGCCCGAACTCTTCAAAACCCTTCAGTCAGAACTCAGGAACTACTCATTCCTCTATTACGTTCTCTCTAATGTAGAGACTAATATGGCAAGTGCTGATCTTCCAATCATGAAGGATTATGCGGCCTTGGTAACCGACACGGAAGTCCGCGACAGAATCTTCACCATAATCTCCGAGGAATTCCAACGCACCCAGGAACAACTCCGCAAGGTCTTTGGAGGGAGTCTTGAGGAACGTCGCCCCCGCATGGGAAAAACTCTCCAGCTTCGCGCCCGCGCTCTGGCCCTTCTCCATGAGCAACAGATTGCCACCATCAAGGAATGGCGTGCTGCCCGCACCGAAAATCCTGCTAAGGCGGATGCCCTTCTTCCACGCGTTCTTCTCTCGATTAATGCTATTGCAAGCGGCTTAAGAACAACCGGATAAGATTTGTTTTTACGAATCTATAGTCAGACTATCCAGTACTCTGGCCGATGAATCTTGGAATCGTTGGTGGCGGTCCTGCAGGCCTCATGGCTGCGGAAATGGCTTCCAAAGCAGCTATTGGCACAGATCTCAACATTACTCTCTTCGAAGGAAAGCCCTCTGTCGGGAGGAAATTCCTGGTAGCCGGACATGGGGGGCTCAACCTCACTCATTCGGAGAGTCTAGATCGTTTTGCAGGAAAGTATCACGGAAGCTTTAAAGCAGGATACTGGACATCACTCCTAGAAGACTTTAGTAACGAGGATACAAGAGCGTGGGCCTCCGAACTTGGAATTGAAACCTTCATTGGGACAAGCGGAAGGGTATTCCCCAAGGAGTTCAAGGCCGCTCCTCTACTGCGTCGCTGGGTTCAAAGGATCAAGCGTCAAGGAGTCATGGTTGAGGCGCGGCATTATTTACAAAAGATCACCCGGAAAGATGCCCGGATCGAACTGGAGTTCTCCACTCCAGAGGGGGTAATCTCACGGACCTTTGATGCAGTCATTCTTGCCTTGGGCGGTGCTTCCTGGCCAGAAACCGGCTCGAATGCTCAGTGGGTTCCCCTATTCCAACAGCTTGGGATTTCCGTTGCCCCCTTCCAAGCAGCTAATTGTGGATGGGAGATCAACTGGCATCCGGACATCCTTCCACTTGCAGCGGGAGAGCCTCTGAAGAACATCGCGGTTACTGCAGGGAACATCACGATCCTTGGAGAGCTAATGATCACTTCCTATGGAGTGGAAGGGGGAGCCATCTACCAGTTGGGGGCTTCCTTACGGTCCATGGCATACCCTCAACTCTTCATCGATCTGAAGCCCACTTTTTCTTCCGAAGAATTAGTCCAAAAGATCTCGTCTTATTCAGGTAATTTCATCAACTCTGCCAAGCAAGCCTGGCGTCTTGGAAATGCCGCTCATGCCCTCCTCGGCACCTTGGCTCCCCCAAAAGCACACAACGATCCTCATGCCTTGGCCCGTTTTGCCAAGGCCATGCCGATTCCCCTCACCGGCCCACGACCGATCGCCGAGGCCATTTCCTCGGCCGGAGGTGTCTCCTTTGAGCAATTGAATGATAATCTGATGCTTGAAAATCATCCCGGCCTCTTCGTGACGGGTGAAATGATCGACTGGGAAGCCCCAACGGGCGGTTATCTCCTTCAAGGATGCTTTGCGACAGGATCACGTGTAGCTCAGGGGGCCATCCGGTATCTGCACTCTAATACCCAATCCATTTTCGCGGATTCGCTTTCCGTTTAATTTGTTACTCCGATCAGCATAGAGTCACAGGATGAATTCCTACCTGATCGCCGCAATTGCCTTTCTCTGCATCTTCGGAGGTGCCATGGCGGGATTCTTTGTCCAGAGGTTTCTCCCATCCCACCACCTCAGCAAGGACTCTCTTGACAGTGTCAAACTGGGGGCAGGCCTCATTGCCACCATGGCGGCCCTCATCTTGGGCCTACTGGTCTCCTCCTCCAAGGGATCCTACGACCGCGTTAATGCCCTGGTGAACGAGGCCGCGGCCAACGCGATCAACCTGGATCGGACACTGCGCACCTACGGACCGGGCGCGGAACCCCTGCGTCAGGCCCTGCTTGACCGCGTCACCAGAATCAAGACCGATATCTGGCCCGAGGATTCAAAAACGAGCAAGAAAAGTTCCGTGGCCTTCAAGGAGGAATCAACCATCCTCGTGCTCATCAGCAGGATCTCCAAACTTGAAGCAAAAACCCCAGAGGAACTCGAGATGAAGAGCAATGCCATAGCCATTGCGGCGGATCTGAACAGGGAGCGCTGGCAGATCACGGTGGAGTCTACCTCCAAGCTTCCCATGCCTCTCGTGGTGATCCCAGTCTTCTGGATCACCTTCCTGACCTTCGTCTACGGGATCTTCTCCCCGCGCAACGGGACCGTCACTATCGTGCTGCTGTTCTGCTCTGTGAGCATCGCGGGTGCCATCTTCCTAATCTGCGAGATGAGCATGCCGCTCGATGGATCCATCAAGGTCCCGAGTCAGCCCATCCAGACGGCCCTGGAAATGATCCGTCAATAAAGCATCTCCCCCTGCCGACAGAGATCACTTTCCAGGTGTCGCGGTCTACTGCTCGTGGTAGTTGTGGAGCAATCCACCGTCCACCACGAAGGTGGCACCCGTGACATAAGAGGCATCATCGGAGGCCAGGAACGCGGCAAGTCCCGAAACATCATCAGGCTTGCCGAGACGACCCAGCGGAATCTTCGACTCCAGGAGGGCGAGGAGTTGGGGATTATTCAGCAGGGCGGTATTGATCGGCGTGGCGATGGCTCCGGGCGCAATGTTATTGACGGTAATCCCGAGAGGACCCAGTTCGACAGCGAGGTCGCGGCAGAGCATCTTGAGGGCTCCCTTGCTCGCGCAGTAGGTGGAGAAGTGGGGAAAAGGGAGTTCCTCATGGACGGAGCTGATATTGATGACGCGACCGGGACGATTCGTGGCACGCAGGTGATTCACGAAATCTTGAGTGATGAAGAAGGTACCACGCAGGTTGATCTGAAGGACGAAATCGAAATCCTTCTCGGTGACATCCCAGAAATCGGCATGCTTCTCGACGCCAGCATTGTTCACGAGAATGTCGATCTTACCCATCTTCTCGACTCCCTCGGTAATGACACGGCGATCATCATCCGTGTTGGCAAGATCCCCCTGGATCATGTGGACCCTGCGGCCAAGCTTGGTGATGGCATCAGCCGTTTCCTGGGCACTCTGTCCAAGCGCACGATCGTCAACGATGATATCCGCTCCCTCCTGGGCGAGGCGGATGGCAATGGCTTGCCCGATTCCTTGGGCGCTACCGGTGACGAGTGCGACTTTTCCTTCGAGTTTCATAGTTTTTGTTTGTTACTTTCTATCGCTATCGGAAGGGATGACCTCCCTGCCAGTCCAATCAGTGATTATGGCGAGACTGTCACACTCTCAACGTCAGGCGGTGGGGCGAGACCTTTCATGCAACAGGTTGTCCTCGAGTACCGGATTATCATTTGCAAAGATTTCAGCGACAAGCGCTGTCCATCCGGTCTGGTGGCTGGCTCCACATCCACGGCCCGTATCGCCATGAAAATATTCGTTAAACAGGACCAGATCCTTCCAGTAAGGATCGGTCGCATATCGTGGATCGCCGCCATGGCATGGGCGGTTTTTCTTGGCATCGGGAAGGAAGAGTGATGTGACACGCTTCGCGAGGAGTTCGGATGCCTCTCCCAGGGTGACCCAATTGCCAGATCGCGTAGGGAATTCGACCTTGAAGGAATCGCCGTAGAACTGATCGTACATCTTGAGCGTCCGGATGATCATGAAGTTAATCGGCATCCAGATCGGGCCGCGCCAGTTGGAGTTACCGCCGAACATGCGGGTTTTCCCCTCCCCCGGTTCATAATCCACGGAGTAAACCTCGCCGTTCACCGTGTAGGTGTAGGGATGCTTTTCGTGGTACTTTGAGACGGAGCGAATCCCGTGCGGGGAAAGGAACTCCTCCTCATCGAACATATAGCGCAGAATGCTCTCGAGACGTTCTCTTGGAGTTACCGTGAGCAGGTGAAACGCATCGGGTCCGTCAGACACCCCGTTGTTGGTTTCAAGCATATGGCGGCAGAGTTCGGGGCGGTTCTTGATGAACCACTCCAGCCGACTTTTGTACCCAGGATTGAAATTTCGCATTTCGGGCGTCACAATGCCTCCTGCAAACATTGGAATAAATCCGACGATGGAACGCACCTTGAGCGGAACGCTTCGATCGTCAAGCTTCAGGTGGTCGTAGTAAAATCCGTCCTCCTCATCCCAGAGCCCGGTGCCTCCGAAGTTGTTAATCGCCTCCACGATACGGGTGAAGTGGGTCAGGAACTTCGTGCCCATGTCGGCGTAGACGGGATCGACCAATGCCAGTTCCAATGACATGCGCAGCATGACCAGGCAGTAAAATGCCATCCAGGAAGAGCCATCAGCTTGCTTCAGCTTGCCGCCAGTCGGCAACGGCTTGGATCGATCGAAAACAGAGATGTTGTCAAACCCGAGAAACCCGCCTTCGAAAAGGTTGTTCCCGTCACTGTCCTTGCGGTTCACCCACCACGTGAAGTTGATCAGGAGTTTCTGGAAGATTTTCTCGAGGAAGTCCGTATCAGGGCGGCCTCTGAGTTTTTCCGCATAGTAAAGCAGGACGGCTGCCCACCCATGCACGGGGGGATTCACATCCGAGAAGTTCCACTCGTAGGCGGGCATCTGGCCATTCGGATGCGTGTACCATTCACGCAGGAGAAGGATGAGCTGATCCTTGCAGTAGGAGGGATCAATCCGGTTGAGAGCTACTGTGTGGAAAGCCAGATCCCAGGAGCAGTAGTAGGGATATTCCCAAGCATCAGGCATCGACAGGACATCGCGGTTAAAAATATTGTCCCAATCCTGATTGCGAAGCGCATGCCCTGAGGGTGGAGGGGGCTCCGTGGAATCCCCCTTTTGCCACTCAGTCTGCACAAGATTATAGAACTGCTTGGACCAGAGAAGGCCTGCATACGCCTGGCGAGCCACATTCTTTTCTTCGGGCGTCAGGGTCGGATTGAGAATTGCGGCATAAAATTCATCCGCCTCTTTGGTCCTGATTGCAAAGATATCATTAAAACTATCGTCCAGAGGCTCACCTTCGGCCTCTCCCAGAGAGGTCATCCTCATCCGAAGCACGACGGACTCACCCGCCGGCATGCTCAGATTGTATCGAGCAGCAGCCTTGGTGCCGAATTGCTCAGGATTGACCGCATCGGCCTTTCCATGAATCACCGCATCATGAAAGGCATCTTTGGTGTAGCGACGTTTGGAGGGCACACCATAGAGCCGCTCGGTATTGGACTCATTGTCCGTGAAGAGAAATTCAGGCAATTTCCCGTCAGGCCCCTTCTCAAAGGTCATCTTACCCTCACCCATGACAGCATGGCTACTGCTCAAAATACCGGGACTCGCGATCGAAATCCTGGGCTCAGTGAGGCATTCTTCAGCGATATTGCCCCAAGCCCAGGTGTTTCGGTACCAGAGGGTCGGGAGAAAAACCAAGTCGGCTTGATCAGGTCCGCGGTTACTGATCGTGACACGGATCAGAATGTCCTTGAATGACCCTTTGGCATACTCGACCTGAACGTCGAAATAGCGGCTCTGATCAAAAACTCCGGTGTCGACAAGTTCGTACTCGGGTTGGAGTTGGGAGCGGCGGCCATTCTCTGCCACCAGATCGGCATACGGGAACTCTGCCTGCGGATATTTGTAAAGTCCCTTGCAATAGGAATGAGTCGGGGTGGCATCTAGGTAGTAGTAGAGCTCCTTAACGTCCTCGCCGTGGTTTCCCTGAGGGCCCGAAAGCCCAAAGAGTCTCTCCTTGAGGATGGGATCCTTTCCATTCCACAGCGAAATTCCAAAGCAGAGACGCCCGAAACGATCACTCAGACCAAGCAGCCCATCCTCGCCCCAGCGATAGACGCGACTCCGTGCATGATCGAAGGGAAACGAGGTCCAGACATCTCCATCCGCCGAGTAATCTTCTCGCACCGTTCCCCACTGACGCTCGGAAAGGTAGGTGCCCCAGAGTTTCCAAAAGCGCTCTCGTCGCATGTCTTCACCGAGTCGAATCTCCTCGGCGGTTGGTGACAGCGGATCAGCGGAAGGAATCTCGTTCATGTGATTTAATCTGCGTTTCCTTAAGAGATCGTGGGTCTTTTTAACTTTTTCCTGAGCCGGTCAAGGGCCGACTGGGAGACGACCTGCTTGAAGGTAGTACGGTCCGCGGGGATGGTCTCTTTCCACACATCGGTCGCCTCACCTGCGCTTGCCAGAGCGATCCAGACCGTGCCAACTGGTTTCTCTGCAGTACCTCCATCCGGCCCGGCAATACCGGTCGTGGCAAGGGCATAGGTGGCTCCGCTTTGATGTAGTGCGCCCTCAGCCATGGCACGTACGACCGGCTCACTCACGGCGCCGTGAGCCTCGATCAACTGAGCGGAAACATTCAGCAAGGCAGTCTTTGAGTTATTGCTGTAAGTAACAAATCCCTCCAGAAAGACCTTGGAGGAACCCGGCACATTGGTGAGACGATTCGCCAGATGACCTCCCGTGCAGGACTCCGCGGTGGCAAGCGTCGCTCCCCGCTCCGCCAGTTGATGGATAACAATTTCCTCCATGGACTGCTCATCCCCCGAGACCAAGTAATCAGTGATGACCGCCAAAAGCGCAGGCTCCACCTGATCGAGAATCTCACGCGATCCGAT
>CAIPWR010000104.1 GCA_903868795.1 uncultured Spartobacteria bacterium | reverse complement strand
TGGTGGGTGTCCTGAACGGGCCACGGGGTCGGAATAAAACTCAGCAAGGCATGAAGGACAATGCCCAATAGCATCGCGATCCCCCGCAACGCATCAAGATCAGTGCGCCTTGCGGAGTCGTCAGCCAAGGACGTCTTGTTCGAGAAATCGTTCATGCAACTTAAACCATCCTTGTGGAGGAAGCGGCTAGCTACTTGTACCCGAACTCAGGGGTTGGCTGACTGAGGCAGGACGATGACAGGGTTTGTTTTTTCCAGGGGAGCATTACGTCCGGGCGGCGCGCCGTCGATGAAGACATCCATCTGCTGTCCCACGTAGACAGGCACCTTGCTCTTGTCGAACTGGTAGATCACCTGCAGAACTCGGGTATCCACGCGCTCCGTGCTGTCACCAGTAAGAGATTTTTTTACGGTGATGTAGGGTTCGATGCGGACAAAGCGCAGGGGAATGGGGTCGGACCGCATCCCCTTGATGTAGGCCACCGCGGGGGCGCCTGCGTGCACCCGGGAGGCACTATCCTCGTCGACATCCGCGCGGAGTTGCAGGCGCTGAGTTTCGCCGAGCAGAAGGGAGGGGGTGTTCGGATCGGATGGGGAGACGCTCGCATACTCGCCATTGTGCATGTTCTGACGAAGGATCTCACCATCCCGTGACGCCCTTACAGTCAGGAGATCCAAAACGACCTCCGCTTGATCAAGCTGCGCCTTCCCGAGTTCCAGATCCGCCCTGGCAGTCCCCAGGGCGGTCTCGGCTGACCTCATCAAGTAGTATTTACGAAGCCGGTCGTCCTCGCTGACCACGGCCTTCTCCCGGAGCTTTTCAATACGGTCGAAGCTGTCCTTGCGATCTGCAAGCATGACCTCGGCCTCGTGCACCTTTGCTTCCAGAAGGGCGACCTGGGCCTTTTGTGTGGCAACCTTTGCTGCGGCATCACGGGTGTCCTGACGGAACAGGGGATCACCCTTTTTCACGCTGTCCCCAACCTTCACATAGATGTCGGTGATCAGACCGGAAATGAGCGGAGCCACGATGACATTCTCGTCCACGGCCTCCACGATCCCGCGGGCCCCGATGGAGTCCGCGTAGGGTGCACGCGAGGGCTCGACCAGTGGTACCGGAGTCGGCAGCGGCTTCATGAGCTTCAAGACGAGCAAGGTTGCTACACCGATCCCGATCAGGGCTAGAAAGATGGAGGCGCGTTTAAGCATGGCGGTATTCGGCGGCAGGGCAGCTTTTCACAACCCTGCCATCCTCCATCTCAGCAATCCAGTCGGCGAAGGAAAAAATGCGGCTGTCGTGTGTGACGACGATGACGCACCGGTCTTGACGGCAGGCGCTTTGCTTGAGTAGTTCGAGGGCATGGTGGCCCGTCTTGGCATCGAGCGAGGCGGTGGGTTCGTCGCAAATGATCAGGCGGGGATCATGGACTAGGGCCCTGGCGATAGCCACGCGCTGCTGCTGGCCGCCGGAGAGCTGCTTGGGGAAGGAGCGGAGGCGCTTGCCCAGGCCGAGGTTCTCGAGGACAGAAGCCGCCTTCTCTTCAGCCTTGCGGTAGGGCCATCCCTGCAGGATCAGCGGCACCGAGGCGTTCTCGACGAGCGTTAGGGTGGGGATGAGGTTGAATTGCTGAAAGATAAATCCGACGTTCCTGCTTCGAAAGGCGGTCACCTCTGCATCACTCATACAGCCGATATCTTGGCCAAACACCTCGATGCGGCCCGAGTCGGTCTGCATCGTGCCGCAGATAACACTCAGCAAGGTTGTCTTCCCGCATCCGGAGGGCCCCACGATCATGGTGAGCTGTCCCGCAAGAGCCTCGAACGAGGCCTCGCGCAGGGCGTAGGTCGGCGTGTCGCCGTTGGGGAAGGTCTTGGTGACCTTGTCTACCCGGACGGCGACGGAATGGAGCGCACTGTTTTTCTCAGAGCTCATTTGAAGACGACGGCCGGTTCGAGCTTCGCGATCTGTCGCAGGCCAATCAAGGCGGAGAAGCAGCAAATGAGCATGATAACGCCGGCCACCGCAACGGGCACCTGCCACGGCATGAAGAAAGGGGGGGTCTCGAGTTTGAGAACCTTGAGTCCGAAGAGGGTGGTTAATCCCGCGCCGATTCCGAAGCCGACAAAGCCGACTGAGAACGACTGGAGGAAGACCATGGCCGTCAAGATGGGCATGCGTGCTCCCATGGCCTTGAGCGCTGCGAGGTAGCGGAGGTTGTCGAGGATGAAAAGGTAGAAGGTCTGGCCGGCAATGGCGATGCCGACAATCATCCCCATAATCACGACAGTGCCGAAGGAGATGGGGATGCCGGTATTCTTGATGTACCACCGGATCGTGGTCCAGAAAAGGTCGTCTCGTGCAAAGGCGCGCAATCCCGGAATGGTGCTGATCCGCGCAGCTAGTTCCTTGGCAGAAATTCCCAGCTTGGGCTCGGCCAGCACGCAGCTGAGCATCTTGCGCTGGGGCTTCGCAAACTGGAGTGCCCGATCGTAGGTCGTGAAGACATAGGGCTGGGCCAGGAAGCTGCGGTTTTCGTGACAGATGGCGACGACCTCGGCGCGCTTGTCATTAATCTCGAAGGAGGTGCCGATATCGATCTTGATCCCCTTCTTGCGGTATTTCTCAACGCCGACCTGGTCGATGATGACTGCATCCGGGAGGCGCAGATCCTCGACCCGCCCCTTGAGGATTTCCATCGGCCTGCCGACGAAGGTCGCGGTGTCGAGCCCGGTGAGCTGCACATTCTGGAACGAGCCGTCACCCAAGCGTGCCTGCTCGATCCCCAGATAGAGAGGAACAGCCCACTCCACGCCCGGGATGCTCCGCACACGCGTCACCTCGATCTCGCGGAGAGGAATCACCTCGTTAACCTGCTCCACCTTGGCATCGAAGACCCAGACCTTCGCGTCGATATTGCGCACGGTCGCAGTGGTCCAGAGCATGATGCCGCAGAAGACGGAGGTCTGCTGGGTCATGAGAAGAGAGCAGAAGGTCAGACCAACCACGAGCATCACGTACTTGGCTCGATCCCGGAAAAGCATCAGGAGTGCTATGCGGAGCATGAAAGATGAAGTTGTTAGCGGTTTAGGCGGAAGGCTGTTAGCTAATCGGTGATCGGATCTCGGGGTTCGGCTATGGGGAGAAAACAGATCAGCACCTATCACCGATTCCCGATAACCTATTCCCCAATTGGCGCTCGGCGTATTTGGCGAGAAGGTCGTATTCCAAATTCACGCGGTCGCCCGGCTTGAGATCACCGAGGTTTGTCTCCTGGAGGGTGTGAGGGATGATCCAGAGGCCGAAGTGATCCTCAGCAAGCGAGGCCACGGTCAGGCTGACTCCATTCACGGCAATCGAACCTTTCTCGATGAAATATCCGGCTCCTGCCGGGGGAATCTCGATCAGAAGGTTGAGATCGGCGCTCTTGGAGTCGGAGGCAATGACCTTGGCCGTCGTATCGACATGCCCTTGCACAAAGTGTCCCCCGAAGCGTCCGTCGGCCCGTAGCGCTCTCTCCAGATTCACTCGTGATCCGGATGAAAGACCTCCGAGATTGGTTCGGTTGAGTGTTTCTACTAGCAGATCGAAACCAATGTCATCCTTGCCCGTGACGGTGAGACAGCATCCGTTCACAGCGAGGCTCTCGCCGGGTGATAATTCTCCTGCAAGGGAAGTCTCCAACATCAGGCGTGCCGCATCGCCACGCCGCTCGAGCGAACGGACTGTTCCGAGAGATTCGACAAGTCCTGTAAACATAGGAAGAGCTTAACGTACTATCGAAGAAAGATCCATCCCGCCAGAGCAAGCACGGGAAGAAGGATCGGGAGGGCATAGCGAAGGATGTATCCGAAGAATCCTGGTGTCGTGGCCCCCGACTCCGAGACGATGCTCTTTACCATAAAGTTCGGGCCGTTACCAATATAGGTCATCGCCCCGAAGAAGACCGCCCCTAGGGAGATCGCGATGAGATGTGCGGGGTCTGTGTTTGCGATCCGGAGAACATCCTCCGGATTGCCCAGGGATCCACCCTTGAGACCAAGTTCCACGGAGAGAAAGGCAAGATAGGTTGGAGCATTATCGAGAACGGAAGAAAGGATTCCGGTGAAATAGTAAAAGTGAAGCGCCCCCATCCCAAAGGAAGATGCCAGAGCGTTTGCATGATGCTCCAGATAATCAAGCGCTGGGATCATCGTGGCGAAGATCCCAAGGAAGAGCCAGGCGACCTCCCGGATCGGAGCGAATGAGAAGGCATTCATTTCGTGGATCTGGCGGGGAGTAATGCACCATGAAAGAACGGCCGCACTAGTCATGACGATCTCACGCCACGGAGAGGGAAGGAAAACCCCAAGGAGGATGGCACCCAATGGAAGAAGATTCACAAGGCCCTTGATGCCCCATTTTTCTTCAGAGGTCTCTTTGTCACGAACAGAACGGGGGGCTCGCAGAAAATTCCCCCTGTCGATGAGGTAAAAGATGGCACCGATTAGGCCTACCACAAGGAGCCACGGTCTCCAGAGATGCTCCAGCGTCCACCAAAAGGGAATCCCCTTGAGGAATCCCAAGAAAAGCGGGGGATCTCCGATCGGAGTCAGGGCTCCACCGATATTCGAAACTAAGAAGATAAAGAAAACGGTGTGAAATCCCGTTATTCGATACCTGTTCATCCGAACCCAAGGACGGATGAGGAGCATCGAGGCTCCGGTGGTTCCGATCACGTTGGCCAGGATCGCCCCGATGACGAGGAAAAGAAGATTCCTTCGCGGCGTAGCCTCTCCCTTGACCATGATATGGATGCCTCCCGCGGCAATGAAGAGGGAGGCTAAAAGAATGATGAAACTCGCATACTCGTGCAGGGCCTCAAGGAGGCGGTTGCCGGCATGAAGAACGAGCAGATAGTAGAGCACAGGGACGCTTCCCAGTACCACCGATACCTTGGGGTAATGGCGCTCCCACCAGTGGTGAGCGAGAAAGGGCATCAGCGCAATGGCCGCCAACTGAAGGACAAAGGGAACCATCAGAAGCGGCCCGGGGAGATGGTGAGGAACTTCGACTGTGTTCATGGCACCCCGCTTTTTTCATGGACAACGTCGGTTTCGCGAGCAAATTCAACGACCTTGCATTTATTCCGCTTCGTGACCCGCGCTCTCTGTCTCCTTCTTGCCGTATCATTACTGGGACTTTCCGGGTGTGCCTCGGTCGGAGTCGGAAATGTTTTCTCCAAGGGGAGTCCGCCCAAAAAAATGCCCGCAAGGATTTATGTTCAAGAGTTCAATGCTCCCTTCGACAGCTTCCGGGTCGATCGTAAGGGTGCTGATCTGGCGGCCTTCATTGCCGCGGAGAAGCATGCCCTGGCCCAAGCAATCGTGAAGCAACTCAACAAGTATGTCGCTCCTTCCGAAATTCTTTCTGATGGAAAGCAGCCCCCCCGAGGCAACTACTGGCTTGTAACAGGAACCTATGATCGCGTGAATCAGGGGAGTCGAGCCTTGAGGACGATTGTTGGTTTTGGGGCTGGGGGAACCAAGTTCGAGACACGCGTGCAGGTTTCCTCGGTTTTAGGCAAGCAGCCCTCGCAGTTTCTCTCTCTTCTCACCTCGGGAGGATCAGGCCTTGCTCCCGGCGCTTGGGCCGCCTTCACCCCGGCATTCGCATTTTATTGGCCCGGAGCAATCGGCAACGCGGGGGGAGCATCGCTCGGAGGGCTTTCGATTGATCGGGCAAGGACGGCCCGCGAGATTACAGCAACGATTTCGGAGTATTGTTTTCAGCAAGGCTTGATTCCTGAGCGTAAGACTCGTCGGCCCAAAAAGCTGGGTGAAATACCTCCGGTTCAGCGCCCTGACTTCGTGATTCCCAAAACGGGACTCTAGTCATCGGGCGCAGGTTTTTTAGAATTGCTCCCGAAGCGGAGCTTCCCAAGAGAAGTATCCTCTGCTTGGCTTGAGTGATCGTTATTTTTTGCCACGTCACAACTTTCTCAACTCGATTTATGACCACCTCTCTCCGTAAAACCAAAATCATCTGCACCCTCGGCCCGGCGACGGAGTCTCCGGAGCGTCTCCGCGAGATGATTCTCGCTGGAGCCAATATCTTCCGACTCAACATGAGCCATGCTCAGCATGATTGGGTGCGCCAGATCGTTCCGACCATCCGTGGGATCGCCGCAGAGCTCGACATGCCTGTTGGCATCCTGCTCGACACCCAGGGACCTGCCGTACGCACCGGCGATCTCCCCACGAAGCTCAATCTCAAGGTTGGCGACATCATGGAGTTCACCGTCCGTGGTGTCCGCAGCGAGGAACTCTACTCGGTCAACGTCAACTACGACGGCCTGATCGACGATATCAACGAAGGGGATGTGGTCCTTGTCGATAACGGTGTCATTCACCTCAAGGTGCTTTCCAAGATCAACAGCCGCATCCGCTGCGAGGTCCTGACCCCCGGCGAACTCGGATCCCGCCGCCATATCAATCTGCCTGGCGTCAAGGTCAACCTCCCGCCCCTCACCGAGAAGGATCTCGCCGATATCGCCGTCGGCACAGAAGTAGGGGTCGATTTCGTTGCCCTCAGCTTCTGCCGCGAGCCCTCCGACATCGTTGAGATGCGCAGGGTTCTGGCCCTGCATAACAGCAAGGCCCGCGTCATCGCGAAGATCGAGGATCAGAGTGCCGTCAAGCTGATCACCGAGATCATCAAGGAGACCGATGCCGTCATGATCGCCCGCGGCGATCTTGGTATCGAATGCCCCATGGAGGAGCTCCCGATTATCCAGCGCAAGATCCTCAAGACTGCCCTCAAGATCGGGAAGCAGGTCATCGTCGCCACCCACATGCTCGAGTCGATGATCGAGAATCCTGTTCCGACCCGCGCCGAGGTGACCGATGTCGCCAATGCCGTCTTTGAGCAGGCCGATGCCATCATGCTGAGCGGTGAGACAACCGTTGGTAAATACCCCGTCGATTGCGTAAAGGTTCTCGACCGAATCGCCCGTCGCATCGAGCGCAGCGGCAGTGCCCACTTCGCCGAGCAGACCTCCCTGCTGACTCCACGGCAGAAGACGGCGCATTCCGGTGTCGTCCTAGCCAACTCCTTCGCGAATGCCAGCATCGCCGTCCTGACCCGCCACGGCGACATGGCTGACTACACCAGCCATATCCGTCCCGAGCATGCCACCATTTACGCCATCACTCCCTCGGAAGTGACTGCGCGTCATCTCACGCTCAACTGGGGCGTGCTTCCAATCGTCATGCCCTTTGGCGCGACTCCCGAAGAGTCCGTGAAAAAGGCTGAAGAGCTTCTTCTTTCCCGAGGCCTCCTCAATAAAGGTGATCAGCTCATCGTCATGAGCGACATCATTGAGGGGGATGAGAAGTTTGATTCCATTCAGCTCCGCAAAATCTAAGTTTTTGCGGCTTGGGATATCGGCGTATAGCAGCGTTGTTGCTCGCTTGCTGTAGGAGAACTACAGCGGCGCTCTCACGTCTTGCTCTCCATCCGATCTTCCAAGCCTTGGAAGAAAAGCATTCCTAACGTCAAAGCTGACTCACCCTCCTGTAGCGCCAGCGGAAGGAGGGTTGAGTCCAGCGTCTTGTTCGGCTTTTTTGTATATCTGCAATAGCAAGTCCTCATCAACCGGGCTTTTCGTGTCAGCAATATGAAAAAAGTAGCTCGCACGCTCAGAGTTCCCTAATGCGTCAAACGCAGCTCCAATATTCTCGATAATTGTAATATATGGAGTGTTGAGAACTGCCCGGGAGAATCTCTCAAATCCTGCTTGAGTAATCAAAGTTCCTTTTGCGCCAACCGAGTCCACTGCCGTGCGAACTAGGCCATCTTTCTGCAATGCTGTGTAGGCGGATTCAATACAGAGATTAACTGCAATACAGTAGTAATAGAGGGCATGATGATGCTTCCCCATTTTGCGATAGGTGATCCCCAGCGAGTTCAATGCCTCCACGCTTTCTGGTTCTTCTCGAAGGGATTCAGCAAATGCCGAAACGGCTTGATCAAACTCGCCCAATTGCTGGTGAGCGATGCCACAAGCCCTGAGTATTGGAGCCGACTGCGAGCTGAGACGAAGAGCTTCATGGTATCGTGACAAGGCTCCATGAAAGTCGCCTTGCGCTCTGGAGATCACGCCGAGAAGGTAGATCGCATTCCAGTCATCTGCACTTTGCTCCAGAGCGATCAACGCAACTTTCTCAGCTTCATGCAGTCGCCCGGCAGAGAATGCTTGATCGAATTGATTGTGAGCAATTGGTGTCATACTTTTGCCGAACGGCTAGAACTGAGCGACACCATCCACGGTATCCCCATGCAAAGCGGCAGACCTAATGGTGTTCGCTCCAGTGATTGGTTAGACGGTAAAAGAATCATGCCAGATTCTCTATATCCCATTTAGCATCAGCAATGCTCATGCCTGGGTTCTGATCTCGATGTAGCTTGATGGCAGCAACCTTCTGCTTTGGATCTTTTGCCAAGAGTTCAACCTCTGGGGATAAGGGGTTCTCTCCCTTCCGTTGTTTGAATAATGTATGTAGTTGGTGCTCAAGTTGGCTTATTTTACTCTGTTGGCGCACAGCCGTAATAGCGCTCGTTAGGAGTAGAACGAAGATGATCGGAAAAATCATGTGATCTCCGATCCCGAAAATGGCAAGTAATGGCGTCATATGGATATGTGTGTGATTTTCCGTCTAACAGGTACTAGGCGGCCAAATGGCCGTGTTTGTCGGCAGGTTCATCGGGGTGAACTTTTTCCCACCCCTCTGAAGATGTGATGTTTCCCCATGAAATGTCCGAAGAAATAGCGCGGGAAAGGCTGCGTTCATAGTGTTCACCAGAGAGTTTCATCGGAGGAGAGTCATTAATACCATTGGCCTCTACTTTCTAGGTAGTGCGTTGCTCACCCGATGACAAGTTGGATGAATTTCAAGAACCTCTGATTGTTCCTGACTACTTGTTTTCGGATTAAAATCCTCAGCGTCTCCGCGCGAGTCATGTCCGTTGGCTGTTACCTATCAGCCTTCAGCCTAAACCCCTAGAGCCTCAGCTCGTAAGCTCCGCCCTGAGAGCCTCAAGCTCCTCCCAGCGGGCCATGGTCTTTTCGATGGTCTGGTGGAGTTGATTGAGTTCCCTCTCCACTTTCTGGAATTCTCCATCCTTACTCTGGTAGAGGGCGGGATCAGCCAGTCGCTCGGAGAGTTCGGCTTGTTTGGCCTCCAGTTCCTCAATCTTGGCTGGCAGTTCATCCAGCTCTTTCTGCTCGCGATTGAGGAACTTGCGACCTTTCTCCGTCTTCCCGGGCTTGGAGGCCTCGAGTGCTGGCGGGGGAGCCACGGGCATCGCGGCCACGCGGGCTAGCTCCTTACGCTGGCGGACCCAGTCCTCGTAGCCGCCGGTGTATTCCGTGATACGGCCCTCTCCCTCAAAGACGAAGGTGCTGGTCACGACGTTGTCGAGGAAGGCGCGGTCGTGGGAGACAAGAAGGAGCGTCCCCTCGTAGCCGACGAGCAGCTCTTCAAGCAGCTCCAGAGTCTCGGCATCGAGATCATTGGTCGGCTCATCGAGCACAAGGACATTCGCCGGTTGAAGAAAGAGGCGCGCCAGCAGCAGGCGATTCCTCTCTCCGCCCGAGAGCATCTTGGCGGGCATCCGAATGCGATCGGAGGGGAACAGGAAGTCCTTCAGGTAAGTGTGGATATGGACGGGACGTCCCTGGAACGTGACGGTCTCGGCATCGCCCGCGACGTTCTGCCCAAGGCTCTTCTCCCCATCGATCTGGTCACGGAGCTGGTCGAGGTAGACGATCTGAAGTTGAGTGCCGAGCTTCACGGATCCTTCCGTCGGCTCCAACTTGCCGAGGAGCATCTTGAGCAGGGTCGTCTTCCCGGCTCCATTGGGGCCGATGATGCCGACTTTATCACCCTTCCAAAGGGTGGAGGTGAAGTCGCTGACGATGGGGTGATCGCCGTACTGAAAGCTGATGTTTTTCGCCTCGATGACTTTTTGTCCCGAGGAGCCAGCCTCCTGAATTTCGATCTTGGCGGAGCCGACGCGTTCGCGGCGTTTACCCCGTTCGGCACGCAGCGATTTCAAGGCGCGTACACGGCCTTCGTTACGGGTGCGGCGTGCCTTCACTCCCTGCCGGAGCCACGCCTCTTCCTGGGCGAGCTTCTTGTCGAAGGCGGCCCATTGCTTCTCCTCGGCATCGAGGAAGGCACCCTTTCTCTCGAGGTAGGTGTCGTAGTCGCAGGCCCAGCTAGTGAGGCGTCCCCGGTCGAGCTCGACGATGCGGGTCGAGAGCTTCCGGAGGAAAGCACGGTCGTGGGTTACGAAGAAGAGGGTCGGCTTGACCTTCAGCAGGAAATTCTCGAGCCAGAGAATCGACTCGAGATCGAGATGATTGGTCGGCTCGTCAAGAAGCAGGACATCAGGCTGCCCAACGAGGGCACGGGCAAGGAGCACCCGGCGCTTCATGCCGCCGGAGAGGCTCTGGAATTCCTTTTCAGCCGGGAGTTTCATCTCCTCCATCAGATCCTCGACACGCACGTCAGCCTCCCAGTCTTCCTCGGTGCCTCCGACCCGGAGGCCACCATGGATCACCTCGTAGACGGTGCCGATAATGCCATCGGGTACTTCCTGAGGCAGTCTGGTCAGGACAACTCCATTCGGTTTGGTGATGTCTCCTTCCTGAGGTTTTTCCTCACCGGAGATGACCCGCATGATGCTGGTCTTGCCTGTGCCGTTACGGCCAACCAGACAGACCCTCTCACCGGGGTCGATCTGCAGGTCGACCTTGTCGAGAAGCGGAAGATCCGTGTAGCGGAGAGTGACCTGCTGGAGTTGGAGAAGGGGCATTGGGCGGAAAGGATGAAGGATGAATTATAAAAAATGAAAAGGCGACTTAGTCATTCGAGACATAGGTCGATCCATCCGAAGATCTGCAGTCAGAGTTGCTATCCTCTGCCATCTCGGGTGCAGGAACCTATCAGCCTTTAGATGAAACCGCTAGCGACTTGGCTCAGTTCAACGGCCCGAGTGGGGTAGTTAAGCTAGGGCGTGATGAGGGAGCCTGAGTCTGAGGTATCTGAGGCATGCCTGGGAGTCCTCCGGTGTTCTGTGCCGGTTCATTGAGCCATGGTTTGTCCTGAGGGCTCATCTGGAGCGAGTTCATGAGTACATAGAGAAGTTGTTCGAGCTGCGCCGCATCGCCCCGGTAGATATCCTTGGCGCCCTCGGGAGGTTGCCATGTCGAAGCAGGAAATTGGGGTGAGTAGGAAAGCTCCGCAATGAGGAAGGACATGGCGAAATCCCTGCGTCGGATGTCGATCCGCTTCGGGGTGTACTCGGAGCAGATCCAGAGCTTGGCGGAGAAGTCCTCGGCATTCGCGGCTTTGGCCACTTCGGGAATCAGACCTCCGGAGATCAGTCGGCAGGAAGTCCCCCCGATCTCCGCAACTTCCTGCGTGTGCTCGAGCTGGAAGAGCGCCGGGAGCAGTACGGCCTGCTGGGCGGTGAACGGGAGCTGGAGCGGAGCGGGATTCTTTTGCTGGAGGGGAGGCTTCTGCTTGAACTGTCCGAGCAGGAACTGGATTTTCGCCCCGGGAATAGCCCAGACCTGATTGCCGTCACGACAGACCGTGAGTGTCTCCCCCATCACGGGGGCCTCCACTCGAATCCGACCCGGGTACTCGATTTTGGCGGTAAATGTTGCTCCCTTGATGACCTGCGGCAGACGACCTGCCACCTGATCCACGGTAGCCTTGAGCGTCAGGGCCCGATCGGTGGTCTGGTTGCCACCCAGAAGGACACCCGCCATCGGGGTGATCATCTTGGAGAGAACGTCGTAGCGATTTCCCGAGGGAGCAGGAGCGGATGAGACCAATGCGTTCGTTTGGGAGGGTGACAACGTGGTATCGGGGATCACTTGCTGATCCACAGCCTGAAGCGAACCGGAAAGCGATGTGATGACCAGTAATGGGGCTAGGAAGGCGGGACGAAACATCCCACCTTGATATCGGGCTCGCCACCCCATGGCAAAGCCGCATTCCAAGCTCTTTGCCGACTCAGTCACTTCCCGCTTGTTCTAGGGAAGCACAGGAAGATGATACGCCTGTGAATGAAGAGCTGAACGTCCAAGAAATCATTGCCCGGCATGGCCTGACCTCTCATCCGGAGGGCGGGTATTATGCTGAGACCTTTCGGTCCAAGGAGATCGTCACCCTTTCCGATGGGCGTCTTCGCTCTGCAAGCACCGCCATCCATTTCCTGCTGCCGGCTGGATCGTTTTCAGCTCTTCACAGAGTCGCGGCGGACGAGGTTTGGCATCACTACGGCGGCTCACCTTTGGAATTGGTGACCATCTCGCCAGACGGGCACCTCGACAAGATCTTGCTCGGTCGGGACCTGCTTTCGGGACAGCATCCGCAACATGTTGTTCCCTCGGGGTGGTGGCAGGGTGCCAGACCCTTGGATAGGGGGGCTACGCTTACTGGCTGCACGGTCGCACCGGGCTTCGACTTTCAGGATTTCGAAATGCCTTCCCGGTCCGTTCTCCTTGATCTCTTTCCACAGCACGCTCCAGTGATTCTTGAGTTTACCTATCCCCGGGAAACCGTGATTCTTTGACTCATGTCCTTATTGCTCGGCAGCGGAATCGTCTATGCCTTCCTCGAGTCCACACCCGAGGGAAAGGCCGTCCTCCTGACGCTCTTCGTTGGGTCTATTTTCAGCTGGTCTGTGATGATCACCAAGATCCGGGTTTTGAGCTTTGCCAAGAAGCAATCCGAGCGATTCATGGCGCTCTTCCATCGCGACCGCGAACCGCTGAATATCTTCGAGACCGGGCTGGAGTTTGAGGGATCTCCCCTCTACGAGATCTATCAGGCAGGTTGCGAGGAACTCTGCTTCCAAGTGCTCGGTTCGACCGAGGTGGATGAGACCTTCAAGTCGCGTCTTAAATACGCCGACCGTATCACACCTGCGCAGATGCGCTCCGTCCAGGCAGCCATGGAGCGTGCTGTCGGCGAGTCGTCGCTGAAGCTAGAATCCCAGATGATCATTCTCTCCACTGCGGTCAGTGGTGCGCCCTTTGTCGGACTGCTCGGTACCGTCTGGGGTGTCATGGATGCCTTTGGTGGAATTGCCGCCTCCGGAAGTGCCAGCCTGGCCGCCATGGCGCCCGGTGTCTCCGGCGCCCTTATCACCACCGTGACCGGTCTGCTTGTCGCGATACCAGCCATGTTCGGGTATAATTTTCTCGTGACCAGCGTTCGCGGGATGATCGTCTCCTGCGACAACTTTGCCGCCGAGCTCTCCAGCGAGATCGAGCATCGCTACGTCACCCACGGAAGCCGTAACGGCTAGAAACGGCCGCATCAATCCCATGCGTAGATTCTCGGACCGCAACGCGCTGCACACACTCAGTGAGCTGAATGTGACGCCGCTGCTTGATCTGGCCTTCGTGTTGCTGATCATCTTCATGATCACGACCCCTCTCATGGAGAACAGCATGGACCTGATCGTTCCGAGCAGCTCCACCGCGAAGGCCGAAGTGAACCCTGCGCAGGTTCAGACCCTCTCCGTCGATCGGAATGATGTCATCAAACTGAACGAGCAGGTGATCTCTCCGGCCGAACTCGAGACCCGACTTGCTTCTCTCAAGCAAGAGCAGCCGAACCTTGCAGTCGTCGTGCGACCGGACCGGGATCTCCCTGTCCAGAATTTCGTCCGCGTGATGGATCTGCTGCACAAGGCTGGCATCTCTAAGGTCGGCGTGATGACACGACCTGATGGTCAGACATCCAAGCAATAATCGACGATGAGTAGGCAAGAACCCCGCTTCCGCAGGGCGCTCATCGTCGTGGCCCTGGTCCATCTCATCCTGATCGGTGGACTGGTTTGGTTCTTCAACAGGCCAATCAAGAAACCCTCCGGTCAGCTCACCTGGATGGAGACAGGTTCTTTTTCGGCTCCTCAGGAAACGGAGGCTACGCCAGTCATCAAATCACCCGCCGAAAAAGAGGCGGACAAGGAGGAGGACGAGCCCGAGAAGCCGCACGCAAGGAAGCCCCGCCCTACGCCCATTCCTCTTCAGGAGAACGAAAAGCAAGCCCCGCAAACACCCGAGCCACCCTCCGAGATTTCTTTGGCCAAACCGACTCCCACTCCTACCCCGACACCTAAACCTACGCCCACAGCAACTCCTACTCCCTCGGCTACGCCAACCCCAACCCCTAGGACTACTCCTAAACCGACGCCAAAACCTACCCCTAAACCGTCAGCGACCCCGACCCCCAAATCAACGCCGACTCCAACTCCATCGCCAACACCTGAGGAGACCCCTAAACCGACCCCGGAACCCGAAGAGACTCCCAAGCCAACTCCGAAGCCCTCGCCTCATCAGACGCCTGCTAAGCCCAAACATTCACCGACTCCCCACCCGAAACCGAAGGCAACTCCCAAGTCCTCTCCAAAAACAGAAAAAGTAGAAAAGACCGAGAAGGAGCAGAACCGGCAGAAAGAGGACGAGGATCATCCTCACAAAAAGACCCCCTCCCAAAGTGCTGAGAAATCCTCAGAAGGCTCCAAGAAGAGCTCCAGTGACACCAAGAAATCTTCGGCAGCCAAGGGCGACGGCTTTGGTAACTCCAATGCCGAGGCTGCATTCCTTGCCTCCAAGGGAGGTGGGACAGGTGCGGGAGGTGCGGGGGGCAATGGTGCCGATCCCGGGACCATCGATGCCTACCACAGTCTGATCCACGACCGCTTCTACAGCCAGTGGGAGCAGCCGACCTCGATTCCAACAGAGCACCGTCATGACTTTGCCACCGTCCTGAAAATCACGATCCAGCGCGACGGAACAATCAGCGATTTCTCACTCTCAAAACCGAGTGGTAATCCCGTCATGGATCAGTCCGTCCTTGAGGCTGCTCGTAAGGTCATCAAAATCGCCCCGGTGCCTGAAGGAATGGGCAACTCAGGCGGCTACACGATCAATATTAATTTTGAATTGGAGTAGTGTGATATTTTCGCAAAGCACATGACCTGCCTTGTTCACTCCACATCACTCCTTGAAGAGTACTCCGTAAAGGAGTCTTTGCCCGATTACTCCCGACTCTCTTACACGGAACGGATGCGGTGCTTTGGGGAAGCGATCGATGAGATTGGCAACAAAGTCCAGGCAGAGATCGGTGAAGTGGATGTGGCTCGTCTTTGCCGATTGAATCGGTTTTCACGAAGCATGGAAGTGGTGGGTCGTGTATTGCTCCATTTCAGCTTTGAGCCGATCACTTTTCTGGTAGGCGTTGGCGCGTTGTGGATTCATAAGCAACTTCAAGCAACCGAGATCGGGCACACTGTGCTGCACGGAGTCTATGACCATCTCGAGGGTCCGGAGCATTTGAGATCAAAGACATTTTCCTGGGATGCGCCCATCCATGAGGAGTCCTGGCGGCAGGGGCACAATATCGAACACCATCATTTCACCAATGTGGCCGGCAAGGATCCTGACATGAACTTTGGTCCGGCGCGCCTTACGGAGCGAACTCCCCACAAGTGGTTTCACCATCTGCAGTTTCCCTTTCTGATTGCAATTCTGGCGCCGAATTTCACTTTTTTCATCAATCTGCACTTCACTGGGCTCAATGACATTTATTTTGGAAATGGTCTGGCCGATGAGCGCCGTGGGAAAACGGATCGTTCCTGGAAAGTGATCCGGGAAGCGCATCTCACCGCTCTTCGGAAATTTGCGCCTTATTATTTCAAGAACTACCTCTTCTTCCCCATGCTTGCGGGAGTGATGTTCTGGAATATCTGGATGTTCTGGAAGGTTCTGCTCGGAAACTGGATGGCCGAAACCCTCCGCGACATTTACAGTGCTGCGACGATTTACTGCGGGCACACCGGCGAGGATGTTGCGGATTTTCCTCAAGGTACCAAGGCCAGGGGAAAGGGTGAGTGGTACGCGATGCAGGTGGCGGCAACCAATAACTTCGAGGTGAGTCGGCCTATATCGATTCTTTGCGGGGGGCTGGACCGTCAGATTGAGCACCATCTTTTCCTAAAACTTCCGCCGGAAAGACTGCGGGAAATCGCTCCCGAAGTCCGCGCGTTGTGCAATCAGTACGGCGTCACATACCGAACGGACACCTGGTGGAATTCTCTCAAAAAAGCCCTCCACCATATGCGCAATCTAAGTGTCTGCGAACTTGGCCGGGCTTCGGTTTAGTGGGAAATGCGGGTGGCTATACGATAACAACTTCGAGGTGGAGCCTTTAGCTCTTCAAGGAATCGGGAAATAATATGGCAGGTGGGTTGGTGGCGGTGCTTAACAGATCAAAGGCATTATCCCAAAATTTGCCTTAGCAACTATCCATCTAGGATACCGAGGAGTTAAAATCATTAGAAAGGTTGAAGCGTTACAACATGGAGATGGGTGAACATCGGGTCATCGGATGCTGGAGTCCTCTAGAGGGGGCATTTCCGATGCATGATGATTGTATTCAGTCCTTTTTAACCCTTTTAACATTGAAACAATTTTAACGATCGCTGAGGTCACCATCCTGGTACAGCACCCAAACCTGTTACCAGCACGCTATCGCATAATCCGGGATAATCCTCATGAAAACCCATGGCATAACCTTTCTTGCTGCTCCCCAAGAGAGTAAGCCAATCGCCAAAATTTCCCTTCAGCCTTCAGCCTTCATTCCTTAACATATCAGCATGTCCACCGCTGTTGCATCCGAAGCACTGATCGATCGAGTTATCGAAGGGGAGCGCATTTCGCCCGAGGAAGCGTTGGAGTTGTATCGTTTGCCGCTTGAGGAACTTGGTGCCTTGGCCGATCACCGCAGGAAACTCGCACTAACTGAGGCTTATGACGGCGCGGGAAATGATGTGGTGACCTACATCATCGACCGGAACATCAACTACACGAATATCTGCAATGTCTACTGCAAGTTCTGCGCCTTCTACCGCACCGAGAAGGATGTCGACAGCTACGTGATCACCCATGAGGAGATCGACCAGAAGCTGGATGAACTCACGGCTGCAGGTGGCATTCAGATCCTGATGCAGGGTGGTCACCATCCCTCACTCACGATCGACTGGTACACCGACCTGCTCTCCCATATCCGCGAGAAATATCCTCACGTGAATATCCATGGCTTCAGCCCTCCGGAGTTTAATCACTTCGCCGAAGTCTTTAAGATGCCGCTTGAGGAAGTAATCCGACGTTTCAAGGAGGCGGGTCTAGGCTCCATTCCCGGAGGTGGTGGAGAGATCCTCGTGGATCGCGTCCGTACGCGAATCGCTCCGCTCAAGGCCAACAGCGATCAGTGGCTGAAGGTGATGGAAATTGCCCATGGCATGGGGCTGAGTTCCAGCGCCACGATGATGTTCGGCCATGTCGAGACGCTTGAGGAACGGATTGAACATCTCGGCCGCCTGCGACGCCAGCAGGACGAGACAAAAGGCTTCACCGCCTTCATCTGCTGGACCTTCCAGCCCGACAATACAAAGCTCCGCGCCGAACCAGTCGGCTCCGCGGAATATCTCCGGATGCAGGCCCTCTCGCGCATCTTCCTCGACAACATCACCAATGTGCAAAGCTCCTGGGTTACTCAAGGACCCAAGATCGGCCAGGTGGCGCTCCGATATGGCGCGAATGATTTCGGCAGCGTCATGATGGAGGAGAATGTCGTGAGCAAAGCCGGCACCAGTTTCCGTCTCGAGTCCCAAGAAATCGAGACCCTGATCCGCGAGGCTGGATACACTCCACGCCGCAGGAACAACTGGTACCAGCTGGTCGACTGATCAGCAGCACGTGAAGCCGCTTCCCCTCTTTTTCCTGCTGTGTGCGGGATTGCTTGCCCAAGACCAGGCAGCCACAAATGGTGTAACCGGCGCGACTTGTACAACCGGTGCAGTGATCGTCAAGGATCCGCGGTTCATCGTGGAGGATGAGCATTTCGAAAGCGATGCCAGCAAGGTGACCGAGCAGTTGGCTAAGGAAGGGAAACTCGTCTCCTACACCGAACTCGCAAAAAGCGCTCCCAAGCACCATGAGGCCACCCTGATCACCTCGACTTCGGATCATGTTCTTGCGCCCACCGAGCTAGCGGAGACGCTCCGCCACAGCACGGTCGCCATGGGGTTGAGGTATCAGGAGCCCCACTCGAAGAAGTGGCGCTTCATGATCGGGGCAACCGCCTTTGCCGTGGCACCTGAGACCCTCTCCACATCACTCCACGTGATGACGATCGATCCGAGCATGATGCGCGAAGCACAAGCCGTCGCGGTGACGGAGGATGGGAAAGTGCTCCCTGTCACGGAGATTGTCGCCTCCAGCGACCGAGCGGACACCTGCCTGATCAAGGTTCCCGGCCTCACGCTTCCGGCCTTGCCTCTTCGTGGCGGAGTACGCCCGGGTGAGCCGATCTGGTGCATGAGTCATCCCGACGGGTTTGCCTACATGTTCACGGGAGGACAGGTAGCCCGGATCAGTCGCGATCGGTATGATGAGAAGCATCAGCCCGCGCTCCATGTCGAGGTAACGGCCGAATACTGTCCCGGCTCCAGCGGAGGTGCCGTGACCGATGCCGCCGGTAATGTTGTGGCCCAAGTTTCCAGCATCAACAACTACGATGGCTTCACCTCGAAGGATGGTAAGTCCGTGAATGGGATTGTCTCGGCCAGAACCTGCACCGCTGCCGAAGAGATACTATCACTCACCCAGCCGGGAGGGAATGAACCGGTGCCGCTCCCCACGCCTCTCCCGAAACAGAAGCATCGTTCCCCGAAACCTCAAGCCTCTCCTACGGCATCTCCCGAGGCCAAGGGGCGTTAGAAAAAAGGGGCGAGGGGAACCCTAGGCTCAGTCCTTGCCCACAGGGTGGACGGGCCGTTTGAAATTCAGCATCAGAATGCGTCGACCATCCGTTTCGGTAACGGTTACCACGTAGTCACCAAGCTTCACGCTTTCACCGCGCACGGGGAGATGTCCCAGCATCTGGGTCACATAGCCGCCGATGGTGCTGACTTCGGTCTCCTCGAACTTAAGGTCTGCTTCTTCTGCCAGATCATGCAGGGCCAGAGTTCCCTCCGCATTGAATTCCCCGTCACGGATATTCGTGATTTCCTCTTCCTGGGTGTCAAACTCGTCATGGATCGAGCCAACAAGTTCCTCAAGGACATTGTCCAGAGTGACGATGCCGACCGCGCCGCCATACTCATCGACGGCAATTGCCAAATGGGCATGTTTTCCTAGGAAATAGTTCAGCAACTTCTCGAGAGGCATCATTTCCGAGACATGATGGATGGGGCGCTGGATGCTCTTGAGGTCCTTTTTCTCGGAGTGAACCATGCGTAGCAGGTCCTTGATATGAACGAGGCCGACGGAGTCATCAAGGGCCACATTGCACAGGGGGAAGCGGGTGTGGCGTGAATCGATTGCTTTTTTCAGTTCTGAATCGAACGATTCCTCAAGATCCAGAAGGATTACCTCACTCCGGGGAGTCATGATATCCCGAACCACACGGTGGCGTAGATCCAACGCATTAACGGCCAGTTGCTCGCCAAGAGGGGAGACCTCTTCGGCCTCCCGACTCTCCGTCAGGATCACCCGCAGCTCCTCGTTAGTCAGTGCGCGCTCCGAATCCTCGGGCGGGTCGACTTTGAAAACATGCCTGAGCAGGAAATTGGCTGAGCTGTTCAGGAAGCCGATGATCGGCCGGAATACCGTGTAGAAGAGACTCAGTGGAGGGCTGAGCCAGAGGGCCAGTTCGACCGGCTTACGGATTGCCAGAGACTTGGGAGCGAGCTCTCCGAGCACGATGTGCAGGAAGGTGATCAGCGAGAAGGCGAGGATGAACGAGACCGTGGTGACCACGGCAGGCGCATTGATCCCCGCAAGGTGGAAGGCCGGCTCGATGAGATGCGCGAGGAAAGGCTCTCCCAACCAACCGAGGCCGAGACTCGCCAGCGTGATGCCGAGTTGGGTGGCTGAAATGTAGGCCTCGAGATGCTGGGTGATATGTTTGGTCACCTTGGCGCGTGCATCCCCTTGATCAATCAGGGTATCGAGTTGGCTTCCACGGATCTTGACGATGGCCAGTTCGGAGGCGACGAAAAATCCATTCAGTAGAACCAGGACAAAAAGAACCAGCAGACGCAGGAAAATCACCTCTCCGGATTCCCAATGGGAGGCCGGGAGCAGGGTGGCTGGCAGTTGGGCGGGATCCCCTGCCGCCACCGCCAGAATGGCAGCAACGAACGGCATGGGATATCTCAGTTACCGAGACGGCAGCAACCGGTGCAGACGGGGGTTGAAGCAGTGGAATCCAGAAGTGTCATCTTGGGTTCCATACTCATCTTGATCAATTCAACGAGACCCTCTCGAGAGAGGGGAAAAGTCTTAAAACTACCAGCTCGACTTGGTCACGCCCGGAATCATTCCGTTGGTGGCCAACTCGCGGAAGGTGATACGCGAGAGCTTGAAGCGGCGCAGGAAAGCGCGGCGACGTCCCGAGATCTGGCAGCGGTTCACCAAGCGAACAGGGCTCGCGTTGCGAGGAAGCTGGCTGAGGCCGATGTAGTCTTTTTTTGCCTTGAGTTCGGCACGCAGTTCCGCCCACTTAGCGACGGTCTCGCGCTTGCGTTTATCTCTTTCCAGCCATGAAGTCTTTGCCATAGGGACGGGAGAGCTTATGGAAAATTCGTTACGGTGCAAGATCTTTTTCAATCATTTTTCCTAAGGCTGGTCCTTCTTCCTTTCGGATTGCTTACCCAGGGTCTTTCACGACATCGATAGGTGATGAGCAAACCCTCCGCAAACAAGGGGCCAGCCGGGAATCGGCCACGCCTGATCATTTCCGAGAGCGAATCCGGAGCAGATATGCTGCATGCCACGGGATTTAGGGCCCCTGATCCCTTTGTCTACCTCGAGAGCCGGGGACGCACGGCGATCCTGCTCAATGATCTCGAATTTGATCGCGGGAAGCGTCAGGCCGCAGTGGACGAAGTGGTCTCGCAGAGCGAGCTTGCGGCGATTCTGGAAAAATCCCTCGGTCGCAAGCCCTCGCCCGCTGAAATAACCGCCCGCTTCCTAAAGACGCGCGGGGGAAGTCGCCCGCTGGTGCCGCCGGATTTTCCGCTCGGACTTGCCCACGAGTTCGAGGAGTGCGGCATCGTGGTGAGCCCGGTGGAGGGAATGTTCCGTCCCGAACGTCAGATCAAGACCGCTGAGGAGATCAGGTTGATGACTCAGGCCACCCGAATCACTGAGCAGGGGATGGAGAGGGCGTTCGAAGTGCTTCGAGCCGCCAAGATCGGCCCTCGGAACATCCTCCGATGGGGAGGTGGCATTCTCACCTCTGAGCGCCTCAGGATTGAGATCGAGTCTACAATTCTTAGGTCGGGCGGAATACCTGCCGGGAATTCGATCGTGGCCTGCGGAGAGCAAGCCTGTGATCCACACGAGAGGGGCCATGGTCCGCTTAAGGCGCATCAGCTGATCATTCTCGATCTTTTTCCCAGAGCGGCCGCAACCGGCTATTACGGGGATCTCACCCGCACCGTGGTCCGCGGCAAAGCCACCGAGGCACAGTCCCGCCTCTGGGAGGTCTGTCTGCTTGGCCAGAAGCTCGCTCTTGGTGCGCTCCGTTCAGGAGCGGATGGAGGGAAAATTCACCGGGAGGTGACACAATTCTTTTCCGACAACGACTACCCTACGGAGCGAGTTGGTGTGGCCAAGGATGGCTCAGGTGGCCGCTGGAGCGGTTTCTTCCACGGCACTGGGCATGGCCTGGGTCTTGAACTCCACGAGGCGCCCCGCTTCGGTGCGGCCAAGCTCAAGGCGGGTCAGGTCTTCACGATCGAGCCCGGACTCTACATCCCGGGTCTAGGAGGGGTACGTCATGAAGATGTCGCCCTGATCACAAAAACCGGTCACAAGCAGCTGAGCCGCTGCCCGAAGCCTCTGGAGCTCTGAACGACTCAAGAGAATGGGTGGAAAGCGTTAGAACGTGGAAATGTTGAAATGTTACAAAGTGTATCCAAGAATGTTCCTCGGCACTTTCTAACTTTTGTAACGCCGTAACGGTCTTAACCATCTGAGTGCTCAAATTAGGTGCGTCGAATGACATCGATGTAGGATAGGCAAGAAAAGCTGCCTTCCCGAGCGCCCTTTCATTCTTCATCCTATCATCAATGAAACCTGTCGTCCTAACCATAGCCGGATCCGATTCCTCCTGCGGAGCCGGAGCACAGGCTGATCTTAAGACCTTTTCCTCACTCGGATGCCATGGACTCACGGCGATCACCTGCATCGTCGCAGAGACACCCGGCAGGGTGCGCTCGATCCAGTCGGTGAAGCCGGAGATCGTGCGCGATCAGCTTGAGGTACTGCTTGCCGCTTATCCCGTTGCAGCCATCAAGACCGGGATGCTCTTCTCCACCCCGATCATCCGTGCTGTTGCCGGAGTGTTGTCATCAATCAAGAAACTCCCACCGCTGGTGATTGATCCGGTCATGGTGGCTTCAAGCGGGGATCCCTTGCTGAAAGCTGATGCCCTCGCTGCCTATGAGAAGCATCTTTTCCCCTTGGCGACGCTCATCACCCCGAATCTGGATGAGCTTGGCATCCTGACTGGATTCCAGCCCGCGTCACTTAATGAAATGCGCCTGGCAGGGAAACGCCTGGCAGCCGCCACCGGCTCCGCCATCCTGCTCAAGGGAGGCCACCTCAAGGGGCGCACGGCCACAGACATTCTTCTGAGCTCGGATTGGGAAGAGCAGGAATACAGCGCGCCCTTCATCAAGGGGGTGGAGACCCATGGTACCGGATGTACTTACTCCGCCGCGATTGCTGCTGGACTAGCGAAAGGGTTGTCACTTCCGAAGGCGGTGGCCGGTGCGAAGAAATTCATCACACGGGCGATCCGTGATTCCCTCCGCTGGGGTAAGGTTCAGGCTTTGGATCAGGTGCAGTAGCGCTTTATTCGATCACCGAGAGAGCTCCCGAGGCCTTGATCTGCTTGGCCTCCTCCTCGGTCATCCAGCGTTCTTTTGCAGCACGCCCCCAAGAGTCCGAGATCGCAATTTCGCGGGTCTTTTCGTTGTAGCCGATGATGAGGCAGATGTGGCCCCATTCGGGTTCTGGCTTGAGTGGCGCGGTCTTTTTCAGCGAGGGCAGGAACCGGGTGGCCCAATCATCCCAGTTCGCCACGGCAACGCGGTGCGTCATCCGTTCGTTGACCCTATTGTTGAATTCCGGCGTGCTGAAGTGGGTGAAAAGAATCGGTTTGCCAGCATCGATGAGTGGCTTGATCTCCTGAATGCTTCCCGAAAAGTTTTTCTGAGTGATGGTTCCGCCGGCATCCCGAATCATGGCATAGGTTGCTGCCTGGATGGCCTGAACACTTGTACCGCCACCAGCGCCGGTCTGCCCGGCCATGGCAAGGATGTTCATGTCTTCGGAGAGCCCATAGTAGCGAAGCACTCTCTCAAAGGTTGCGGGAACGCAGTAGCCTTTGCGCCCCTGATCGACCATGGGCAGATCCGTGATGATGACATCGCCGTTTTCCTTATGCTTCACCCGCTGTGAAAGCATCGCCTTGGCCGAGGCAAAGGCTTTGCGATCAGCATCCGCATCGTCAAACGAGGAGGTGGGAAGGATCCGCAGCGTGACATACTCGTTGGGAGGCCCAACCAGCAGGAAGGTGGTGCCGTTCCAATCCCAGCGTTGGCCAGCTTCGGCCGTGGAGGCAAACCTGCCCTTTCTGGCGGGTTTGGAATCACCAAAGAGGTTTTTCAAGGCCGATTCCACAGCAGCCTTGTCATGCCGCATCGCATCCTGACACCCCTTGAGCATGGCGTCCGTGACATTCAGCGGTTGATCCGATTTCTGGCGGGCGGCCTCTTGGGCGGAGCTGTAGAAAGCCACGTCCCCTTTGTTGGCAAAGAGCACGGAGACCTTGGCAACCTTGTTATTGAGTCCTTGCAGGAAAAGGCCAAGCGCCCGCGACCCGAGCACCGTGATCG
The DNA here is from genome assembly GCA_903868795.1 of uncultured Spartobacteria bacterium. Taxonomy (GTDB): domain Bacteria; phylum Verrucomicrobiota; class Verrucomicrobiia; order Chthoniobacterales; family UBA6821; genus UBA6821. The sequence goes on along the minus strand of CAIPWR010000104.1, from coordinate 7,539 downwards.
CCGAATTATCCGTGTAGGGATACCATCGGTATCCAGTCTCATAGGAGGTGCTCGACTCACGTGGCCAGTCGAGACGTCCCGCCACCATGGCGTCATTCTCTTCCCAGAGGGACCGGCTGTCGAAGAGAGGAATTCCCAGCGCTTTGTTCACCTCCTCGGCAGACAGAGATGTGGTTCCGGAATTCAAGGAAGTGTTCTTTGGGTTCGTGGTGACTGATGTGGGAGTTGCGGGAGGGGAAGTGGTCGCGGGTGCTGGTTTTCCGGATCCAGCAGCCAGAGCCGCTGGTGATAAGGGTGGAGAGGTGACCGGAGGTGTCGTGGGTTGAGGAGGAGCATCAAGTGAAACGCTCTCACTCGGCACCGCAAACGAAGTCTCGGTCTGGGTACGCTTCACCACGAGTTCACCCAAGGAGTTTGTCGTAACAATCATGACCCGTGTGCCGGAAGGAATCTTTGCAAAGCCGATCACATGTCCATCTGCGATGAGATCCATCTTGGTCTCCTTGATCAACGTGCCCTGACTGGCCGCCTGGGCCGTCACGCTTGGAATCACAGCCAACGCCAGGAGAAGGGTTTTCTTCATCAAGCAATGATTCATGGTGGGGGGATTAAACTTGATCGAACCCCTGCGACTTCAGGAAGTCACGGAGAAATCACCGCGCCGGAAGCAAGATGGAAAATTGAGCAGGAATACTCCTTAAGATCTGGGATTCTTGATGCAACCTTCACGCAGAATTCCGACAGCCATCTCTTTCATATATCTACTTGTACTCTTGAATCACCTGCTCTGAATTCTGCCCTTGGTGCTTACGGTAATATTCAACCGCCTCGACAAGGACTTTTTCGACGTTCGCATCTGTTGGATCTAATCCCGCGTTGAGCTTTCTTGATGATTTTATCTTTCATGATCCGTAAAGATATTTTTGAAACCCAGCAAAGGTTTCTGCGATTTCCTCGGGTTGGCCTAGGTCGGCTACGGCATCCGCGAGAGAGTCGCGATATTTGAGACGCAGCAACGGGGAGAGCTTCTCCTGATCCAGTTCCTCTACGCCGATCTCGACGTAGTGCTGGAGGACGAAATCGAGGAAGGCACGCTGCTTCTCGGGGAAGTTCGTATTAATGTAGATGCGGGCATGGGAGGCCCGCACCTCGCGGGTCACCGGTGACTTCGCGTAGGCGACATGGGCCAGCACGTCGAAGAGATCGCTTGCCTGCGCATCGATGATCTTCTGCATCTCGGCCAGTTGCTCAAAACCGAAGCCCTTCTCTGCCAGACCATGCAGGAGCTTTCGGCGCGTGTCGGGAGCACTCCAGATCCGGCGCAGCTCCTCCTCGTCATGGAAAAACTCGGGGAGCTTTCCGAACAGCTGTTCCATGAACTGCACGGCGCTCATCGGCGTCCCGTCGGGATGCCAGAAGCTCGTGCAGGTCATGTGCTGGATCGAGCGTTCCTTCCCGTCGGCCAGCTTCACCTTTGCCTTCCGGCGGCAGACGCAGGGACGCTCCCCGCACTTCGGGCAGGGCTCCTTCGGACAGGCGCAGGGATTCTGACCGCAGGCACCGCACGGGGTCTTGGGGCAGGTGCAGGGATCTTTGCCGCAGACGGCGCATGATCCCGCGGGCTCGGGGACTTCAGGCGGCTCTGGCTCTCCGTCCCATTCCGGGTCGAGGAAATGCTGATGGGCCTTCACGAAGTCGTAGATCGTGAAGTAGTCCTTCCCATCATAGAGACGGGTGCCGCGTCCGATGATCTGCTTGAACTCGATCATCGAGTTCACCGGACGCATCAGGATGATGTTGCGGATATTCCGCGCATCCACTCCCGTGGAGAGCTTCTGCGAGGTGGTGAGGATCGTCGGGATCGACTTCTCGTTGTCCTGGAAGTCCCGCAGATGCTGCTCCCCCAGCTCCCCGTCATCGGCCGTGACACGCTGGCAGTAGTTCGGCTCCTTGCTCTTCTTGACCTGATTGATCAGGTCGCGCACGAGCAGGGCGTGGTGCTGGTTGGCGCAGAAGACCAGCGTCTTCTCCCGCTGGTCGATCAGGTCCATGAAGATCTCCACGCGCTTCTTCTCGCGCTCGCGGATCTCGATATTGCGGTTGAAGTCCGGCTCCTCGTAGAGCCTCCCCGACTCGACCTCCCCCTCCACCACCGTGTCGTCCGGCGCGAGGTAGTAGGTGTCGAGCGTGGTCTGGATCTGCTTCACCCGGAAGGGGGTGAGGAAGCCATCGTTGATCCCCTCCTTGAGCGAATAGACGAAGACCGGCTCCCCGAAGTAGGCGTAGGTGTCGGCGTTCTCGCTCCGCTTCGGCGTCGCGGTGAGACCGAGCTGCACTGCGGGTGAGAAATACTCGAGGATCCCGCGCCAGTTGCCCTCGTCGTTTGCACCGCCGCGATGGCACTCATCAATGATGATGAGGTCGAAGAAGTCGGGCGGATACTCGCCGAAGTAGCCTTCGACAGGCTCAGGCATCGGGATGGTAGATCCAGAACGAGAGAGGGAGAGATCCTTCAGGCGTTCGACATCACCTGTGATGAGTGAAAGTTTTTTTGCGCGGCTCCACCCCTGAACCTGCTTCTCCCTCTCAAACGCCTTGTCGATCCGATCAAAGCACTCGTAATAAACGAGTTTTACCGGTCTTCGAGCCGCTGTGTGCTGAGCACCCTCGCCCTTCTCATGTTGGGTTATCCTTGAGCGGAGATCGCGGGTGCTTCCCACATAGAATGTCCCGTCAGCACACTCCAGAATATACATGTAACCTGCAGCATCACGAATGCCCCCAATCTGAGGCAGATTTTTGACTGTCCGACTACCGGTGGCTGAGCCTGCCGAAGCCATGAAGGTCTGGAAGATCGTGAAGAAGAGACTCCCGTTGGTCGGCGGCCTGCCGGTCTTGCGGATCTGGTCGGGCCGGATTCGCACCAGCGCATCCTCGGGGAAAGCCGAGAACGCATTGTAGGCCTGGTTGGCGAGGATATTCCGGTCGGCGAGGAAGAGGATGCGGGGGCGGCGCATCGGCTCACCCGAGAGATTCCAGCGGGCCTGGAAGAGCTTCCACGCGATCTGGAAAGCGATGAAGGTCTTCCCCGTCCCCGTGGCCAGCGTCAGCAGGATGCGGTTCCTGCCGGCGCCCACCGCCGCGAGAACCCGCTCAATCGCGGTCTCCTGATAGTAGCGGCCGGGATGGGATCCCCCCTTGTCCTCGTAGGGGATCGCGGCGAAGCGGTCGCGCCACAGTTCGGCAAGCTCACTGGCCTTACTAACCGCATCTCTGGTTCCTGAGCCTGTCGAAGGAAAGGTCATCTCCCAGAGCTGCTCCGGCGTCGGGTAGGCGGCGACCTCTCCCTCCTTGCCTGTCTCCATGTCGATCCCGTAGATCCCGTTCCCGTTGGTCGCGTAGGTGAAGCGTACCGAGAGCTTCCCGGCGTAGTTCTTCGCCTGCCCCACCCCTGCGGTGAGGGCTACCCGCGCGGCCTTGGCCTCGATCACCGCGAGCTTTGTGTTCCTGTATTCGAGGAGATAGTCCGCCTTCACGGGCGAGCCGCGCCGACCGCGCCCCTCGATCCGTCCGGGACTGATGAGATACTCCCGCCGGACACGGCTTCCCTCGACCGAACCCCAGCCGGCCGCCGCGAGGGCGGGGTCGATCAGTTCGGCTCTGGTCTCGGCTTCGTTCATCGGGATTGGGCGTTGCGGAGCGCGTACCGTCCGGTTTTCTTGCTTCCAATCTTCTCTACCAGTCCTGCTTCCAGTAGCGGACGGAGTTGATCCATCGCTCCCTGGCGCGAGATTCCGAGAGCCGCCCAAATCTCAGTCGGACTCATGCTCCCATGATCTCGGAGAAGTTGAAGAAGCCGCTCTTGCTTTGGTCGCAGCACGAGCTTTCCCGTGCTTTCGGGCCGGAATGCCTGCACCCTCAGCCAGACCCGGTCGAGCGTCTGGCGCAGACCCTCTGCACAATATTCCAACCAATGAGTCAGATCCTCCCCCTCGCGACGCACTCGGTCGAGTGCCTCGTAGTAGGCCGGACGATCTTCCCAGTAGTATTCATCCACCGAAAAAATGTGATGCGTGTCGAATCCCCTCCGGTAAAGCTCCCACAGTGCCAGTGCACGACCCGTGCGACCGTTTCCGTCGGCAAAGGGATGGATCGCCTCGAAGCGGTAGTGGAGGATTGCCGAACTGATCACGGGTGAGAGATCCCGGGATTTCCTGTTCCACCAGTCGAGCAGCTCGAACATGAGTCCGGAGACATCAGCCGGAGCCGGAGGCATGTGCTTGCCGACCTGGACGGAGATCGTCCGGTAACGCCCCGCCTCCCCCTGATCCATCACCCCTTTGGCGAGAATTCTGTGAAGGTCGAAGAGATCATCGTGCCGGACCGCCTCCAGAGCAGCGTTCTTCTCCACATAACGCAGCCCGGCGAAGTAGTTGAGCACCTCCCGCTTGGAGCGCTTGTCGGGCTCCACGAGTTCACGACCCTCCTCGATCGCACGAACCTGCTCGATCGTCAGGGGATTCCCCTCGATGGCCGTGGAGGCATGGGCATTCCGCGTCCGGGTATCCTTTTGAAGCGCGGGAATCCAAGAAAGCTCGACCGTCGAGCTCTGGATCCGCTCACGCAGCGCCGCCACCGACTCCACGAGGGAGAGCAACCTTGGCGTGATCGTATAGAAGGGCTCGTAGGACATCGCCTTGAGTCAAGCGTTAGTCAAGTTATTGGTCAAGTAGGGAAAGCCCCTCTTGCAGATAGCCCTGAAGGCTTCGATGGCCTCGAGGAGATCGCCTCCCGAAGCCGCTCAGGCTGCGATCCTAGCGACCGACTTGCTGATCCCCAGTTCGATGGCCGCTTCCACGAGGACGGCAATCGCCGGCTTGCACGACTTAAACACGAGCTTTTCGAGAACCTGTTCCCCATGCTGCTCCAGCAGTCCGGAGATCAGTGCGTTCATGAAGGAACTGTTGGCACTGCGGACCCCTGAGAAATCGAGGACCACCTTCTCGCAGAGCTCGAGGTAGGGATCGATCTGGCGATGGCGGTATGCCAAGGCCTTGGAGCCATCGGCAAGGATCGTCCCGCAGTCATCTGCAAGATGCGCCGTGTAAGGACCGCTCATGGTTCAAAGGTGGCACGTCCTCGCACGGACTGCAAGATTCCAGCATCATCCTTGGCTTCCTGTAGAAAGTCGGCAAATCGGCTTGCGGCCTGTTCCGGGAAGGTCATCGCAACCAGCGTTCCCTGATAAGAGGACCCCTCCGGGAAGGTTTCGAAAGAGCGTTCCCCTCCGATGAAAAACTTCGCCATGCCGGTTCCGCTCACCACCAGAAGCGCTCCCCCCATCTTCGAGACAACACTACTGACCATTGTCAGGCCGACCCCCTCGTTTGGCGGACCCGCTTTGCAGGAGATCCGAGGTTGGAGCGCCTTGGCGATCGCGTCTGTATCCGTTGCCTCCATGCTCCAGTCGGCCTCCACCATCCGGAAGCTCTTCAGGATCCCCATGCCGTTGTCTGCGAAGGCCATCCGGATCATTCCTTCATGCCCATGAACCTGCGCCGCCGCATAGCCCATTCCGGAGCTGTGCTGACGGATATTGTTGCCCACCTCCGTCAGCACATAGGTGATCGTGTCAAAGAGACCGGCGTTCGGATGGTCAAACTCCTCCCCTCCGGGAGCGAGACATGCCGCCACCTCCCTGGCCATCTCATCCGTCTGGTGAATCACGTTCTTCACAGGCACGAACCTGCCTTTGGAATCATGCCTCCGGAACGCTTCCGTCATCTCAACTCTGCAGGAGCTGAGAAAATCCATCCTCTGCAGATAACTCAGGATCGGACATTCGGGGACGCCCGTGAAGCGAACCTCGCGGCCCTGCCTCCTCCAGAGATCAACCATCGCCGTCAACGAGACCAGCGAGGCCGGGAGAACCCGACGCAGATCCGAGATATCAATCTCCACATCCCCGTCGCGGAGTGGACGCCCCATCATCGCGAGGAACGACAAGAGACCTCCAGCATTGAGGTGCTTCGGAAGCTTAAAAGAATTCATGCCCGTGAAATCAGGGATGGGTGCAAAATGATCCCGTCACAGATTGCCGCTGAAGGCTTGGTGGAGGAGGGATTTCTTCAGCTCGTCGAGGGCGTTCAGCTTCTTCTGGTAGAGGGATTCGAGTCGTTGGGTTTCTTCCGAAATCGCATCGAGTTGTGCGACAATTCGTTTCTGTTCTGAAACGGATGTCGGAACAGACACCATGACCTCCCCAATCTTGGTTGGTGAAGTGTGCCGAACCTTAACGCCTGACGCGCTGACATGAATGTCTCTTCGCACTTTGGCTGTATTGAAGACATGAAAGAAAAACTCGTTCACCCAAGGAATCCCCTCTTTCGCAACAATAAGACCGAGCCGTTGGTTGTGGAGAAACCTGTCAGACGAAGGAACGATGATCGGGCTACCAAGAAGTCCGGCGGCTTGCTCCGTCATGGCAACCAGCAAGTCTCCTTCATGGAGAATGTAGTCTTGTGGAATCGGGCCTGTGAAATACTTCTGCTTCTCGCCACGGTCACGGTAACCACCGGATTCGTAAAAATTGCCGGGAGTCAGAAGCACATAATCACCTTTGCTGGCAAAATACTCCCCTTCAAATGCATAGCCATGCTTGATGTAGCATAGTGCGGAAAGAGGCTTCTCCACCCATCCTTCGCCTTTTTTGCTGAAGACGGATTGGAGGTGGCTTTGGAAGAGGGCGCGGGCGTTCTGAAGGTTGGCTTCGGCGAGGGCCTTGGCCTTGGCGATACCGTCAAACGCCTCGTCGAGAATGCCGACAATCCGCTCCTGCTCAGGGAGTGGGGGGAGAGAAAACTTTAGCCCAAGAACTTGATCTCTGGATAATCCTGGAATTGCCGCTCCTGTAGATGCGTCTTGGAAGTGATCGAATGCAGAACTCAGTAACGAAAAGATAAATCGAGGCTCTGCACCCGTGACCCTGACTGCCATCAACTGACGGCTGATAGCCACTTCGGGGACATCAAGCATGTTGATTTTGCCAACACCTGAGCCCTTCACCGTAATCAGAATATCTCCCCTGTGAGCGAGGACTTTGGGATGCTCTGTCCACTTAGAAACGACTGGAAAGAGATCTCCAAAATCAGAGGGCCCTGTGAGGTATCCTACGCCTCTTAGATCGGTGTTATAATCCTTTGAGTCAATATGTTGGCCAGAGATTAACAGGCACACATCACCAAGCCGCTTCACCGGCCAGACAGTTTTCTCACGCGGAGGCGCGGAGGCGCGGAGAGGTGAAGACGACATGTTTTTGTTTTCCATTCCTCTGCGTCTGCGCCTCTGCGGGAAAACTCATCCCACCAACTCCTGAATTCTCACCAAGATCTCCGCGGCCTCCGCGTCTTGTAGGTCTCGGAATATGGATATTCAAGGAGTTATTCGCAAATGCCCGGAAGGGCAAGGTGGCGGCAGCCCGAGCCGAACAGCTCGGGCGCTGGCGCTAAGCCAGAGCTACCGGTTTGGGAAGAACTCCGT
>CAIPWR010000103.1 GCA_903868795.1 uncultured Spartobacteria bacterium | reverse complement strand
TGTAGCGGCCAGAGTTCATGGCCGAGTATCCTCAAAAACCGCCGTTCAAAGTTCAAATGCGTCACATTCATTTTTGATCGCAAGTCACTCATCTTGAAGAATCAACAAAAACCAATCACCCTCTCAACCGGACACTAGTGATTGCTATTATGAATGACAGAATAGCCCATAGCCACATTCCTTTAACAATAAACCAAACTGGGCCAAGAAAAAGGCAAGGCCAACTGAAACCCTTGTAGATGTCAACTTCTTGCCGATCAACGGGATTGATGAGGGAGCCTATTCTTTTAGACATATTTGGTATGTGTGTTGTTTTGTTATGTTATTTAGCCATCAAGCCGAAAATCAGAGCAAGAACCCCGATGATGCCCAGGATTCCCATGACAATCTTGGAGAACTTGGATTGCGGTTTGGCTTCTACCCACTTTTCTCGATTTGCGCTCATTGTTTATGGTAGTGTTGATTGAATGTGGTTACTTCAGATCATGAATTTAGGAGGGCAAAACCGCGGAGCATGGCCTCGACAGCGACGATTTCCGAAGGAATCCGGGTCTGGTTCGAAAGGCGAAGGATTTTTGCAGCTGCCTCCTGCGAAACCGTCACATGCACTGAACCGGGCTTTTCCATTAATGTCCGCCTCGTCTTTGGCGATGCCATAGTTTCCTTCCTGATCCGTTGCATTTTGTATTTCTGGTAACTATTGCCAGACATGTCAACGCTTTTTCTTGGTGATTCCTGCCAGAATCAGTGATCTTCCAGCCATGCCCTCCCATAAAACCGACTCTCCCAAGGACGTCAAAAGGGTAAAGAAGCCCTCCTCGGGGACGACGATCGCGGTCCATCTCCCGACGGATCTTCGCACCCGTGTCGATGAGGCAGCCTCCAAGAGCGGTCTATCAAAGCAGGATTTCTACAGGCTTTGCCTGGAGATCGGTATGATCTTCTGGGATGAGGCTGGTTCGATCGCCTTTACCCTCCATGACGCGGGGAAGAATCCCGAGTCCGTTGCCAAGGTGCGGGCCATCTGCGCCGACTACGGTCTCTATCTCCCAGAGGAAGTCACCGCCCTCCGTGCAGCGGAGTCAGTATAATAGCTTCTCATCCTTGCAACCGAGGCTCGCAAACTTGGATGGATAGCAAGGCGGTCAATAGAACCAAGCCTCTGGGAAGAGGCGCGGAGAAGTTGCCCCATGCAAACCCAAAGCGTGGCACGGATTTGCGGGAGCAAAGTGCCGTTCAATCTGTAATAATATTGCCTTGCCGTCTCCCGACGGCCTCGCCCCTTTCGGGGCTTTACTTCGTACAGGCTACTCCGCGCTTCCCTGCACTTGGCGTTGCGAGCGGCAACAACGCGCGGCATCCGAATCCCAAGCCTCAACTATTCCCGTAGGAGGATTCGACTTTTTGCGCCACATCCCTGTAGCCATAGTCGACTTCGTAGATCTGCTTGAAGCAGTCGAGGGCTTCGGTCTTCTTCTCCATGCTCAGGTAGACGGTGCCGAGATTGTAGAGGAGGTCTTTCTTGACGGAATCCATGGCGGTGAGTTCAGCCACGGCATCAGAGAAGGTCTTCGCCGCAAGATCGTTCATGTTGCGGGCGACATAGCACTGACCAAGCTTACCCATCGCCTTGAGACGGACACTGGGGTTGCTTCTGGCCCGCTGGAAGTGACCGATCGCATCCTGCGGTTGACCGGAATCCATGAGCGCGACTCCGAGATCAAAGTGGGCAAGGAGATCGGTGGGGTTGCGGTCGACGCGCTCACGAGCCTCGGCAAGGATAAAGGCTGCGCGCTGTTTGCGTAGCTCCTCCATCTCCTCACGGTAACGGGGAACATCGGGATCATCGGGAGAGGCGGCCACATACTCCTCACGGGCCGTGAAGGCGGCGTCGATCTGGCGTAATTGCAGATCACTGATCTTGCGAGCGATCGTGGGATCGGCTCCTCCGGAGAGCCCCAGAACGTAGCGGTACCACTCGAGGGAGTTTTCCACATCCCCTTTCTGCTCGTAGAGTTCGGCGACCTTGCGCGATTTATCGACGCTCTGCGGTTCAGCCTGCACGGCAGCCGAAAGCTCGGCGATCTGGTTGTCGATCATATCGTCGCTTTTCACGACGCGTGATTGTTGCTCGAGAGAGACTGCTTCCTCCTTGTTCTTGATGAGATCGCGGTAGCTGCCAGCCTCCTCCCAACCGCCCTGCTGAACCGACTGGGCGGCCGAGGCATCCTTACTCCCCTTCATGGCGATCATGTCGTTGGGATTGATCGCCAGGAGTTTATTATAAAGATCCACGGCCCGCGCTGGATCCCGAGGTCTTCCGCTCTCATCCTTTTCCATACAGAAGGCGGCGTAGCGGTTGAGCTGATCTTTATCCTTGGGATTCCCCTCGATGATTGTCTCAAAGGCAAAGAATGCCAACTCCTTCATCGGGGGATCCCATTTCAAGGCAGCCTCCTGAAGAAGGGTATTCGCGGAGGCGTTGAAGGGATCTTCGGCGAGGATTTCCTCAAGCAGGGGAAGCAGTGCCGATGTGTCATCCTTCCTCTTGAGTCCCGTGGCCTTCATAAGAGCCATGGAAGAACCTCCTCCAAGCCCTGAAAAGAATCCTTTCTTGACCGTCTTGGCCTTCTCAATAGCAGCCTTGCGGGCCAGTTTTCTGGCATCGAGAAAATCAGGGAGACTTAGAAGCAATCCCTGACAGATCTGGACGACATAGGGGAAGTTTTTCTGCTCCATGGCGCTGACGGCCTTGAGCCAGGACTGCTTCTGCTGGGGAGAGAGATCTTTTTGCGTTTTCAAGGGAGAGATTTTTTATCAGTACCGCCCTGTTTTCGCAAGGGGCCCGACCAAGGATTATCAAAGGGTTATTAAAGGAACGTCGGGGTCACCGAGAGGGAGGCAGTGATCGTGGAACCTGCGGCGATGTGCTGGATTCCTTTTTTCTGCTCGAAGGGAACCGGTGGGTTATGATCCGGCAGGCCCCAGCACGGCTCCACGCAGAGGAGAGGATCGCCGTTGCTCCAGAGTGTGAGGTAAGGAGCCTCGGAGTAATCGCACTCGACACGATGACCGAGCGCGGGTGCTTCGAGCACGAACCGACGGTCGCTGACTCGCTCCAGATCCAGGAGAAAGGAGCCGGGCAGATCCTTTTTCGGAAAGGGCATCTCCCCACCGGCAAAGGGAATCTCCTCCACCGTCCCATCAAGAAAATCACCGGGCGCCATCTCCCGGAGATAGATGCCGGCCGGAAGAAGAACCCTAGCGCTCTCCAGTGACCCAACGGCAAACCCAGGGTGCCATCCAAAACTCAACACCACAGGGTGATCCTCCCGGTTTTCCAATTCAAATCTCATCCGCAGACTCCCCTCCGAGAGACCGTAGATGAGTCGCATCGCGACCTTGTAGGGATAGGCTTCTGCGGGGATCTCAGTTGGATCGACATGGTAGGTTATGGTGCCGGCAACAAGATCGACCTCGGGCGCGGGGAATGCATGAGCGCGAACAAAGCCGTGGTTGCCACCCTTGATCGGATGCCCCTCGTAGACCGATTCCTGCTTCCAGAGCCGGTGGACGAAATATCCCATCACCGTGGCATGATTACCCCAACCAGTGGCGGGCTTGGTCACATCGCCGTCGCGCCAGAGAAAGCCCTCCCACTCGCCCTTGCCATTGCGTCGTGCGAGGCTGACGGGTTCGGCTCCAGTGCGGCAGACCGTGAGACGGATTCCCGAGGACTCATCGGTAATCTGATCGAGAGGCCCGGCAACGGAATCGAGTGTTTCGTAGGAGATTCTCATAAAAACCACAGAAGCGGAATCCCTCCCGCGACTCAATCTTCTTCATACTTCATTCCTCATGCTTCATCCTTCGGGCATGGCACATACCCCTCTTCGCGATGAAGACCTGCAGGAGAGTTTCGCCCGCTCCTCGGGCCCGGGTGGTCAGCATGTGAACAAGGTCTCGACCGCCGTCACCCTGACCCATGTTCCCACAGGCCTCTCCGTGACCGTTAGTGACTCGCGAAGCCAGAGCATGAACCGGGGGATCGCCCGCGAGCGC
>CAIPWR010000102.1 GCA_903868795.1 uncultured Spartobacteria bacterium | reverse complement strand
TGTAGCGGCCGGTGTTCATTGCCACAGATCGTCACCAAACGACTCTCCAAGTTCAAATCCCTCACATCCATTTTGGATCGCAAATCACTCATCTTGAAGTATCAACAAAAACCAATCACCCTCTCAACCGGACACTAGTGCTGCTTTATGCAGAGTCTATGATCAAGGCCTGATATGCACCTCTGTGCCGATCTCGACTCGGTCATAGAGGTCGATCATCTCAAGGTTCTTCAGTCGGATGCAGCCATGGCTGGCTGGGCTCCCGATCAAGTCTTCTTGATTGGTGCCGTGAATGTAAATGTAGCGGTCCTTAGTGTTGTGGTTTGCTTCGTCCAGTCCGTCTAACCAGAGAATGCGGGTCAGAACATGATCGTGCTCACCTCCCGGAATGGCAATCTTGCCCGTCGGGAGACGCCCCTTGAAGATCATCCAGGGTGGGGAGCCATCACCGAACTTTTCACAGACGCGGAAACGGCCCAGTGGTGTGCGAAAACTTCCCTCCTCACTTCCCAGTCCAAAGCGTGAACTCGACACCTGATAAGTCGCGATCAATTGGCCGGCATGGTGCAGGTCAAGGGTCTGACGGTTGATATCAATAAGGATTGATTGGAGAGGATCGCTCTTCTTGGGAGATGGTGATATCATGGATTCCCTTTTCTGGATGCTTGCAGAGAGAGCGCTCTGAAGGCAATTTTTACCTCACATCATGAGCAAGTCAGACCACAATACCAGTATCTCCACTCCCAAGCATCTAGCCATCGTTGGTGCAACCGGAGCCGTAGGCATCGAGATGATGAAGGTTTTGGAGAGACGGAATTTCCCCGTCGCTTCCCTGCGGCTTCTTGCTTCGCCTCGCTCTGCAGGAAAAATCCTGGAATTCCGCGGTGAACAGATCGTTGTGGAACCCCTCTCCGAAAATAGCTTTGATGGAATCGATATCGCTCTCTTTAGTGCGGGGGGAGGGATCTCCAAGGAATTCGCTCCCCATGCCGTGAAGGCGGGTGCGATCGTTGTCGATAATTCCTCGGCCTTCCGGATGGATCCTGAAGTTCCCTTGGTTGTTCCCGAGATCAACGCTGCTGATGCTGCTGCTCATTCAGGGATTTTGGCTAACCCGAACTGCACCACCGCGATCACGCTGATGGCGGTGCATCCGCTGCACGAAGCTTTCGGACTCAAGAGAATCATCGCCTCTAGCTATCAGGCCGTTTCAGGCACAGGCGCCCGTGCGATCGAGGAACTCCGTCAGCAGGTCGATGAGATCTCGGAGGGGAGACCCGTAACCAAGGATGTCTATCCTCATCAGATCGCCTTCAATGTCCTCCCGCATGTCGATTCTTTCCTGGAGGATGGGTACACACGCGAAGAGATGAAGATGCAGAATGAGGGAAGGAGGATCATGCATCTCCCGCATTTCACGGCATCGGTTACCTGTGTCCGGGTTCCTGTCTACCGGGCTCATTCCGTGGCCGTCACCGCTGAATTCGAGAATCCTGTTTCCCTTGAGAAGGCCCGAGCAGTTCTCATGGAGGCGCCAGGGATCACTCTTCATGACGATCCATCCAAGGCGATCTATCCGATGCCGATTGAATGCAGTGGGGAAGACAACTGCCGTGTGGGAAGACTCCGTCTGGATTGCGCCCTACCTAATGCGCTGACGTTCTGGGTGAGTGGCGATCAGTTGCTCAAAGGTGCGGCGTTGAATGCCGTGCAGATCGCAGAGTTACTCTAGGAAAACGCTGATTTAATCCCATGATGGCCGCTGAAGACCAGTTGCTGATTTTTGAAGGCGCGAGCGCTGGGGGATACCCGCAGCGGTCTCGACCGAGCAAGCAACGCCACAAAAATCGACAAACGGTTTCAGCCCTACGGGTTGCGGAGATAATAGGCCGGGGGCTGTGTTGGCTTCGCGGTTACAGCCCGCAAAGGGGATGCGCCCGCGAAGCCGCCTTACCCGCGGCCCATTCTTCCCGCAACGGCCTCTATGCGATTAAATCAGCGCTTCCCTAGGTACCGAAACTCTCACAGACCTCACGCCATGCCGACCTACGAATACGAGTGCACCAAGTGCAAGAAGAGATTCGATGCCTTCCAGTCGATGAAGGATGAAGCTTATAAAACCTGTCCCAAGGATAAGTGCCAGATGAAGGCCTGGGGTAAAGGCAAGGTTAAGAGACTGATTGGAGCTGGGGCCGGTCTGATATTCAAAGGATCAGGATTCTATATTACTGATTATCGCAGCGAGGGATACAAGACCGCCGCCGAAAGCGCCTCAAAAAGTGAATCAACACCATCCTCCTCTGCTACAGCTGGCTCTACGACTCCTTCAAAGGAGGCCAAGGCCGACTCAAAAAAACCCTCTTCATCCGAGTCTGGAAATAGCAAGAAATCCCCCCCTAAAAAATCATGACGACCATCCGGTGCAGTTCCTGCGGTCAGGACAACTCTCCTTCCCAAGTCTACTGCGCCCATTGTGGCAGCATCCTTCCAAAAGCGCCGCTTAAGGACGGGGATGAGCCCCTTCCTACATCGGTAGCCGTGGCCGCTCGTCGTGTCCAACGCGTTGAGGAAGAGTCCGAGCAAAAACGGTCCTTGATTTCGCGTTTTTGGGGATTTGTCCGCTATCTTCTCTCGGTGGCTCTCACTGTTGCAGCCGTTCTTGCTCTGATGGATCCGAAGGTGCCGGTTCCCGATACCCAGACCATCCCCAATGCTCCTGCAATTCTCAGGCACCAAATCATCGGGTCACGGGGGATTCAGGTGATGATCTCCCAACCGGTCATCAACCAGGCACTTGCCCAAGCAGGAAAGATCCAATGGACCGCCCCATTTGATTTCATCCCCCTGCCTGAATGGGTGGACACCTCGGTGATCCTTGCAAACGGAAGCTTCCGCTGCGCCGTGACCCTGACCTTTTTGAACTATCCCCTGCTTTTTTCAGAATCATTCCGTCTCTCCGGTGGTTCTATGCAATGGAGTCTCATTCCAGAGTCTGCAAGTATCGGGTTGCTTCCACTCCGTGGTCCTTTTCTTTATCTGATCACTCCTTTTATGCGCTCCTGTGGGACGCCATTTACCCAGGAGTTGCAGTTGATGAAAGGGGCAGAGACGGTACGTATCCGTCCAGGCTTCATCGATCTCAGCACCCGACCCTGAAGGATAGCTAGACTAGGAATCGAATGATCGGAGTCGGTATTTTTTCCCGGATCCGAAGCGCTTTCATGCCTTGGATATTCTTGTTGCTGTTTATTCAGCATGCCTTTGCATCACCATCTTCCGGTATCACCACGCCCCTAGGACTTTTTCATCTTCAAGGTGATGATCTGGCAACTAATCGACGAGTGGAACGGTGGTTGGGCGTTATTGAAAAGCGTTTTTACGAGATCACAGGCTTCGAGGCGCAGGACTTTCCTCCGGTGCTTGTTGTGATCCATCGACAACAGCCCTCCGTTGAGGAACAGCCAAGTCTTAGGGTTGATTCTTTGGAAGGGGGCTTGCCCAGGATTCAGATTGATTTTCAAGGGGAGCAGGGGCCGCATTTCGGACTGCAATCAGGCAGACTTCTCTCCAGTGCCATCCTGCTACGAGAGCGCTACGCCGGCAAAGCTCCTCAAGTGGGTTCCTCGATTCCTGAGATCCCTTTATGGCTTTCTCATGGATTGGCCACGCTATGCATCGATGGGAACCCTCAAAAAACCATGCAGGTTTCCTATCTGCAAGGAGGTGTGCCTCCGGGGATCGAGGCGTTTTTGGTGGAAAGGCCACCTGATGATGCCAACCACCTCTTGGAAGAGAATTACGATCGGAGGGCAGCTTGCCTCGTACAGGCGGGACTGAAGGGGGATGGCAGTGCCGTCTTTAGAAAATGGATCCGAGGAGATGAGGACAATGATTCGAAAAAAAAACATGATTCCATGGCTTCGCTGTCACCATGGCCATCAGGATGGCCGATGCAGCGAGTCGAGAGAGAGTGGTTGTTGCTGATGGCGTCCTCTTCCCATGAAGAAAAAAGTGTGACTGGAGTGCTGAATGCCAGCGAGAGTCTCCGTCAATACGATGCAGTTGCACAATCGCTCCCCATGGATGCGCTTTCATTTGAGAAGCTTCGTAAAGAGAGGGGGGCGGACTTTACCTTCCAAGGAATCAACTCAAGACTCGCCGCCCTGCGATTTCAGGCGAATCCCTTGGTGATTCCTCTCATTGACTCGACAATGAATCTTCTCAAATCACCGAAGCATCTCTCTGGCAAGAAGCTCAAGGAAAGCCTCTCCGCGCTCACGTCACTTCGAGTTGCTACCCTGAAGCGTTCCCGGGAAATCACTGACTATCTGGACTGGTACGAGGCAGCGAAGATCCCCGTTCCAAGCGGTCTCTTCGATGTCTTGTTAAAATCTCCCGAACCTAAGCTTCGTAAGGGGCCGGTAGGGCGTTATCTTGATGCCGTCGAAGTCCGTGGATGGTGAGGAGCAGGGTGCAGGGGGAAAAGACAGGATATCGACTCGTGACACTTGCACCTTCGTCCGGGCGGATTATCGTGTTGGGATGTTGAATCTGACACGGCAAGAGCAGACAGTGATGATCTTCATTCTGGTTGCGTTGCTTATCGGAGCAGGCATCCGGCATCTGCGTTTGAATGCCATGCTCCCTGAACGGACTGTTCAATACTCAGGTTCCACCCACTGATCCCATCGTCTCTATTACATGAAAGTTTCAGGATTTAATGAGGCCGTAGCCCTCGCTGTCGCAAAAAAAGAGAGTTATCGCTCCGAGGGATACCAGTTCTTGAGGGAATCACTGGAGGCCACACTCAAGAAGCGCTCGAAGTCAAAGCAGCAACCCGTCTCAGCGCATGTCTCTGCCGAGGAACTTCTCGAGGGGTTCAGGCGTATGGCTCTTAAGGAATTCGGACCGATGGCCCCGACTGTCCTTCAATACTGGGGGATTACTTCCTGCCGAGATATTGGAGAGATGGTTTTTAATCTTGTGGAGGCTGGTGCCTTCGGTCGCACGGAGAATGACAGGATCGATGATTTCGAGCGCGGATTCGATTTTCATGATGCCTTTATCGCACCTTTTCTTCCGCCGCCCCTACCATCCCCGACTCCAATGATCCCTTCTGATTCCCTGTTGGGTGATCAGCAGGTGCTTTTTACCAAATGAAACCACTCCTGCTACTCATGACGCTCATCTCTCTACCCATCCTCAATGCATCCTCTGAGCAGCCTAAACATGAGACTGCCTCCAAGGTATCCAGTAAAGGAGGTGAAGTCTCGGCGATCATCAATGAGATCGCCAAAGTGGATCCGTCCCTTTCCGTAAAGCCGCAGGTCTTCACTTTCCCGAATGGTCTGACCCTGATCGTCGAAGAGAACAAGGGAGCCCCCGTTGCCAGTGTGCAGGCCTGGTGCAATACCGGCTCCATTCATGAAGGGAAGCTCCTCGGGGCAGGCCTCTCCCATATTCTGGAACACATGCTCTTCAAGGGAACCTCCTCCCGGGCGCCCGGAGTGATCGCCAGTCAGGTCCAGGATCAAGGCGGGTATATCAATGCCTACACATCCTACGATCGCACCGTCTACTGGATCGATGTTCCCGCCAAAGGTGCCTCCAAGGCTGTGGACATTCTCGCTGATGCGATGATGAATGCCACGCTTCCTGAAGCGGAGTACAACAAGGAGCAGGAAGTCATCCGGCGCGAGTTCGCCATGGGGTATGATAATCCCGACCGTACCGCATCACTTCTTCTTTTTCGAACGGCTTACCATGTCAGTCCATTCAAGGAGCCGGTCATCGGACACCTGGATATCTACAACAAGCTCACCCGTCAGGATGTCTTGGATTACTACAAGCGCCGCTATGTCCCGAACAACCTCTGCTTCGTTGTCGTCGGCGACGTGAATGCAGCCGAGATCCGCGACCAGTTGGGGAACTATTTTGAGAAATATCCCCGCATGCCGCTCGAACCCGTGACGGTTGCCGAGGAGCCACCTCAGCTCGGCAAGCAGCAGGCTCGAGATAACTTCCCGACTGATCTCAGCCGCATGAATATAGCCTGGCGCGCTCCCGGAGCAACCAGTCCGGATGCTCCTGCCGTTGAGGTTCTCTCGGCGATTCTCGGAGCGGGTACCAGCTCCATCCTTAATGCCGAGGTTCGTGAGAAGAAAGGCCTTGTCCACCAGATCGGAGCCGGCCTCTACACCCTCACGCCCAAGGAAGGCCTCATCTACGTGGGGGCGATTGCCGATCCCGATAAGCGCGATGCTGCCGAGAAAGAAATCCTTCACCAAGTGGAGAGGATTGCCCAAGACGGAGTTACCCCCAACGAACTCGCCAAGGCGAAAAAAGGCCTTCTCTCCGACCATTACCATGGTCTCACCACTATGCGCGGACGTGCCTCCGATTACGGGAATGGTTGGCTCATGACGGGCAATGCCGAGTTCGGCAAACGCTATCTCGAGTCGATCGAGAAGGTCTCTCCGGAGGATGTCCGCCGCGTGGCGGCACTCTATCTCAAACCCGAGGGACTCACGGTCACTTCACTTGATCCGATCAACCAAGCAACATCGGGTGAGGCAGTTGCCGTCAAGCCTGCCGAGTCAGGAATTCACAAAGAGGTTCTCTCCAACGGACTCCGCGTCCTCATTCATCAGGATAACCGCCTGCCGCTTGTCTCCATCATCGCGGCCTTCCGTGGAGGTCTCCTGGCCGAGACACCACAAAACAACGGTGTCTCCCAGCTCACGGCCAGCACCATCGTGAAGGGGACAAAGACCCGAACGGCTCAGCAAATCGCTGAGACTGTCGAGCATGTCGGAGGCTCAATCGGGGCCACCTCGGGGAACAACAGCTTCTCCGTAGCCGTTGAAGTCATGAAGGACGATCTCCCCCTGGGGATGAAGATTCTTTCGGATGTCCTGCTCAATGCCACCTTCCCAGCAGAAGAGGTCGCTTTGGAGAAAGATTCCCAGTTGGCCTCCATCAAAGCCGAAGACGACCAGATCACGACAACTGCACGGAATCTGCTGAAGCCTCGTCTCTACGGCGATCACCCGTACGCCCTGCGGGCAACGGGTTCCCCTGAGAGCGTTGCCAAGCTGTCGCCTGCTGATCTGAAGGCCTACCGTGACAGTCTCGTTGTTGGAAAGAATGGAGTCCTCTCCATTTTCGGGGCGGTGAATACCGACGAAGCCCTCTCCCTTGCAAAAGAAGACTTCGGATCACTTCCGTCAGGCGAGATTGCACTAGCGCATCCTCCAGCCTCCTCACCAGTAGCCCAGTCGATCGAGACATCCGCAGAGCGGCAGAAACAGCAGGCAGTAATCATGAAGGGATTCCTTGGCACAACGATCGATGCGGCTGACAGGCCGGCGCTCGAGTTGATCGAGGAGGCCTCCAGTGATCTTGGTTCACGCTTTTTTGTTCGGATTCGCGAGAAACTCGGTCTCGCCTACTTCGTCGGGGCTTCCAATTCCACGGGCCTTGCCCCCGGAGCCTTCGTCTTTTACCTCGGCACTGATCCGAAAAAGGTCGATCTGGCCAAGCATGAGTTTAATGACGAGATCGACAAACTTGCCGCTGACGGCCTCACTCAGGTGGAGCTCGACAGGGCAAAGGCCAAGCTCCTTGGGGCCGAAGCCATCCGGAATCAATCCAGTGCCGCGCTCGCCGGGATGTGCGCTACCAACGAGCTCCTCGGCCTTGGTTACGATCACGATAAGGTGCGCAATGATGAGATCGAAAAGGTGACCCTGGAGGACACAAAGCGTGTCGCCAATAAATACTTCCGCGATGCGAAGAGCGTTGAGGTTGTCGTCGGCCCTCCCGCAAGCAAATCCACGTCACCCTTGCACGATCCCTCCAAAGCCCCCTAAAGAGATTCCCAATTCCCCATTACTCAAACCGCATAACCTCAACATCCCATGGCCGAAATCCAACAATCCACCAACTCAGCCGATCTCACCCAGCGCTTCATCGAGCTCGTCATGATGAATGCCCAGCAAGCAGCCCTTTGCCTCGGTCAGATGGCGCATCCCTCAACCGGAAAGGCCGAGGTGAATATCGACGCTGCCCGGATGTTCATCGACCACCTCGAGATCATCAAGGAGAAGACCCGTGGTAACCTCAATAAGGATGAGGAGAAGATTCTAACCAGTGTCCTCTCGGAGCTCCAGTTGGCCTTCGTGCAGGTGGCCCAAGTAGCGCAGGGCGGGGGAGCTTCCTCCGGACACGTCCATGACGAGAACTGTGATCATGGCGATCATACCCATGACTCGGTGACTCCCAAAATACCTGCTCAACCCGAAGCGCCTAAGACAGAAACAACTCCAGTTGTTGAAGACGAGGGCAAGAAGAAGTTCACCAAGAGCTACGGCGCTTAGTAATGAAGAGGGGATGGATGGTGCTCTTGCTCCTGATGAGTGCGCACTCAGCTCGCGCTCTTGAGATTCAGGGGGTGACCGTGCCTCCCACGGCTCAGGTAGGGGGAGAGACCCTACAGCTTAACGGCGCAGGGTTGCGGACATTCAGCCTCCTGATGATTCCGATCAAGATCTATGTCGCCTCCCTCTACACTCCGTCGGCGATTCGATCGGACTCAGGAATGATGTCATCTCAGGGACCGATGGAGTTCGACTTCACCTTTCTCAGGGCTGTGAACCAGTCGGATGTCACCAAGGCTTGGGAATCCCAGTTTGCCCAGAGCGTGAGCTACACCTACCCGGGCTATGCGCGGGATAGGGATGCATTCATCGCCATGTTCGGCCCGCTTCAGAACCTTGGTGTTGAAAAGGTTCAGTTGCTGGGAACGAATACCGTGATCTTCGATCAAGGAGTCCCGAAAGGAACGATTCCAGGTCGAGATTTTCAGAAGTCTTTTCTCAGCCTCTGGTTCGGGTCAAATCCCGTGGCTACCGATCTCAAGAATGCTCTCTTGGGGAAATAAGGGCTCCCTAGTACAGGACTCCTTATTTTAGTTCCTTCAGAGCCTTCAAGACTAGGCCGGCATGCTCTGCAGGTTTTACCTTAGGGAAGATGGCGGCGATCTTACCCTTGGAATCGATCACAAAGGTGGTGCGCTCTGTTCCCATGTATTTTTTCCCGTACATCGATTTCTCCACCCAGACGCCATAAGCCTCAACGATCGATTTATTAGCGTCGCTTAACAGAGGGAAGGGTAGATCAAACTTGGTGATGAATTTCTCATGGGACTTCACCGGATCGATGCTCACGCCGAAGAGCGCTGCACCGGTAGACTGGATAGCTTGCCACTCGTCCCGGATTCCGCAGGCCTGCGTTGTGCAGCCTGGCGTGTCATCCTTTGGATAAAAATAGAGAACGACATCCTGTCCCTTCAGATCGGTGAGATTTAAGGAGGTTCCAGCGCCATAGATTCCACCGACAGCGGTGGTGTTGAAGGAGGGGGCTTTGTCGCCGACTTGGAGTGAGCTCATGGAGTTGTGGTTGTTTGAATATTTAATCTGGAAGTTAGGAAGGCAGGGATAAAATCGCGACATTTAAACTATCATTTCTCTGCGCCTCTGCGCCTCTGCGCGATAAAATATTCATTTATTTAATTCCTCCGAAATCGGAGGTAGGAAGCGGACTCGACGGTCGTCCCTTGGGAGGCGGATCGTGAAGAGCATTCCCTGGCCCTGTGCACTCTGGATCATGATCTCTCCACCATGGGCCCGCACGATACGCTGGACGATATGGAGCCCCAATCCCGAGCCGTTCTCCTTGGTGGTGTAGTAGGGTTGGAAGATGGTGCTGACCTTGGAGGGATCAATGCCACCTCCTGTGTCTCCGATACTGACCCAGACATGGGAGTCGTCGCAGGCCGTGCCGATACGTAGATGTCCCGTGCTTCCCATGGCCTGAAAGCTGTTCCTGATGACGTTATAAAGAGCCTGCCGGAACTGATCACTATCGAGTGAGACCTTCGGGAGATGCTTGAAGGGAAAGAGATCCACCGTAATGCCTCGATCCTCCACCTCATTGCGTAGGAACTCCACGGTTTCTAGGATCAGTGAATTGAAGTCGGTCGGCTTACACTCGAGAGGGGCAGGTCGGACAGCCTTCAGGAACTGGGTGATGATTTGGTCCAGACGCTTCACCTCGCCGCGGGCCACGGCTACTGAATCAGCGAGCTCCTTTTGATCATCCTTGGTGAGAGAGGGTTTCTTCAGGCGACGCTCTAGAAGCTGAAGCTGGATGTCGAGTGAGTTGAGGGGGTTTCCAATTTCGTGAGCCACCCCGGCAGCAAGCAGTGTCACGGCCGAGAGACGCTCGCTCTCGATCGTCTCCTGCGTCTCACGACGCTCCTCCGTGATGTCTCGGAGAATAATGGCTCTGCCTACCAGCTCGCGCTGGGAGATCTCCTTCTCGTCACTCATCAGCGGGCTCACGTAGAAGTTCAGAAAGCGGTGGTCCGGGTAGAAGACCTCCAGGTCCCTGCTCATGACATCACCGGGACGTGCCACCGACTTGAGTTCCAAGCCGGGAATAGCCTGAGCAAGACTACGACCCATATGCTCGGCACCATTCATTCCGAAGAACGAGCAGGCCGCTTTGTTCATGTAGATGATGTGATCCTGGGGGTCGGTAACAACAACACCTTCCAAGATGGCATTGAAAATGGTCTCCAGGAATCCCTTCTCCTTGGAAAGGATCTGAAGATAGTGGCCGATGTCGGCCGGTTCCACAAATCGGATCCGCTCGACAAGCCTGTCGATGAATCCTGCGTTCATCAGTTTGTGATTGGTTCCGCGAGGAGTTCTTCGAGTTCAGCCACCCTCCGCTCGAAGAGTGCCAGCGCGGCATTGACCGGTTCTGGTGATCCCATATTGACGCCTGCTTCAGCCAGCGTCTCGATCGGGAATTTGCTCCCCCCGCTCTTTAGGAATCCGAAATAGCGCTCAGTATCCCCCGTCTTGAGAACCTGATCCGCCAGGGTGATGGCGGCAGAGATCCCGGTGGCGTACTTGTAGACGTAGAATGCGCTGTAGAAGTGGGGGATGCGGAGGCACTCCAGTTCCAGTTCCTCATCGATCACTACGCCGCTTCCGAAGTAGGTGTCGAGTAGTTGACGGTACATTTTTCGGAAGCTCTCGAGAGTAAGGGCGGCTCCGGATTCCTCGGCGGCATGGGAGATTTTCTCGAATTCAGCGAACATCGTCTGCCTGAAGAGCGTGCCACGCAGATCGTCGATCTGACGATTGATCAGGTAGGCGCGCATGGAGCGGTCTTTGGTTTCGGCGAGCAGGTGTTCGGTGAGAAGAATCTCGTTGAAGGTCGAGGCCACCTCGGCAAGGAAGATGGGGTAGTGGTAATTCTGGAAGCTCTGGGTCGATCTCGAGTACCAAGTGTGCATCGAGTGACCCGCCTCATGAGCCAGCGTGTAGATGTCGGAGAAGACATCCTGCTTGTAGTTCATCAGGATGTAGGGAGGAGCCTGATAGGTTCCGTAGGAGAAAGCACCGCTCCGCTTCCCCTTGTTCTCGTAGCGGTCGCACCAGCGCTCTTCGCGAAGTCCGCGCCCAAGCGTCTCGGTGTATTCGGCTCCGAGGGGGTGGAGGGATTGGAGGACCTTCTCGATTGCTTCGTCAAAGGGGACATCGCTCTGCACCGCCGCAACCAATGGGGCGTAAGTGTCATAGACATGCAGGTCAGGGAGATTAAAGACCCGTTGGCGGAGCGCGTAATACTTATGAAGCACGGGTAGTCGAGATCGGACTGCCTCGATCAGGCTGTCGTAGACGGCCACAGGGACATTATCGGGGAAGAGCGAGGCTTCGCGGGCCGAAGGATAATGACGTGCCTTTGCAAGGAAGACATCCGCCTTGATCGAGTTCGCGAGTGAACTGGCGAGCGTGTAGCGATGGGCCGTGAACTCGGTGTAGAACTTGTCAAACGCCTCCTTGCGGACGGAACGGTCAGGACGCTGCAACAGGGAGGAGAAGCTGCTCTGGGTCAGCTCGACTTCTTGTCCCCGATCGTTGCGCACCGTGCCGAAGGTCATGTCGACATTCGTCAGTTGGGAGAAAGTCTCGTGATGTCCTCCGATCGCCGGCATCGAGAGGGAGATCAGGCGCTCCTCCTTGTTGCTCAGGATATGCGGCTTAAGACGGCGAAGTCGTTGCAGGGAGGTCTTCCAATCCGCAAGCTGCGGATCGTCAAGGAACGTCTCAAAGGTTGCGTCGGAGATCTCTTGGATCTCCGGGGCCACCCAGGAGCAGGCCTCGCTGATCTTGGCGCAGAGTGAGGAGAGGCGTCCGTCGCGGTCCAGGGCATCAGCATTCGAGCTGTCCTCGGAGAGGCGCAGGCCGGCATATTGGGCAAGACGTTCGGTGGAGCGGTCGAGTGAGCTTTCAAAGATCAGTACGGCGGCAAGATCCGCGGCACTTTTTCCCAAGGTACCTTTGAATGCATGGATCCCCTCATAGCGTGATGCGAGATCGGAGAATTCGGATTCCCAGGCCGAATCATCGGCAAAAATGGGGGTCAGATCCCATGTGTCCCCTGCGGGGACTTCGCTGCGGCTTTTGAGTGTGGAGAGCGGTGCATCTCCGGAGAGATCAGCGATCCGAGCGACCTGATGGCCCCGAGCGTGGACGAGAGACATGAACTGTTATTTCTGAGCCTTGCCTTGTGAGGCTACGGCTGCCGCAGCGGCGGCAATAGCTTCCTGGTCGCCGAGATAGTAGTGTCGGATCGGTTTTAGGTTGTCATCCAACTCATAGACGAGGGGGATACCGGTGGGAATATTCAGTGCCAGCACTTCCTCCTCGCTCAGGTTGTCGAAGTACTTCACGAGCGCGCGAAGGGTATTCCCGTGAGCGGTCACGAGAACCTTCTCTCCGCGCTTCACCGCAGGGGCGATCTCGCTGTGCCAGTAGGGTAGAACGCGGTCCACCGTGTCCTTCAGGCACTCGGTTTGAGGAAGTTCGGCCTCGGGCACATCCTTGTAACGGGGATCATGTCCGGGAAAGCGGTCGTCGCTTTTCTCTAGGGCGGGCGGGGGCACATCGTAACTGCGGCGCCAGATGAGCACCTGATCGTCTCCGAACTTTGTGGCGGTTTCAGCCTTGTTCAGTCCCTGCAGGGAGCCGTAGTGACGCTCATTCAGGCGCCATGAGCGCTCGATGGGGATCCAGAGTTCATCAAGTTCATCCAAGATCATCCAGTTGGTACGCAGGGCACGCTTGAGGACGGAGACAAAGGAGCGGTCAAAGGAATAGCCCTCTTTCTTAAGAAGCTGACCAGCCGCTTTGGCCTCACCGAGGCCCTTTGCATTGAGATCGACATCGGTCCAACCGGTGAAACGGTTTTCTTGGTTCCAGGTGCTTTCGCCGTGACGAATTAAAACGAGCTTATACATACCACGATCATATTCATAAAATCCAACTCTTGGAAAGGATGGGGCTTCCTAGCTCTCGTCTTAAGACAGATTAAGGAACTTGCTGATGTAGAGTAGGACGAAGATTGCGAGGATGACGAAGATTCCGCCTGTCACAAGGACGCTTCGGATGTCGTAGGTTTCCTGCACCTCACTCTTCAGCCTACGGGTGGTGATGAAGAAGCGTCCCGTAGAGAGGAGCATGATCAGCAGCCCAAGTGCCGCGAGAATAATTCCTGCTTCGCGACCGAGCGGGGAGCCCGGAGGAATTGATCCATCGTGCATACTTTTAGCAAAGTACCTAACAAGAAGGTCAAAGCGCTCCAGTAGGAATCCAAAGGCAATCAGCGCCAGAGCTGTCCTCATCCAGGCCAAATAGGTCCGCTCGTTGGCGGCAAGATCGTTGTATCGAGGAATCATCTTGGGTGTTCTCTTAAAGAAATGGGTTTACAACCCGGAGACCGTCGTAATCTTGAAGATGATTCAGATCCTCCGTGATCAATTCGGAAGCTCCCGAGGAGCGTGCCGCCGCGAGAATCATTGAGTCCCAGAAGGAGAGCTTCCAACGTGATTGCTCTGCCATCCCTGCATGAAGAAGAGTGAGAGTGGATTCCACTACTGGCCAACGGGAGTAGTCGCTGATGACCGCGCGGATCTCCTTTTTTGAAATGCCCTTTCTCTCGAGGTTGACATGCAGTTCTTGCAGGACTTGTACGCTGATCGATGTGCTTCCTGGAGAGATCCATCCCTCCTCGACAATCCTCAACGCCTTTTCCCGTTTCGCGGGGGCATCCAGATCGAAGGCGTAGAGGAGGACATTCGTATCGAGGAATCTAGCGGCGTGCATGCGCTTTTTCCCTGCTTAATGGTTGGTTTCCCAAGTGGAACCCCTTCCTCAGCCTTATCAGCGCGGCTTCGCTTCCAGTGTGTTCTGTTTCCAGACTAAGCATATGGTCCAGTCCTGCAATGACTAGATCCTTGAGAGTTGATCTCTTGCGGGTGGCGAGAATCTTAGCCCTTTGGAGAATCTGAGGAGGTAGGTCGATGGTAGTTTTCATCTGTTAATCAACACAATAAGCCATAAAAACTGCTTCAAAGCAATATTGCTGTATAGTTCTAGGGCTGGGGGATCTCGATGGTTGGAAGGCGACGGCGGTGCTCGCCGAGTCGTGGGATGCAGGCGATCAAGGCCTTGGTATAGGGGTGCTGCGGATTCCGGAGCACCTGTTCGGTCTCGCCATACTCGACGATCTCTCCGCGGTACATGACAGCGACATGACGGGCCAGGCCGCGGATGATGGCGAAGTTGTGGGTAATCAGCATCACGGCCATGCCGAGATCCCGTTGTAGTTCTCGGAGCTTGTCGAGGATCTGCTTCTGGATGGTCACGTCTAGAGCGGTGGTCGGTTCATCAGCGATCAAGAGATCGGGACGTGCAGAAAGAGCCATGGCGATCATCACGCGCTGCTGCATGCCTCCACTCAATTGATGGGGATAGTCGTTCAGTCGCGTTGCTGGATCAACGATCCCCACGGCATCAAGCCATCTGATGATCTCCGCATTGATATCCGTTACGTCGGGACGATGGAGCTGGATCATCTCGGCCATCTGGCTACGGATCGAATAGACGGGATTCAGCGAGGTGGAGGGCTCTTGGAAGATATAGGCAATCTTACCCCCACGCACCTTGCGCAGTTCGGTATCGGAGGCCTTGAGCAAATCTTGCCCCTCAAACATGACATTGCCACCTTGATAGATTGCTGGGGGAGAGGGGAGAAGTCTTGTGATCGCGAGAGCTGTCACACTCTTGCCGCTACCGCTCTCACCGACTATCGCAAGAGTCTCTCCACGGCCGATTTCCAAGGAGATTCCTTTGACGGCTGGAATCACTCCATTCGGGGTGGAGAATCCGATTTGTAGGTCCTTAATCTTTAGCATGCGGTTCGAAAATTATGAGGGATGAATGATGAATTATGAAAGGCCGACGCCTTTATTTTCTTTGAAATGGTTGTGAGGATGGCAAGTGGTTCGTCGCACTCCTGATTCTCACAGCAGTTCAAGCCAGTAGCAGGTTTCATCAATCTCTTTCAGGCAATCACCAATTTTAGCGATAAATTCTGCCTTCGAACGGGCCCGATTTGCCTCTCTGTAATTTGCGCCGACAGATGTTCCCGAGCGAAGGATCTGGTTTCCCATGACTCGCGCTGCGGAACTCGAGGGCAATGAAGAGACCATTCTGATGATCCTCAGAGAAAACTCCTTTGTTCTCTGAGATAACTCGGGTGCAGTCTCTACTTTTTCATTCTTCATTTTTCCTTTTTCTTTGAGCTGCTTTTAGCCTCTGGATTCTGCCGCCTCTCGGAGCGCATCTCCCGCAAGATAGAATGACAGTGAGGCGATCAGGATGGCGAGTCCTGGGAAGAGGTTCAGCCACCAGGCGTCGAGGAGATAAGTTTTGCCGTCGGCGATGATGTTTCCCCAGGTCGCCTGAGGTGGCTGGACACCAAAGCCTAGGAAGCTGAGGCCTGCCTCCTGAAGAATCGCATCGGGGATTCCCAAGACGGCAGTGACGAGAATCGGAGCGGCGGCATTCGGCAGGATGTGACGGGTGATGATGTGCCACGCCCTCTGACCTAGGACTCGGGCACTCTTCACATATTCCGTTTCCCTGAGCGTCAGAAATTCACTCCGGACAAGGCGGGCTGTTCCGGTCCAGCTTACCAGGCCGATCACAACGACAATATTCAGCAGGCTGGGACCGAGCAGGGCGACCACGGTGAGGATCAGGAAGAAGGTCGGGAAGCAGAGGAGGGCATCGACCGAACGCATCAGGATCTGATCGGTGATGCCTCCGAAGTAACCAGCAATGGCTCCCACCGTGATTCCGATCCCGAGAGAAACCACCACGGCTACCAGTCCGACCGTGAGGGAGATCGAAGCCCCGTGGAGCATCCGTGAGAAGACATCGCGACCAAGATTGTCCGTTCCCATCCAATGCTCGGGTGAGGGAGGAAGGAGCTTCAGTTCGAGGTTCGTCTGATTGGGATTGCAAGGCCAGTCATGTCCTGTTGCGGATAGAAGAAAGGTTCCTCCCGCAATGAGGGCGAAAAAGATGATGATCACCACAGAGGGAATCGCTGCCGGATTTGCCCAAAAGCGCCTAAGTACCCGTGATGTCGGGGTTTCCGTTTTAAGTATCGGGGTGCTTTGCATGATTCTATTCCAGTCGGACTCTAGGATCGACCGCCGCTGAGAGAAGATCCGAGATGAGATTTCCCAGGAGCACCAAAGCCGCCACGACGAAGTTCAGAGCGACCAGCATGGGGTAGTCGCGTTCCAGCACGGCCTCGTAACCGAGTCGTCCCATGCCGGGATAGGCAAAGATGGTCTCGATGACGACAGCTCCGCCAATCAGGGCCGGCAGGACCATTCCGATCCCAGCGATGATCGGCCGGATCGAATTGCGAAGGGCGTGCTTGTAGAGGATGAAATCCTCGGACAAGCCCTTGGAGCGGGCTGTGCGGATATAATCCTCACGGAGCGATTCGATCATCGTGGCCCGCAAATAGCGCGACTGCGAGGCGATCCCTCCGAGAGCCAGTATTGTGGCTGGAAGGAGGAGGTGCCAGAGTGTGTCCAGTCCAGAGGCAAGGGCATTGGGAAAATCAATGCCGTAACTGTGGGTGCCAAGGATTGGGACCCCGAATCCCTTTACCAAGGCGATCACTACCACATAAGTGATCCAGAAACCCGGTAGGGCTATAAAGAGGAAGGCGATGAAGGAGCCCACGGCATCCTGCCAATGCCCGCTGTACCGTGCGGCTGTAACGCCAAGCAACGTTCCGAAGGCGAGTGAGATCACGATGGAGGTGAGATTCAAGGCCACTGTTGCAGGCAGTCGCTCCAGGATCCGAGATATGACGGGGCGGTCGTCCTTGATGCTTCGGAGACTTCCCGTGAAGAGATCCCGCATGATGAAGGCGTACTGCTCGTGCAAAGGGCGGTCGAGGTGGAACTTCTTCCGGAAGTTGGCCTTCACTTCCGCAGAGATCTTTGGGTTGAGTTCACCCCATGGGTAGGGGCTTCCTGGAGTCAGCGTGACGATGAAGAAGCTGATGATGCTGATGATGAAGAGCAACACCACGCTAAGTGCGAGACGGCGGATAATGAAAGAAATCACGGACAGAAAGGAAAAATTATGAATGATGAATGATGAAGTGGCTGACTGTAACGAGGTGATTGTTTCGGATTTTCATAATTCATACCTCAACCTTCATCTTTTTCCGCCGGGCGGATACTCCGGTCGATAAAACCACTCCATGTCGTAGTTCCAACCCGCCTTGGTCATGGTGACAGGTGAATCAATCCATTCCCCCGGTTTGGAGCCCGGACGGCGGATGCGGTAGCTATTCTTCCACATAACGGAGGTGCCTTCCGGTACAAAAAGGAAGATGTAGGGTTGATCGGCATAGATCGTCTGCTGGAGTTTGGCAGTCAGTTTTAGAATCTCAGGACGACTGTACTCCTGACGAAGGTCGGTCAGGAGATGGTCGACCTCCGGGTTCTTGTAGTGGACGAAGTTCAGCTCCTCAGGATGGGTCTTGCTCGAATGCCAGATCGCATATTGATCGTAGTCATTCCCAAGTCCCCAGCCGAGGACGATGGCATCAAACTCTCCCTTGTTCACAAAGCGTTTGAGCAGGACCGACCACTCGTAGATCTCGACCTTCACCTCGACGCCGATTTTTCTGAGGTCATCCTGAACAAGTGTTGCAATATCGCGCCGGACATCGTTGCCGTTATTAGCCAACAGAGTGAAGGAGAGTCGCTTCCCATCCTTCATGCGGATACCATCTGGGCCAATCTTCCAGCCGGCCTCATCAAGGAGTGTAGCCGCGGCCTTGGGATTGTAGGGAAGAGGTTCGACCTTCGGGTCGAAGAACCACATTTTCGGAGTGAAGATGCCGGTCGATTGCACACCCCGTCCATAAAGGATGTACTTGATCATCTGGGGGATATTCACTGCCTCAGCGAGAGCTTTCCGAACTCGCAGATCCTGAAACATCGGCCTTTCGAGATTCCACCCGATGTAGTTGTACATGTTGCCTGCCGAGCTGAAGAGGTCGAAGCGCTTGTCATTCTCCACGCCCTGTACGGCCCAGGGATCGACAGCCCAGAAGTCGACCTGCTTGGTCTGAAAGGCGAGTTGAAGGGTGAGCGGGTCGGGGAGGACACGGAAGACGACGGAGTCAAGCCATGGTGATCCTCGGAAGTAGTCGGAGTTTTTAACGAGACGGATGTACTCGTTGGTTTTCCAATTTCCGAATTTGAAGGGACCTGTTCCAACAGGATGGCGGTTGTAGATCTCTGCCCATTTGGCCGGTTCCACCTTCTCAAGCAGATGCGCCGGCAGGATGCTCTGCATCCAGCTCAATAGGGCGGGGGAGAAGGGTTTCTTGTAGCGGACAACGACGGAGTAGGGATCGTGTGTCTCAAGCGAGGAGACCAATTCGAAGTCCGAACTGCTGGGGGAGGCGACCCGCTCGTCCATGATCGCGTGGTAGGTGAAAGCGACATCCGCCGAGGTGAAGGGAGCGCCGTCATGCCACCTGACATCCTTGCGTAGAGTGAATCGGATGATCGGTTCGGCCTTGAAGGGGCGTTCTTTGTCTCCTTTCTCAAGCGCTGGGAAGGGGAGGGGATTGCAGCCGCTGTAATAAATATGGGTAGATATTTCTTGAGAATCAACAAGTCCGGGTTCGCTGAGTGTGATGAGCAGGTCGTTGGTTACAGTCTTTATTCCAGTGATGGGCCACGAAGGATAATTAGGAAGGAGCGACTCAAGAACAGACTTTGCATTGTTGGCATCCGAAGCATTGGCAAAGTGAAAGGTCGTCTCCTGTGAGAGATCCCAAGTTGCGGCTAGATCGCCTACCACCTCGAGATTCTGATTATACTTAAGAAGACCATTGAACATGAATCCGGCGACCTGACCCGAGGCGGAGTCAGCCTGCTGGATCGGGTTCAAGGTCGAGGGCTCACCGATGGTGCCGATCGACATTTCGTTCTTTTTCGCGAGGGAGAGGAAGGATGCGTTCACAAACGCCGTGATCAGCAAGAGGATCAGTGCGGCCGGAACCCCGTAGAGAAAGAGACGGATGGAGCGCATTAGGGAAAAAAGGATGAAGAATGAATTATGAATGATGAAAGCAGGGCTAAAAGGACGAATAATTGCCCTGAGATTCTATTGGTAACCCAAAAAATCACCTTTGGAGATTGTCCGTTGAGGGACTCCCTGCTTTGCTACTCGGCTCATCATGAAAGTCACCACTGAACAGAAAGAGACCTGCATCGTCGACCTACACATTGAACTTCCGCCCGAGCGCTTCCAGTCGGAGTGGAAGGAGGTCGGTAACGAATACCGCCGTCTGGTAAACCTTCCCGGCTTCCGCAAGGGCAAAGCCCCTCTCGCCATTGTCGAAAAAAAGTATGGGCCTGACATCGAGCAGGAAGTGACCCGCAAGCTGCTCGACGCCGCTGTGCGCGAGGCGCTCAATGAACAGAAACTCTCCCCTGTCCAGAGCCCGAATGTCCGCGATATCAAGCTCGAAGCGGACCGCTCCCTCCGCTTCACCGCCACGGTAGTGATCCGTCCTTCTATGAATCTCCCCGAGTACAAGGGATTGGAGATCACCGCCGAGAAACCCGTCGTCGACGAGGCACAGGTCGAGCAGTTCCTGGATGGGTTACGCGGCGATCTCGCCGAGTTCAAGACCGCCGAGGGACGCGATCTGGCCATGGGCGATTTTGCGGTTCTCGACTACGCGGGCTCCATTGAGGGAAAGACGCTATCCGAAACCTACCCCGATCTCCAGCCGACCTATCTGGGGCGCAAGAACTTCTGGATCAAGCTTGAGGAGGATCGTCCCATCCCGGGCCTTGCCGCCGCCATGGTGGGCATGAAGACCGGTGAGACGCGTGATTGCACGGTCAGCTTCCCGACGGAATTCGGTGAGGAAAAGCTCCGTGGCTACAAGGTCACCTATCAAGTCACACTCCACGAAATCAAGGAGCGCGAGCTGCCTCCTTTGGATGATGCTTTTGCTGCAAAGCTTAGTCCGGGCAGCACGCTCGAACAGATTCGGGAGCAGGTGCGCGAGCGTCTGACGGTCAATGCGACCCAGAACTTCGCGAGTGCTGTCCGCGGCGAGGCCGTGAAACAACTGCTCGCCATGGTTTCCATCGATGCTCCTTCCTCAATGGTTCAACAGGAGAGCACCGCAATTCTCAAGGAGATCATTCAGGAGAACCAATCCCGCGGCGTGAGCGAGGAGGAACTTCGTTCCCATCAGGAAGAGCTTCTGGGGGCTGCCCGTCAGAGTGCAGGCGACAAGGTGAAGTTGAACTTCATTCTTGGAGAAATTGTTACCAAGGAGAATATCCGGGTTTCCCGAGAGGAACTTGCCTGGCGTATCACCAACATGGCCGAGCGTTATCAGATGACCCCACAGAAGCTTCTCAAGGAACTTCAGAAGCATCATGCTATCGCCGGGATTGAGGAAGAGATTGCTTTGGGTAAGGCCCTTGATGTGGTCGTTTCCCATGCTAGGGTGAACGGAGAAGATCCCAAGCCAATCGCTGCCACTCCAGAAACCACCCACTCTCATGATGAAGAACCCCATGTCCATGGCCCCGGTTGCGGGCATGACCACTAATATGTCCAATTTCCATCCTCAATCCTCAATGCTCGTCCCGATGGTGGTCGAGCAGACAGGACGTGGCGAGCGGAGCTACGACATCTACTCCCGTCTTCTTAAAGACAGGATCATTTTCATTGGTACTGGCATTGATGACTATGTCTCCAACCTAGTAATCGCCCAGCTGCTCTTCCTTCAGATGGAGGATGCAAAAAAAGACATCCATATCTACATCAACTCCCCTGGCGGCTCTGTCACCGCGGGACTCGCTATTTATGACACAATGCAGTTTGTCACTTGCGATGTGAATACCTACTGCATGGGTATGGCTGCCAGCATGGGGGCCTTCCTTCTTTGCTCCGGAACCAAAGGAAAAAGGTTTGCTCTCCCTAATTCGGACATCATGATCCATCAGGTCTCCGGCGGTGCCCAAGGTACTGCTAGCGATGTGGAGCGTAGTGTTGAGTTCATGTACAAGTTGAACCGCCGCTTGGCCCGTATCATTGCCGAGAACACCGGCAAGACTGAGGAGCAGGTCCGTAAGGATGCGGATCGTGATTATTACATGACCGCCGAAGAGGCTAAGGATTATGGCATCGTTGATGAGGTGGTGAAGTACCGTAAGGAACTCAAAAATCCTCCTGAGAAGGCCAAGGATTCCGTCGAGTAACCTTTGTCCCAAGTTTCAATCTCCTGGGCTCATGGCTCGAACCAGCAATCTCACGATGTGCTCTTTCTGTGGAAAGAGTCACGCCGAGGTCCGCAAACTCATTGCCGGACCCGGTGTCTACATCTGCGACAGCTGCATTACGGTCTGCAAGGGGATCCTCGACAAAGAGACAATCGAGGTAGGTGGTGATCATGGGGCGCATGAACTGAGGGTTCCTAAACCCTCCGAGATCCGTAGGGAGTTGGATGCTCATGTCATTGGCCAGGATCTTGCCAAGCGGACTCTTTCCGTCGCTGTGCATAATCACTACAAGCGCATTGCTCTGGAACGCGAAGGGTTCTCATCCGGACTCCTCTCCGAGGGACTTGCCGATGTGGAGATTGAGAAAAGCAATGTTCTTCTCATCGGTCCGACCGGTTCCGGTAAAACCCTTCTCGCACGCACGCTGGCACGCATTCTGGATGTTCCCTTCTGCATCGCCGATGCAACGACGCTCACCGAGGCCGGCTATGTTGGGGAGGATGTTGAGAATATCGTTCTGCGCCTCCTTCAGAATGCCGATTACGACGTCAAGAAGGCAGAGATCGGCATCGTCTATATCGATGAGATCGACAAGATTGGTCGCAAGACAGATAACGTTTCCATCACGCGCGATGTCTCCGGAGAGGGTGTCCAGCAGGCGCTACTGAAGATTCTGGAAGCCACCACGTGTAATGTGCCTCCCCAAGGGGGACGCAAGCATCCGCACCAGGAATACATCCAGCTCAATACGCAGAATATCCTCTTCATCTGTGGCGGGGCCTTCGTGGGACTGGATAAGATCATCCAGAGACGCACCGCAGGGAAGACCCTCGGCTTCCATGCCAAATCACCGGAAACCGAAGGGACCATGGATGAACTGAAGATTCTGGAGTCCGTTGAACCCGAGGATCTTCTTTCGTTTGGGATGATCCCCGAGTTCATTGGGAGGCTTCCTGTCTTAACGACTCTTCAACAGCTCAATGAAGAGGAACTTGTTCGCATCCTTACCGAGCCGCGCAATGCCCTGATCAAGCAATTTACCAAGTTGCTTGCCATGGATGATATTTCCCTCACGGTCACCAAGGATGCCCTCGTGGCCCTTGCCGAGTTGGCCCTCAAGAAAGGGACAGGCGCCCGCGCCCTCCGCTCGCTTCTTGAAAAAATCATGCTCGACGTCATGTACGATGCGCCTGATCGCGTGGATCTTGCCGGGGTGACTCTCAACCGTGCCGTGGTCGAAGGGCGGAAGTCACCCCTGATCCGACGCCGGCAGGAAAAAGACGCCGCTTGATTTTGTGGTCAGGAAGGTAGATCTCGAAATGGTTCCGACGCCCGGTCGGATGACGCCCAATCAGGATCTTAAGGCGGCGAGAGAGGAGCTGATTCTGAAGTCCCGACCTTTTTCCAAGGTCGAATGTGATTTCGGTGCTTCCAAAGGTAAATTCCTGAGCGAAAGCGCAAGCCTCAACCCGGCGGTTTTTTTCGTAGGGATTGAAGGTATTTCCGATCGGGTAAAACGTGGCAATAGGAAGATCGAGCGCCTGGGAATTCCTAATGCAGCTCTCTGGCGAGGGTGGGGGAAAGAATCGCTCGATGAACTTATTCCTGACGGATTTCTTGATACGCTCCATGTCTCCTTTCCTGATCCTTGGCCCAAGCGACGTCATTGGTTCCGGAGACTGGTTAATGTTTCCTTCCTCGAAGTAGCCGTGACCAAATTAAAGCCTGACGGTGTTCTTCGCCTTCAGACCGATCATCTCGGTTACTTTGCCTCGATGAAGCAACAGCTTCTCCTGCATGGGGGGTGGCTTGAGACCACTTGGGATGATGATCTTCATCGGCCTGTCACGGAATTTGAGACAATTTTCCGCGCCAAGGGAGATCCCATTGGAAGAATTGCAGTGAAGAGGTGCTAGGCGAAGGTTGATTAGAAAGGGAGTGGATGACACTCTCACAGAAGTGATGGAGATTCCCCCAGAGTCCCAAATGTCAGATGTGGCCCATGAGCCTCATGAGTGCTCCGAGACTGACGAGGAGCTGATGGTGCGTATTGCTTCGGGAGATACCGTGGCATTCCGTCATCTTGTGGAGCGCCATCAGAGTCTCGTGATAGCCACAATTACCCGAATGATCGGATCCGCTGAAGCCGAGGATCTAGCCCAGCAGGTCTTTCTTAATGTCTGGAAATCAGCCCCACGCTGGCGTCCGGAGGCCAAGTTGACGACGTGGCTCCTGACAATCGCCAAGCGCTTGGTTTTTAACGAATCCCGCAGAAGGGGACGCGCGCGGTTGATTCCTCAGTCCCGAGAGGCGGAGGATGAGCGGCCTGACCATCCCGATGGAACTCCCGGTCCGGATCAACAGCTTCTCGGTAAGGAACTGCATCGTGTCATTGAGGAAGCCCTGGCCTCACTACCTGAGAAGGAGCGTCTTGCGGTGATTCTGAGACGCTACGAAGAGTTGCCATATGAAGAGATTGCTAACGTGCTCTCCCTGAGTCTTCCTGCTGTGAAAAGCCTCCTTTTCCGTGCCCGTAACACGCTCAGGGAAAAGTTGGGCCCCTATTTGGCAGGGTGATGTTTGGCGCTTGCCTAACCCTCATCACCCTTCAGTCTATCAACTTTAATTATGTCTTCCACCGAACAAGTCCTCGTTATTCGCCGTTCCCTATTCGATGAACTCGGCTCCTTTCACGGTCTCAACCCCGAGATCAGTCGCTACCTCCCAGTCTTTCTGCAACCGGGCAATCATTTCTTCGTTCCCCGGGCCGAGGCTGAGGAGGATCCGTCGCTCAAGCAGTTGATCCCCTACGTTGTCGTGACTGCCGGTGAGAAGATCCTTCACTACCGTCGCGGCAGCGGGTCTGGAGAAACCCGTTTGCTCAAAAAAGGTTCCGTGGGTATCGGCGGTCATATCAATGACGGCGATGGTCTGGGCGATGCGTTCGACACGGCTGCTTATCAGCGGGCTCTCATGCGTGAGCTCCAGGAGGAGCTTTCTATCGGCAGCCCCTTCATCGAACGTCCCCTGGCACTTCTCAATGATGATTCAAACCCTGTCGGAGCCGTTCATCTGGGAATCGTCCATCAGTGCCATCTTGCCGAACCTGCGGTAACTGCCAATGAAGAGGCGATTGCAGAGCTTGGATTTCTCAGCCGCGAGGAACTTGCCGAGCGCAACGATCAGCTCGAGAGCTGGTCTCAAATTGTGATTGAAGGATGGGGAAACCTCAGGACGATCGGTTGATCAGAGAGGATGGAATCCTGAGAGTGCCGAAATCTTTACCAATTTTTAATCCAGTGTGTTGGATTGGGGTCACTGGTATTACCTGCCGTTGACCAGAGATCGTAGTTATTCGTGCCGTTATTGGGGGCTCCATTCGTGTAGATGTAATTGTAGGAATTACCGAATGGGTCCAGATAGTTGGTGTTGGCATCAAGCCACTTGGTTTTGAATTCGTAGTAGACCTTCCCTCCATTGGTCGGCATGAGACTGGTTACAAGACATGCCGATGAGTTGGTGAGACTGTTGGTTGGATAGTCGCCGTTATCAGCCTTGAAACTTTCCATCGCGGCTACAATGGCCGCGATTTCCCCCTCGGTGCGAGAGCGTGCCCCTTTCTTCTGAACCCCGTTGGCCGCTGCCAAGACAAGCGAAGCAAGGATCGCGATGATCGCGATGACAATGAGGAGTTCGACGAGGGTAAATGCTGATTCAGCGCGATGATTTTTACGGAGTGTCATGGTGGGTCTTATTGCTGCATCCCGCTGATGATGCTGATGAGCGGCAGGAAGAGCGCGATGACGATCGATCCCACAACGACGGCTAGGAAGACGATCATGATCGGTTCCATCAGCGAGGTGAGTCCGGCAACAGCACTATCGACCTCGTCGTCGTAGAGGTCGGCCACCTTGAGAAGCATCTCGGGGAGCTGACCTGTTTCCTCGCCGACGTCCACCATGCTGATGACCATTGCCGGAAAGACACCGCTTGCTTCCATCGGGCGGACGATGGATTCGCCCTCCTTCACCGCGTCATGGATCTTGGAAATGGCGTTGGAAATAATCGCGTTGCCAGCCGTCTCCTTGGTAATATTCAAGGCTTGGAGGATCGGGACGCCGCTTGTTACCAAGGTTCCGAGAGTTCTTGTGAACCGGGAGATGCCGTTTTTGCGGGTCAAGTCACCGAAGAGTGGGGCCTTGAGCATGAAGTGATCCAAGGCAATGGCTCCTTTGGGAGACGCGGCCATGAACTTCAGACCAAAGACGAGGGCGCCGACCGCCACGCCGATCAGGATGAACTGATGCTGAACGAATCTGCTGGAGCTGATGACAATTTGCGTAAGCAGCGGGAGGGGCTTTCCACCGAGCATGTCGGCGAAAATCTGCTCGAACTTAGGCACGATGAACACCAGCAGGAAACCCATGATGATCACGGCAATCACCATGACGATGGCCGGATACATCATGGCTGATTTTACCTTGCCCTTCACCTTCTGGGCCTTCTCTTGGAACTCCGCAAGTCGGTTTAGAACAACCTCGAGCACACCACCGAGTTCGCCTGCCTTCACCATGTTCACGTAAAGTTTATTGAAGATCTTGGGATGCGAGCTAAGGCCGTCGCTGAAAGTTCCTCCACCTTGTACTGCCTCGGCAAGCTGGGTGATTGTTTTCTTAAGGACGGGATCCGGTTCTTGTTTTCCTAGAACGGTAAGCCCGCGAAGCAGGGGGAGACCTGCATCGATGAGAGTGGCGAGCTGTCTGGTGAACACCATGAGGGTTGCACTCTTGATCGTCTTCTTTTCGAGGAAGGGGATCGTGATGCTCTTACCCTTGGCAGAGGCACTCTTGGCTGTTTTTGCACCCTTTCCTGCCTTGGTCTTGGTAGTCCTGGCCTGCTCTTTGACGCTTGTCGGAAAGAGCCCTTGTCCTCTCAGGGTGTTGACCGCCTCAGATTGGTTGGCGGCATCGATGTAATCACTGACTTGTTGTCCTTGGGCGTCAAGGGCTACGTAAGCAAAGGAGGGCATCCCATTTCACTACTGCAATGGGAATCCCTCTGTCGAGCTGAGATCGAGTTAGTGAGCAATTCCCGCAAGCACGACACTGTGCTTATCAGTTCCCCTGCAGGTAAGGGTTATTTGTTTTTTCCTCGTCGATCGTCGTTGAAGGACCGTGCCCTGGAAGGACGATGGTCTGACCAGGGAGGGGAAGCAGTTTTTTAGAGATACCGGAGAGGAGGAGTTCGCAGTCACCTCCCGGCAGATCCCAACGTCCGACCCCGCCGGCAAAGAGCACGTCTCCGCCAAAGAGCAGATTCGATGAGGTATCCTGAATGCAGAGACTTCCCGGGCAGTGACCGGGCACCTCGAAAATGTCGAAGGAATGCCCGAGCAATTTTTGAGCAGGACCCTCGAGGAGATATAGATCGGCTTTCACAGGCTCCACCTCAAGATTGATCCCAAATCGTTTCAG
This sequence comes from uncultured Spartobacteria bacterium, assembly GCA_903868795.1. GTDB lineage: Bacteria > Verrucomicrobiota > Verrucomicrobiia > Chthoniobacterales > UBA6821 > UBA6821. The sequence continues at coordinate 1,987 of CAIPWR010000102.1, read as the reverse complement.
GAGGTTCCTATCAGCAAGCATCGTCTCAGTGATCGGATGCATTGCGACGGGGCACCCATGATGACGAGCCACGGCGGCGGCATCCCAGACATGGTCATAGTGTCCGTGGGTCAGCAAAAGCATGGCGATGGGAATGTCCCTGAATGCCTCGGCCGCACCTTCGGGAGCGTCGATCAGGATGTTCCCTTCAGGGCAGGCTAGAAGATAGGAGTTGGTCTCAAGTGCTCCCCCAGTGAACATTTTCAACCCTTGGTGTGTCTGTTCTATATCCATTTCATGATGTTTGCTTTTCCTTCCACTCTCTGCAACGGTTCTATTCAATGATTTTCCACACGAAGATGTTGTCATCAGTACTGCTGATCCTTCTGTTTTTAGTTTCACGGGGTGATGCGTCACCGACCAATGAGACCGCCTCCACAGACATGGCGCCAGTTGCAGTAACCGTCGCCCGGATGCTTGAACAAGGGCATTATCTCCATCCTCTCTCACTCTCGGAAAAAAATCCCCCAAGGCTTGAGTCGGAGCCACCCGAGACGATGTCCGAGCGCGTTTTGCGGAACTATTTCAACATGCTCGATTACACGCATCTCTATTTCACCAAAGGAGATATTGACGAGTTTACTCAGCGATTTTCCCCGACCCTGGCCTCGGATATTCTCCATGGTGACCTGACCGCGCCCCGTGAGATCTTCACACGATTCCGCCAGCGGGTGAACGACCGTGTAGCGAAGAACCGGGAATTGGCGGCGTCGCCCCATGATTTTTCAAGCACGAACAATGTCGAGATAGACCGCAAGAAAGCACCCTGGCCAGCCGACCTTCAGCAGGCGGACCATCTCTGGGCCGACAGAATCGAGGCGGAACTGCTAGGGGAGAATCTCATTGAGCACCCCCTGAATCCCCCGGCCAAGGTTGTTACAAAGCGGTATGATCAATTCCTCAAGAGTGTCAACGAACAGAGTGATGAGGACGTGATCAAGACCTTCTTGGTGGCGCTTTCTCAGAGTTATGATCCTCATTCCGAATACATGAGTCCCTCGGACATGGAGAATTTCAACATCCAGATGAGGCTCTCTCTCGTGGGAATCGGTGCTGTGCTGCGAACTGACGATGGCTATGCGAAAATCGTGGAGGTCGTGCCCGGAGGGCCTGCCGACAAGGATGGACGACTGAAAGCAAACGATAAGATTGCGGCTGTCGCTCAGGGCAACCAGCCATTTGAAGATGTGGTCGACATGAAACTCGACAAGGTCGTCGAGAAGATTCGCGGATCCAAGGGAAGTCAGGTTCGCCTGCAGGTGATTCCTGCCAATGCAACCGATCCTTCCAAGCGTAAAGTCATAGAAATCACCCGCGAGGAGGTGAAACTCAAGGAGTCGGAGGCCAAGGGAGAGGTGATCGATTCCGTCAACCCGGAGGGAAAGCAGGTCAAGATTGGATGGCTCACCGTTCCCTCGTTCTACGCGGAGATGGACAAGCACGGGGAGGGGGATGCCAAGAGCACCACCAAGGATGTCCGCCGAATCATCGAGCGCATGAAGAAGGAAGGAATCGAGGGCCTGGTTATTGATCTCAGGCGCGATGGTGGTGGATCCCTGGAAGAGGCGATCAACCTCACGGGTCTCTTTGTCGGTAGCGGACCGGTCGTGCAGGCGAAAGATGCGAACGGTAAAGTCACCGTGGCTAAAGATGAGGAGGGGCAACCCTTTTACACGGGTCCTGTCATTGTCCTTGCTAATCGACTCAGCGCTTCTGCCAGTGAGATCTTTGCCGCGGCCCTCCAGGACTATGGCAGGGCTGTCATCGTTGGAGATCAACGCAGCTTCGGCAAGGGAACCGTCCAGACGCTTCTGGATGTTGGTAAGTTTATGCCGCTTTTTCATGACGAGGGTTCCAAGGCCGGATCGCTCAAGCTCACGATCCAGAAGTTTTACCGAGTCTCTGGTGGGTCCACCCAGCATCGGGGAGTACTCTCTGATATTGTCCT
>CAIPWR010000101.1 GCA_903868795.1 uncultured Spartobacteria bacterium | reverse complement strand
TCCCAGGGTGAATACGCCGGCTTGCTCGTCATTCGTGCCTACCACCGTTCCCGTGGTGATCTGAACCGAACCGTCTGCCTCATCCCTGTTTCCGCCCACGGGACAAACCCTGCCAGCGCCGCAATGGCCGGCATGGAGATCGTTGGTGTTGCCTGCGATGCGGACGGGAATGTCGATGTGGCCGATCTGAAGGTTAAGATCGACCTCCATCGTGACCGTCTCTCGGCTCTCATGGTCACCTATCCTTCGACGCATGGTGTCTTCGAGTCCCAGATCAAGGAGATTTGCGCGATGATCCATGAGGCCGGAGGTCAGGTCTACATGGATGGAGCCAACATGAATGCCCAGGTCGGCCTTTGCAGTCCCGGAGGCATTGGAGCCGATGTCTGTCATCTCAATCTTCACAAGACCTTCTGTATCCCTCACGGAGGGGGCGGACCGGGTGTGGGGCCGATCGGTGTGGCCGAACATCTTGCTCCGTTCCTGCCGGGTCATTCCGTGATACCCACCGGAGGTTCCCAAGCTGTCACCGAAGTCAGTGCGGCCCCATGGGGGAGTGCCAGCATCTGCGTCATCAGCTGGATGTATCTTCGCATGATGGGGCCGGACGGACTTGCCGCAGCAAGCGCCATAGCCATTCTCAATGCCAACTACATGGCCAAGCGCCTCGATGCTTATTTCCCTGTTCTCTACAAGGGAGAGCATGGAACCGTTGCCCATGAGTGCATCTTGGACCTCCGCGAGTGGAAGGTCCGGGCCGGTGTCGAGGTGGAGGATGTGGCGAAGCGCCTGATGGATTATGGCTTTCATGCCCCTACCATGAGCTGGCCTGTCCCCGGTACCCTGATGATCGAGCCTACGGAGAGTGAGTCAAAAGAGGAGTTAGACCGTTTCTGCGATGCCATGATCGCCATCCATGGGGAGTTGACGGCCATAGAGAAGGGGGAACTCGATAAGGCAGACAATCCCCTCAAGCGTGCTCCTCATACTGCACTCACTGTCACCTCAGACGAGTGGATCAGGCCTTATTCCCGAAGCCAGGCCGCATGGCCCGCTCCATGGCTGAAGAATCATAAGTTCTGGCCTTCTGTATCGCGTGTTGACAATGTCTATGGCGATCGGAATATTTTCTGTAGTTGCTTGCCGGTTCAGGATGCCTAGTGCCTCCTAAAACCGACAGTTATCAAGGACAGTTAGCTCAGCGGTAGAGCGGCTCGCTTACACCGAGTTGGTCGGGGGTTCGATCCCCTCACTGTCCACCAGCCAAGTCTAGTGAATGATGGTAAATGAGTTGGTAACAGGTATAGCGTTGGTCCAACCAGTATTTCCAAGTTGTGATGCTATTACCTTGAAACTGTTGGTTGAGAAAGATCGAACAATGATCGAATTTGAGGAAAGAAGCACATTCGTCAACGATGGGCTTAGGGTGTAGCTGACTGGTAAACCGGATGATGAAGTTGCTCTTAGGGCATTAGTGGAGCCGGTAAACAACGCGGAGGAAAAACTAAAGTTGATATTCTGACTTCCCTTTGAAACAGGAATGTTGGTCGTAAGCGAGGATGCCAGGTAGTTGCTGTTACCTGCATTGGTAGCAGTCAGTGTCAAAGTTCCACCATTTGTGATTGTCACAGAGTTATTGCTCGCAAATCCGGCACCGGTAGCCCTAAGCAAAACCGGTGTGAGTCCCGAGGAAGTTGATGGTATGGTGACGGTCAAGGGAGCCATGCCGTTAGTGAGCTTTGCGGGAAGCCCTGTGAAGGAAGAGATTGTTTGTGATGCTTGGCTGACGACAAAAGAGGTGGTGACCTGTGGAGCAGCAAAGTTATTGGAATTTCCCGACTGGTCAGCAGCAAGGGTGACAGTGCCAACACCAGTGAGGGAAATCGAGTTGGAGGTCAGGACTGAAGCAGGTCCTGATTTGACGGAGAGTACAACAGGAAGTTTTGAAGTCGACGTGGGAACGATGATTGTCTGAGGATTGGTCGAGTAAGAACGATTGGTGACGGTTCCAAATGCCGCAATGGTCTGATTGGAGGCAGTCTTGTAGCTGTTGATGACTTCCGAGGCAGGAAAGTAATTTGAGTTGCCTGATTGATTAGCAGCAATAGTGACAGTTCCTGGGCCGGTGATACTTAGTGAATTTCCCGTAAGAATTGCTGGTCCGCTTTTTAGCGAGAAGGAGACGGGGAGAGTTGAGGAGGCAGTGGCTGTAAGGGAAATCGTTTGGCCAACGGAAATATTTGTCGTAATTAGGGGGAAGGTGATGCTTTGGATTGCTTTCGTTATTGTAAATGTCGTTGTGACTTGGGGAGCAGGGCTGTATTGCGCATTTCCTGACTGATTGGCTGCAAGTGTAACAGGGCCGGCTCCGGTAATTGTGATGGTGCCGTTATTGCTTCCTTGGTTGAAGGTTGCAGGTCCAGAGAGTACTTTTACAGATACTGGTAGTCCTGAACTGCTTGTTGGAATCTGGATTTGAAAGGGAGGATTGCCGAATGTTGGTGAAAAGATCGTTTGAAAGGGAGAAATGATTTGAGGGGTTGCAATGACGACAAAGGAGTTGGTAACCGGGGTGGCAGGGGTGTAATAGTTGTTTACCAAGGCATTCGTACCTGTGCCGAAGGTTGTTGCTTTAAGGGTAACTGTTCCCGTTCCGTTTAAGGTGAACTGTGTCCCGTTGAGAATTTCAGTTTTTTGATTTGAGCCCGTTACCTGAATCGGCCCCGAAAGTATTTGGATCAGCACGGGGACATTGGCTGAGGAAGTTGGAAAAGGAGAGAGAGTGAACGATGTAAAATTAGTCGTGCTATTAGTAACGTTGTTTGACAATGCCTGCGGAGGGATTTGAGGGAATGAGATTGTCTGGGTTCCGGGAGTTGAAGGCACAACATAGAAACCGGCATTGCTCCCATCGTAGGCGATCTTTGTGGAGGGATTTGTGTATCTTGGGGATACACCGTTTGTATCTGTTAACGCCACGGTGATGTAGACCCCGTTAACGGGATTATTCGTGGGGTAGTGATTGAAAGTAACAACTAAATTTGTGGATGAGTTGATGTTCGCAGGCATAGCATCAGCGTCAGAACTGAAGGCAAAATAAGGTAGAGTTGCTATTCTTGTGATTGTAACGAGATTGGTAAGATAGAGAGAGGGTTGTCCATTAGTTACCCCCTGCAATGGGGTTTCGGTAAATGCAGAATTGTAGCTGGAGATATTGTAAGTCTGCAGCGCAGAGATCGGGTTGATCACATTGCTCATCCCTTTACCCAAAATTCGTCCAAAAACAGTAAATCCGCCGTTATTGTTTGAATTGAGCGTGGTGCTGTTATCAGAAACATTGATGAACCACTGGTCGGTGGCGCTGTTTGGATTACCCTTAACCTTTGCCATCGCTACAGTTCCTACAGAGTTAGAAATGCCATATTCGTTGGTAACAGGAGAGAAAGTAGGAATCGATGAAAGTGAGGGGTCAGCTGTGAAACCGCCTGTTTGAATTACCGCCAAGTCATCGTTGGTAACGGAGGTTGATCGATGGACAACCGTGTTTTCGTAGGCTCCATCGCGGACATAGGATAGGAAGTTGGCGACTGTTTTAGGGGCGTTAGTTGGCAAGAGCTCCATTAGGAACCCTCCATACTGTGTATCCGTGGAGACCCAGAGCAGGTTGGTATTAGCCAAAGGATCAACCCGGAAATATTGATTGAGAGGAGTAACCAGTTTGGCGCCTGAAGTAGGAGAGATATAATATCCTTGCGAAAAATTTGTTAGAAATGAGTTGGCTGCGCATAAAAAGCCTGCGTTTAGCAGAAAGAATACTCCAATAACTGATAACCTTAGGTTTCTTGGGGAGATGCACATAAACGTTATTCAACTTCTACGAGATGTGTCCTCTTTTCAAGTTGAAGTTTGAGTTTTCACCCATTGTAGAGCTTCCTCTTGAGAAACAAAAACTCCCTCCAACTGACTGGTCTGGACGGCTTGGAGGATCTCTGCGAATTTGGGTCCCGGCTTCCAGCCGAGGGCAATAAGGTCATTGCCCGTGATCAGGGGAGGGGGGATGAGTGGTTGATGGGAGAACTCTTCACGCTTGGCGATCAGCAAGGTATGGTTATCCAACATACCGTGACTGCCAAGGCAATCAACGCGGTGGAGTTCTAGTTCATCGTCGAAGGTGGGGCGGGCCATCATGCGCTTCAGGGTGGCGACACGCATGTTCGGGACATCCTTGAAACTCATGTGCAAGCGCACAGCAGGCAGAACCGCATCAATCACTTCGTTGGAGAAGCGAAGTCGCTGCATGATTCTCAGGCTCATTTCTGCACTGACTCCCTCGTGTCCGTTGAACCGGATGCGTCCTGTCTCGTCGACCATGCGTGTCGGAGGCTTACCCAAGTCATGGAAGAGCACCGAGAGAACAAGGGGGAGCGATACCCTCTCTGGGAGCAGGGAGAGCATGAGACGCGTGTGGACGAAGACATCCCCCTCAGGATGGAATTCGGGAGGTTGATCGCACCCTTTGAGGGTTTCCATCTCGGGCAGTATCATCCGTAAAAGGCCGCTCTGATCCAGAAGATCAAATCCAAGGAGTCGATTAGGAGAGAGCAGGATCTTGCAGAATTCTTCCCTGATCCGCTCGGCGCTCACGGCATGGAGTTCAGGAGCCCATTCCACGAGGGCGCTCCATGTTCCAGGATCAATCGTGAATCCGAGTGTCGTGGCGAAACGGATTGCCCGGAGCAGGCGAAGCTTATCCTCGGCAAAGCGTTCCGAGGGATTCCCGATGGCCCTGATCAGGCGCTTCTGCAGATCATCGCGGCCTCCAACGAAATCTAGGACCTCCTCCTTGATCGGATCATAAAAAAGTCCGTTGATGGTGAAATCTCGTCTGAGGGCATCCCCTTCGGCATCCGTGTAATGAACGCTCTCGGGATGGCGGCCATCATGATAAGCACCATCTCCCCGGAAGGTGGCGACCTGGATTTCCGAGTCTCCCACCAGAACGATGATCACGCCGAATTGAGCGCCGACAGGCACTGTCCTCGGGAAGAGCGCTTCCACTTGTTCGGGACGAGCACTGGTCGCCACGTCATAATCGTGGGGCTCCAAGCCGAGCAGTGTGTCACGCACGCACCCCCCCGCATAAAGAGCCTCGAACCCATTGGCACGCAGGCGCTCAACGATCGATCGTGCTGCGGCTTCGCTCATGTTCCTATCGTGACTTATTCAGGTGGAAAGGCAAAATGAAGAATTAAAAATGAAAAATAATTCAAAGAAGGCGCTCTGGATTCTTTCCTAACAGTCTTTAGCCTTCAGTCTAACAACCTCCTTCTCAGACCCCCTTTGCCCCAATACTGCGGCGTAAGGCGTCGCCGAGGCTGTAGAGAGCCAGAAGCGTTGTCAGTAGGGCGATCGAGGGGAAGAGGATGAGCCACCAGGCTCCCTTGAGGGGATTGATGGCGGAGGCTCCTTCCGCGAGCAGGGAGCCCCAGCTGGACTGGGGTGCCTGAACTCCCAGCCCAAGGAAGCTCAGGAAGGCCTCGTCGATGATGACCGAGGGAATGGCTAGGGTCAGGTAGACAAGAATGATACCTGCAAGGTTTGGAAGCAGGTGACGCCAGAGAATCGTCCAGTAGCCTTCGCCTAGCACACGTGCTGCTGCGACATAGGAACGCTCCCTCAGGGTGAGGGTTTGTCCTCTCACGATCCTCGCCATGGTCAGCCATTCGATGATTCCGAGGCTTAAGATCAGGATGACAAGACGCGAGGATCCGACCAGCCACTCCCAGCCGTGATTACTGGCCGCTAGTTGCAGGCGCTCATTGAATGCATTGATAAAGATCAGGATGAAGATCAGGCGAGGCACCGAGTAAAGAATATCGACAAAACGCATCATGGAATTGTCCACAGAATTGCGTGATGACCCGGCTACGAGTCCATAAGTTGTTCCGATCACAAGGCTGATCGCAGCGCCACAGATGCCAACGAGTAGTGAAATCCGTCCCCCTTCGAGGATTCGCAGCAGGAGATCGCGGCCATTGAGATCAGTCCCGCAGAGATGAGCTAAACTGGGAGGTGCATACGTCATCTCCCCCGGAAGATCATAGGCATGGGGAAACAGCAACGGACCAATCAGGACAGCAAGGATCATTCCGCTGAGTACGAGAGCCGGGATCCGCGTCATCTTGGGGAGTCGGTGAATCATGATTGCCTGATCCTACGGTCAAGCAGTCGGTAGGAGAGATCTACCAGCAGGTTGAAGATAACCAAGAGCACGCAATAGACGATGACGACTCCGCCAAGCAAAAAGCCATCACGGTTCAGGATTGAATTCACAAAGAAGCCCCCTGCTCCAGGAATATGGAAGATGGTTTCCACGACGATCGAACCGGTGAGGAGGTTGGCAGCCAGGGGGCCGAGATAGGAGATTATGGGGAGGATTGCCACGCGCAGGGCATGGCGATAGACGATGGCGTGCTCGGTGAGTCCCTTTGCCCGGGCTGTGCGCACGAAATCCTCAGCCAGAGTCTCCTTCAGGCTGTCATGGAGCAGGCGTGTGATCACGGCCGCATAAGGAATCGCCAGCGTCACGGAGGGGAGAATGAGTTGAAGTGGGGTGCCCCATCCGCCGACAGGAAGCCAAGCCAGCTTGATTGCGAAGATCAGGATCAAGAGAGGTCCCAGCACAAACGAGGGAAGGGAAATCGCCATGAGAGTCAGTGCAAGGGCTCCGGCCTCAGAAAATGTTCCCGGACGAGTCGCAGCAAAGGCGCCCAACCAGACGCCAATGGTGACGCTAATCAGCAGTGCTGTGGCACCGAGGGTTAGGGTGACCGGAAGGGTCTGAGCCAGAATCTCGTTGACCGAGCGGTTGCGGTACTTCGTCGAGAGGCGAAGATCTCCATGGAACAGATCCTTGAGATAACCGCCGTATTGATCCAAAAGGGGACCATCCAGCTTGTACTTCGCCAGAAGCTGTTTCTCGATGGCTTCCGGGATTTTCCTCTCCGAGTCAAAGGGCCCTCCCGGGGAGAGGCGGATCAGGAAGAAGGTGATCGTCACCACGCAGAAAAGCACCACGGGTAGTGAGGCAAGGCGACGAAGCATGGTGAGGAAAGGCTAAAGGCTGAAGGCCAAAAGCTAAAAGGGTAATCCGAAAGGTCGTCTCTGATCCCTAGAATAGAACTCACCGATACCCCCGCGAGTCTGCACTCCCTGCTTGAGGGGTCTGAAGCTTAAC
>CAIPWR010000100.1 GCA_903868795.1 uncultured Spartobacteria bacterium | reverse complement strand
TGTGCATCTTGCCATCACGGATCCTGTCTATTTTGACGACCTTTACATCCAGAACACCCCGTCCAAGACCGCCATCAATGCCATCGCGACGGTAAACAACACCTCCTCCCAGAAATTGGCAGGGACTGTAAATTCAGCGTTCCTGCTTTTGCCCATAAGATCCAAGGGGCGGGACTCCTCACAGATCCCTCTGTCAAACTCACCGTAACCCAGGATAATAAGGGCATCACGGTCTCAGGCCTTCCTGCCAAGGCTCCCGATTCCATCGCCTCGGTCATTGATCTTGCTTACTAGTGCTTATGAAACGTCCTCTCCCGGGTATGCTTCTGTTCCTTTTTCTGGGGGTGGTGCATGCCAGTAACCTCTTTGTTTCCCCCTCGGGATCGGATCAGGCCGACGGTTCGCGGGAGCATCCCTTTGCGACTCTAGCCCGTGCCCGTGACACCGCCCGTGCACTACCCAAGGAGGAGGGGATCACCATCTGGATCGCGGGGGGTGATTACCTTTTCGGTGAGTCGCTCAAACTCACAGCCGAGGATTCGGGAAAGCCGGGGCATCCCGTGATTTGGAGGGCCGTTGAAGGGCAGACCGTGCGTTTGCTTGGCGGTCGCAAACTCTCTCCCGGTGATTTTCAGGCAATCAACAATCCGGCGACACTTGATCGGATTCCATCGGCACTGCGCGGAAAGATCGTTTCGATCGATCTCGACAAACTCGGGGTCAAAACGGCGGGGCCTTTCGCCGATGTTTTCCATGATAGCGGATTTCACACGATTCCCGACCTGTTCCTGGATGGGAAGAGACTACCTCTTTCCCGTTATCCAAAGACAGGATACCTACGCTTCGAGAAGGTGATCGACAACGCAGGTGGACCAACCGATTGGCGGAACCCTGCCACCTCGGTCAAGAAGGTCGACCCTAATGGCCCCGGCGGAACCTTCGTTTACCGGGTCGAGGATGCACCCAGATTCGAGATCTGGAAGCGTCAACTCGACCGTGGTGTGTGGCTGCGCGGATACTGGCGCGTGACCTGGGAAGTCTCCGGCCTTCGTCTCTCCGCCATCGATCCCGCAGCGCGGTCCGCCACCTTTGCCAAACCTATACAAAACGGAATCGGCAACAAGTACACCCGTCCCGCCGGCAACGGACGCGAGGCTTACTGGTTGACCAATCTGCTGGAGGAGATCTCCGAACCGGGCGAGTGGTGCATCGATTTCAAGGATCGGAAGATCTACCTCTATCCGCCTGCACATTCCGCAGACTCATCCATTCTTCTTGCCGATCGCTCGGAACCCGTTGTCTCCGTGGAAGGGGCTTCCGATATCGTCCTGCAAGGGCTTGTCGTCGAGTCGAATCTCGGCGATGGCATCCGCATTGCGGGAGGGGAGCACGATCTGGTGGCCGGATGCACCGTCCGTGGTATCGACTGTTATGCCGTCACGGTGGATGGGGGAAAGGAACATGTCGTCCAGAGCAACGATCTTTATGACCTAGGCGAGGGAGGAATCTGGCTGGGGGGAGGGGATGAGGCTTCCTTGCCGCGCGTTCCGGCGGGGCATCGGGTGGTTAACAATCACATCTTCGACTTCTCAAAGCTGGCACTGGTCTATACTCCCGGAGTGAATGCCGGCTTCACCGGAGGGGGAAGCGGCGGGCATCACCCCGCCGTCGGGATGTACGTCGCCCACAACCTGATCCACGACACCCCACATGGGGGCATCCTCTACGGGAGCATGGATAGCATCTTCGAGTTCAACGAGATCTTCCGCTGGTGTCTTGTCTCCAACGACCTCGGGGCCTTTTATGCCTACGATCTGAGGACGCGCCATTTCGGCAACGTCACCTTCCGATACAACTTCATGCACGACTCCCGAATCGGCGACGGGATCTACTTCGACATGGACCATCCCGACATGAAACTCATCGGCAACATCGTTGATCTCCGCAGCGACGGAAAGAGGGGTACGGGCTACCTTTTCAAGGGGGGAAGCATGGGTAAGGACAGCGTCGCCCAACCCTACGACTGCAGCAACAACGTGGCGATGGATTGTAAGACTGGGTTTGAATTTGTGACACTTCTTCCTCACCAGGGAGTGATCGCCGACAATGTTGCCGTGAATTGTGTGCGACCTTTTGTCTGGGAGAACGTCGAACAGGGAAAAACCAAGACCTGCCCTCCCTTCGCCACGGGGACCAATCTTGCTGTGGCTTCCAATCCGGGCTTCGCCGATCCGGCGGCGCTCGATTTCCGGATCCAATCCGGTAGCCAACTCAGCAGGGAGTTACCGGGCTTTCAGCCGATTCCGCTGGAAAAAATCGGGCTCTACGTTGATGAATACCGCAGGACGCTCCCAACCGAGGAGGAACTCGACCGCGCCGGTAAGCGCCATCCGCAGGACGGAGGCCTAGGCTATGATATCCTCGACCGCCCCCAGCACTGATAACTTCCACAGCCACCTTTCATGAAATACACCAATCCCATCATTCCCGGCTTCCATCCCGATCCGAGCATCTGCCGCGTCGGCGAGGACTACTACCTCGTTAATAGCAGCTTTGAGTACTTCCCCGGGGTTCCCATTTATCACAGTCGGGATCTCATGAACTGGCGGCAGATTGGCCACTGCCTCACCCGCGAAAGCCAGCTTCCGCTGGGAGGAGTGAACGCCTCCGACGGGATCTACGCCCCGACAATCCGGTATCACGACGGCCGATTCTACATGGTCACCACCAATGTGAATGGTGGAGGCAACTTCTATGTCTGGACCGAGGATCCTGCGGGAGAATGGTCCGAGCCGATCTGGGTGGCGCAGAAAGGGATCGACCCCTCGCTTCTCTTCGACAGCGGGAAGGTCTATTTCACGAGCAATGGGACTAACTGGGCTCCCGTGCGTGGCATCTATCAGTGCGAGATCGACATCGCGACAGGGAAGCAACTCACCGAGACCAAGTTCCTCTGGACTGGGAACGGTGGGTCCTATCCCGAGGCTCCGCATCTCTTCCATATCGGCGACTGGTACTATCTGACCGTTGCCGAGGGAGGCACCGCCGAGTGTCACACTGTCACGATTGCCCGATCGCGTGATCCCTATGGGCCGTTCGAGTCCTGTCCCCACAATCCGATCATCACCCATCGCAGCCTGATGAATGATATTCAGGCGACCGGACATGCCGATCTGGTGGAGGATCATCACGGAAACTGGTGGGCCGTCTTCCTCGGTTACCGCTATGGCGAGTATTCCTGGCATCACCTCGGTCGCGAGACCTACCTCGCACCTGTTGAGTGGATTGACGCGTGGCCCGTCGTGAACGGCGGGGAGAAAGTTCTCTGCACGATGGAGGTTGATCGCCCTATGACTCCCTGTCCGTGGCCCGCACCAGCAGAGCGTGATGACTTTGATGCTTCCTCATTCGGTTTTGCCTGGAACCATTTCCGCAACCCCGATTCCTCGCTCTACTCCCTTACCGAGCGTCCAGGTTCACTCCGGCTCACATGCAGCGCTCCGACCATCGACGATCTCGCCTCACCCTCCTTCATCGGACGTCGTCAGGAGCATTTCGAGTGTGAGGCTGCGACCTTGCTCGACTTTGACCCCACTTCTGGGAACGAAGAAGCCGGACTCTGTGTCCTCGCTGATAACAAGCATCACTACGAAGTTGCCGTTACCCTGAGGAGCGGGAAGCGCTCCGTGATTGTCCGGCGCCGCATCGGCACTCTCATCGCAGAGGTCGCATGCCAAGCGCTTGCTGACGGTCCGATCGAGTTGCGGATCGTTGCAGATAAGAAGACCTACCGCTTCCTGGCCGGAGCACCCGGTGGTCTCACCGAATTGGCAACTGGGGAAACCCGATATCTCTCCACCCAGGTCGCAGGTGGGTACACCGGTGCCTATTTCGGTATCTATGCCACGGCGCGCGGCGGGGAGAGCTCAACCAAGGCCTTCTTCGACTGGTTTGACTACCGTGTGAGTGCGTAGGAACGCTAATTCCCTTAAGAGTGCGCTTGCGGCAGGACCACCTTGGAAGATAGTTCAATGATGGCTTCGGCACCTGCAACAACCCCTCAACCCATTGCGAATGGGTTGGCGGAGCTTTTGCTCGCAGCGGCGGTTAGTGCGGGATGCGGTGATCTGGATGCCGTCCGGGATGCTCTTTCCCGCGCGGCTTTTTCTCAGCAGTCCCAGGTGGCTGCTGTCATCGCCACGGGCACCGTTCCTGAAAATGATTTCATGAAGGAGTTGGCTTCCTTGCTCGGCATGGAGTGGAGGGAGGAGGATGAGGTGAAGCCCGCAGAGAACATTCGTTCTACATTTCCCGCACGACTGGCGCTGGGGTTTCAGATTCTCCCCGAACAACCGCAGGGAAAAGTTGTTGATTCAGAAGAAGCCAGTGAAGAAGCGACACCGGTTTCCGATGAACTCAGTCTCCTCATTTGGGATCCCTTCGACCACGCCGCGTGGCAGGCTGTCACCCATCATCATCCGGGAACTGTCCATCTGGTCATGACCACGCGCCGTCGTCTGACTGAGGCGGTTAAGTCGGCTTATGGTGTCGGCGCCGAGACCTTTGAGGAACTCCTTGAGGGACGCGACGAGGAGGCCTTTGTCGAAAAGGAGGAGGTCAATGTCCTTGATGGTGAGGATCCCGAGGCCTCGGTCATGAAATTTGTGAATCAGATCCTGCGCGAGGGTTTACAGCAGGGAGCAACCGATATTCATTTCGAGCCGCTCGGTCATGATCTCCGTATCCGATACCGCATCGACGGAGTTCTGCACGAAGCTCCCGTTCCTCCGAGAATCAGGGTTCTACAGGATTCTGTCACATCGCGTCTTAAAATCATGGCTTCGCTCGACATTGCCGAGCGGCGCCTTCCGCAGGATGGTCGCATCGCGTTGGAGCACAAGGGGCGTCCCATTGACGTGCGTGTCGCCACAATCCCCTGCGTGCATGGCGAGAATGTCAGCCTGCGTTTGCTAGGGGCTGAGCAGTTCGACTTCAAGCGTCTTGGGCTGGAAGCGGGTGTTGAGAAGATTATCCGCTCACTGATCTCGATGCCGAATGGGATTGTGCTGGTAACCGGCCCAACCGGTTGCGGAAAGAGCACCTCGCTTTACACCTTCCTCAGTGCTCTCAATGTCAAGGAACGCCGCATCATCACGATCGAGGATCCGGTGGAGCACAAGATCGACGGAGTCATCCAGATCGCTGTGAAGCCGGAGATTGATCTCACCTTTGCCAGTGCTCTGCGCAGTATCCTGCGTGGTGATCCCAATGTGGTGATGATTGGTGAGATGCGTGACCGCGAGACGGTCGAGATTGCTATCCGTGCGGCGCAGACCGGTCACTTGGTCTTCAGTACTCTCCATACGAACGATGCTGTCGGTGGCATCACCCGTCTGATTGATATGGGCGTGGAGCCTTTCCTTGTGGGTTCCTCCGTCCGTGCCTTCCTTGCTCAACGTCTTGTCAGGAAGCTCTGCCCCAAATGCTCCAAGCCCTCGGAGATCTCTCGCGAGGAACTGGAGGGGATCGGCTTCCCGATGGAGTTGGCCGGCGGTCTTCGTCAACCCGTTGGATGCCAGCACTGCCGTCAGAGCGGTTATGCCGGGCGATTGGCTATCATGGAGATCTGTCTTGTAACCCCCGCCTTGCAGGAACTCCTTCAAAAACGAGCGACCGGCAATGAACTTGCGGAGCAGGCAATCAAGGATGGAATGATTCCCCTGAGAAAAGATGGATGGCACAAGGCCTCGATGGGCCTGACCTCCGTGGAGGAGGTGCTGCGGGTGACCGCAAGCGACCTTGCCGTGCTGGACGAGTAAGGGGTATCCCATAAAACTCGCGCAGAGACGCCGAGACGCAGAGGAACCGAAAAGAACTGTAAGTCTTTATTACCTCTCAGCGCCTCTGCTGGAAAATGTGTAGTTATTTCGCGGACTCATTGAGGGAGCTTCAGTATGAGCAGGAGAGAACCTATCCCTTAGATCTTAGTGCCCATTACCAGGATCCTTTCATACTCCACTGGCGTCACAGGCATGACGCTGAGGCGGGATTGCTTGATCAATGCCATGTCTGCGAGTTCCGGATCGGCTTTGATCTCCGCCAGAGACACGGGCGCGGGGAGGTTCTGAACGCTCTCCAGATCAACGCAACTCCAGTCTCCCTCATTGGCTGTGTCGTCCCGATAGGCTTCCTTGACTACTTGGGTGATGCCTCGAACCGAGGGATTGGTCACGCTTTGGTAAAAGAGAACGAGATCTCCCTTTTTCATGGTGCGCAGGTTATTTCGAGCTTGGAAGTTCCGAACGCCCGTCCAGGCGGTCTTGCCCTCTTTGACAAGATCCTCCCATGCGTAGGCGGAGGGTTCCGATTTCACGAGCCAGTGGTGAGCCATAGGCTCTTTGTATCCTTAGCCGGGGAGTCCTTTCAATCTCATCCTAGTTTCCCGAGGGAATTGTAAAAGGGGGGTTTATCCTTGCAAAGCGGGGAAGGAGTGGCGATTTTTGACCACTTACCCGGACTCTTGTCCGGCTTTTTAGCTTAAATACCATGTCAAACACCATTCTTGTAGGCTCCCAGTGGGGAGATGAGGGCAAAGGAAAAATCATCGATGTCCTGACCGGCGACATGGATATCGTCGTGCGAAGCCAGGGAGGCAATAATGCCGGTCACACGATCGTCGATGGTGACAAAAAATATGTCCTCCACCTGATTCCTTCCGGAATCCTGCGCAAAGGAAAAATCTGCGTGATCGGTAACGGCGTCGTGATCGATCCGGTTGCCCTGGTGACCGAAATCAGGGGACTGCAGGAACGAGGAATCAAAGTGGATAAGAACCTTCTGATCAGTGACAGCGCCCACCTCGTGATGCCTTACCACAGATCCCTTGACGAACGCCGTGAAGCGCTCAAGGGAAAGAATAAAATTGGCACCACCAAGAGAGGAATCGGTCCCGCTTATGGTGATAAGGCAGCCCGCACGGGTCTGCGTATGGCCGACCTCGTCAGGCCAGAGGTTTTCAAGGCGAAACTCGCCCAACGCATCAAGGAAAACAATGCCGTGATCAAGAGCCTCGGTGGCAAGACGATCAATGGCGCCAAGGTGCTCGCCGAGTACACGGCCGCTGCCAAGGTGTTGAAGCCTTTTGTCACTAACACGGTCACCTTTCTCCACAAGGCAATGGATGCGAAGAAGGAGATCCTCTTCGAGGGAGCCCAGGGAACATTTCTGGATATTGATCACGGCACTTATCCCTTCGTCACCAGTTCCAACACCACCTCAGGAGGTGCCTGCACAGGATCCGGTATTGCCCCGAATCGCATCGATACCGTGATTGGCGTCGTGAAGGCTTACACCACCCGCGTCGGTGAGGGACCTCTTCCCACGGAAGAGGATGCGATTGGTGACATGCTTCACGGAATGGGCCGTGAATTCGGCGCGACCACGGGGCGTGCCCGTCGCTGCGGTTGGTTTGATGCCGTGGCCACGCGCTATGCGACGATGGTGAACGGAGTCGATCAACTCGCCATCACCAACCTCGACGGTCTTGATGGCTTGCCTGAAATCCTTGTCTGCACCGGCTACCGGATTGATGGCAAGGGTCCCGTGCTCGACACGCCTCCGACTGATGCAGGGGAACTGGCACGGTGCCGTCCTGTCTACATGAGCATGCCTGGATGGCTCACCCCCACGGATTCCATTCGCAAGTACAAGGATCTCCCTCCGAAGGCCCGTCGCTATGCGGAGACACTTGCCAAGCTGAGCGGAGCGAAGCTTTCCATCGTCAGTGTCGGTCCCGGTCGCGCGCAGACCATCCAACTCTAACAAGGGAGAGATCCGAGTTAGATTCATTCCTGTGAGTATCACCTCCCTTTCCAAGGTGCCGCGACACACTGCCATCATCATGGATGGTAACGGTCGGTGGGCCAAGGAGAGAGGATGGCCCCGCCTCAAAGGTCATGAGCAGGGAGCACTCAATGTGGAAAGGATCTGCGAGGCCTGCATTGATGAAGGGGTGGAGTTCCTCACCCTTTACGCTTTTTCGACGGAGAACTGGAAGCGTCCTGCCCATGAGGTGGCCGGACTTATGCTTCTGCTGGAGCGCTTCCTCTCCGAAAAGGTTGCCATGATGAACAGGAACGGAGTACGGCTCACAGCCATCGGTAGGATCGCCGACTTGCCGGGACCTGCTCGGAAGCGCCTGGAGCGGGCTATCGGGGAGACGGCGCACAATACCCGTCTCACCCTGACTCTGGCTTTGAACTACGGCGGTCGCGACGAGATCGTGGATGCCGTGCGCTCCATCGCTGCTGAGGTCGGGGAGCGAAAACTTGATCCCTCCCAGATCAGCGCTGAAACAATTTCCAATCATCTTTACACCAGGACGATGCCAGATCCCGATCTCCTGATCAGGACCTCGGGGGAAATGAGAATCTCCAATTTTTTACTCTGGCAACTCAGCTACACGGAGATTCATGTGACCCGTAAACTGTGGCCTGATTTCGGAGCAGAAGATCTGCACGCGGCTATTCTGGACTATGCATCCCGTGATCGACGTTATGGTTCCTCCGTTGAGAACCTTCCCAGTCCCTCGAACGCCTCCTGACACCTATGAGTAGTGCATCGACCACCCAAACCGTGCTTGTTGTCGACAGCGAGACGGACTTTCTTGACTGGGTCCGCCAGCAACTCAAGGCCTCTGGAGTCAGAGTGATTACAGAGACAAACTCCGCGAACGCCTTCAAAATCTTCTGTCTTGAGAAACCTGATCTGGTGATCGCGGAGATGCACCTGCGCCCATCCGGTGGGCTCGATCTCCTTGCCAAGATCCGCGCTGAGTCTCCCAATGCCATGGTCATTATCATGAGTGCCTACGCGACGACGCAGGCGGTGATTGAGTCAATGAAACTTGGGGCCTTTGATTTCCTTCGTAAGGAGTCGCTCCCCTTCACCATGAAGGTCGTTGTCGACACCGCGCTGAAGTCGGCGGCCGAACTTCGCGCCGCTTCGCCGACGAAACCTGCGCTCACGGTCGAGCAGTACCACGACGATATTGTCGGTCAGTCCGAGGCAATGCAGTCTGTCTTTAAAATGGTGGGTCGCGTCGCGATGAGCGATGCCCCGGTACTGGTTACCGGAGAGAGCGGTTGTGGAAAGGAGTTGGTCGCACGCGCAATCCACAATTACAGCGAGAGAAGCAAGAAGCCCCTTATTGCTATCAACTGCGCAGCCATCCCCGAGAATCTTTTGGAAAGCGAACTCTTCGGTCACGAGAAAGGTTCTTTCACCGGTGCCGCCACCCAGCGTATCGGTCGTTTCGAGCAGGGTAATGGAGGCACTCTTTTCCTCGACGAGATTGGCGAAATGCCTCTGGCCGTTCAGAGCAAACTTCTCCGTGTTCTCCAGGAGGGGGAGTTTTCCCGCGTCGGAGGTAATGCCACCATTCGGTCGAACGTCCGGATTGTTGCGGCGACGAACAGGAATCTGGAGGAGGCAATTGCCAAGAAAGAATTCCGGGAGGATTTGTATTACCGCCTCAATGTAGTGGGCATTCATCTGCCTCCGCTCCGTGCCCGTTCAGAGGATATCTCATTGCTAGCCGAGTATTTCCTATCCCGAATTGCCCAGCAGCAGCATCGTCCGCTTCTCCAACTTTCCGCCGAAGCCATCAAGGTCATGCAGGCTTATCCTTGGCCGGGTAATGTACGCGAGTTGCAAAAT
Organism: uncultured Spartobacteria bacterium; assembly: GCA_903868795.1. GTDB lineage: Bacteria > Verrucomicrobiota > Verrucomicrobiia > Chthoniobacterales > UBA6821 > UBA6821. The sequence continues at coordinate 13,976 of CAIPWR010000100.1, read as the reverse complement.
ACCCTGCAGCGCGCATGCGTGCTGGCGACAAGCGATGTCCTTCTGCCGAAGGATCTTCCATTGGGTCAGGTAACAAATGCTTCCGAAATCACCGACGCGTCTCATGGTTCTGGAGCATCTCTGAACGCTCTGAGTGTCGAAGAGGCAGCCCAGTCACTCTTTGAGGCACTGATCAAGGAAAGCGGTGAGCGCGAACTGCTCCCATGGGTGGAGGAGGACTTTACCAGGAGGGCAATGGAGCTGACCCGCAATAACCAGCTCAGATCCTCCAAGCTTTTGGGAATCACCCGGGCGACTCTTCGAAAGCGCTTGGAGCGACTCGGTATCCGGGGCTCCTCCCAGTCGGAGGAGTGATTGTCGTCCCGTGACTAGGAGAGCATCCGATTCTGCATTCTTGGCATGGCGCTGGGATGGGCGCTCTCTTGTTTCTCATACATCGGGCGTGCCACTGAGCGACCGCGGATTCCGCTATGGTCAGCATCTCTTTGAAAGTATCGCGGTCCGAAATGGAAAGGCACTCCTCTCACTTGAGCATCTTGCGCTCCTTGATGACGCCGCAAGGCGTAACGGCTTTCCATTTTCCCGAGCCCTTTCTGCTGCTTTGAATCGCTTTGTTGCAAGCGCCTCACTTGCCGATGGCATGCTACGAATCTATCTAACGGCCGGTGAGGGATCACCGGGGGCTGCGATTCAGCATGCGGGATGCTACCTGACCTGGGAGCCGGCTCATTTTCCGACGGCAACAGAACTCAAAAAAGGATTTCGCCTTACTCTTTTGAATCGACCCTGCCATGGCAATCATTGGGGAGAGAAATCCGGTAATTATGCCGAGCATCTTACGGCGATTACTGCAGCCCGTGCCAACGGAGCCGACGAGGGGGTCGTGCTCGATGTGAAGGGGTACGCCATCTCCTGTGCCATGGGCAACCTGCTCGTTTGGCTGCGTGCAAGGAGTGGGATTCTCCTCTGCACGCCTCCCGTTGCCCGAGGTGCACGCTCCGGAGCACTGCTTGGGTGGGTGAAGAGGAATTATGTGGTGCTGGAACGCAACCTGCGTCCTGCTGATCTCAAAAAAGCGGTTGCCATGGCTGTTACGAATTCGCGCCTCGGTGTCATGCCTGCTTCTTCTCTTGATGGAGTCTCTCTTCAAGATCCCTCTCTCGCACGGACACTCTCTGACACCTATCTGGAATATCATGGGCTACTCCGGCGCTCATAACGATCTGCTGGATGCGGTCGGCGCCCATCCGCGGCTCGGCAAGCACTTCGTCGGATTAAGTGCCCGCAAGGGCGCAGGTGGATTCATGGAGATCCGTGATGCCTCTGAACAGGCTTGGCCATTTCTTGCAGCTGTGGCGGCACGCCAGATACCAGAAGGATCACGCATCTGGTTTGTCTGTCGTGATGTTCGTTCCCAGGAAGAGTTTGCCTCGGAACTTGCGGTCTGGATTCATCAGGCAACCCTCTTCCCTGACCTGGAGGTCCCGGCTGCGGGACTCGGTCTCCCCGATCCCGAAACAGCCTCGGAAAGAATCGCCCTACTTGGACGGATTGCGAGCGGTGATATTTTGGCTCCGGTCATCACGGCTGCGCAATGGGAAGAGCTTGTCCCCTCGGTCACTGATCTTACCGGCAATCTGCTCTCCCTTCCGAAAGGATGGAAGGGGTCTCCCGGCAAGGTAACCGTCTCCCTAGAGGATTCCGGCTACGAAAGAGTTGCCCAGGTCACGCGTCGCGGCGAATTCGCTCTGAGAGGCGGCATTTTGGATCTTTTTTCCTGGCAGCAGTCGATGCCGTGCCGGCTGGAGTTTGATGAGGATGGGATCGTTTCGATCCGTGAGTTTGATCTCGATACACAGACGTCCGTGGGTGACGTGGATGAATGTTTGATCCAGATGGGAGATACGGATCGTCCAAGTGTCAGGCTGGCTGATTATTTGAAACCGGAAGATCTGGTCGTGGAGATCGGAGTAGAAGAGGGAGAGAGAAGAAAAATAAATCAATCCAATCATCAGGCTGCAGAGCAGCCCTTCATCCCTCCCACCAAGCGATTGGCTATTTCTTCCGCCCCGACGCTAGAGACTTCTCAGCTAGCGGAGAAGCAAGAGGTCATGGCCTTTGATCCGATCCCTTTTGCATCCTTCGGTGCCGGTGATTTTGTCATTGATGAGGCCCGCAGGCAGGAATTCTTTCGTCAGTTAGATTCATGGAGGAAAGAGGGGTGGCGGATCCTACTTCTGAGCGCGACGGAAGGTGAGTCGGAACGCTTCAGAGAACTCGCTACGGCACTCCCCGAATTCTCCTCCGGGGAGAATCTACCGGAAATGCGTCTTGGCTCCATCTCACGAGGTTTCTGCTTTCCTGCTGGAAAGCTGGCTGTTCTCTCCGATGCGGAACTCTTCGGGAGGTCTGCCAGTCAGCGGCTTCGGCGGTTGCACCTCCGCCGTGAGAAGCAACGCGCCTCACGTTCCGCGATCGATTTTACGGAATTTGCCGAGGGGGAGCTTGTCGTTCATACAGAGCATGGCATTGGGCGCTATCTCGGGTTGCAACGTCTCCCCGCGGCTGACGGCTCGGAGGGGGAGGTTCTGGCGCTGGAGTTCGCAAACGATTCGCGTCTCTTTGTCCCGATCGATCAGGCCTGGCAGGTCTCGCGCTATGTCGGTGTCGGGAAACATGCCCCTGACCTTTCGTCACTCGGCGATGACAAGTGGTCGAAGGCGAGAAAGGCCGCGGAAAAATCGGTTTTCCTCTACGCGGGGCGTCTTCTGAAACTCCAAGCCGAACGGGAAACAGGCCAGGGACATGCCTTTGGTCTTGATACGCCTTGGCAGCGGGAGTTGGAGATGAGTTTCCCTTACCGGGAAACTGCGGACCAACTTCGTGCGATTTCCGAGATCAAGCAGGATATGGAGTCCCGTCGGCCGATGGATCGTCTTCTCTGCGGGGATGTCGGCTTTGGGAAGACCGAGGTTGCTCTGCGCGCTGCATTCAAGGCTTTGATGGGAGGCAAGCAGGTCGTTTTCCTCGCTCCGACCACTGTCCTGGCTCAACAACACGTACGGACACTGCGTGAGCGGATGAGCGAATATCCGGTGAAGATCGAACTGCTAAGTCGCTACCGCACGGCGGGCGAACAGCGTGAGGTGGTCAAGGGACTGGCGGATGGATCGGTCGATCTGGTCGTAGGAACGCATCGTCTGCTCTCCCCGGATGTCATCTTCAAGGACATTGGCATGGTGATTGTCGATGAGGAGCAGCGCTTCGGCGTGAAGCATAAGGAGGCCCTGAAAGAGCGCTTCCGTCTGATCGATGTGCTCACACTCTCGGCAACGCCTATTCCTAGAACTCTCTATCTTTCCCTGATGGGTGCTCGTGATATGTCGGTGATCGAGACGCCACCTCCTGATCGTCAACCTGTGGAGACTGTGATCTGCGCGTACGATGAGCGTGTGATCAGGGATGCGATCCAGCGCGAAAGGGCACGTGGTGGCCAAGTTTATCTGCTGCACAACCGGATCGGAACGATCGAGAAAGTAGCGTCTCGGATTGGTGAACTCTGTCCCGGAGCCCGAGTGATTGTTGGTCACGGTCAGATGGAGGAGGGGGAACTGGAGGGAGTGATGAAGAGTTTCGTGGAGGGAGAGGCCGATGTCTTGGTCTCCACGACAATCATCGAGAGCGGTCTTGATATCCCGAATGCCAATACCATCATTATTGATCGCGCAGATCGCTTCGGACTTGCCGATCTCTACCAACTCCGGGGGAGAGTTGGACGCGGTCGACAGAAGGCCTACGCCTATTTGATGCTTCCGCGCGACATGATGATGGTCGGGGAGGCGCGGCGCCGCGTGCAGGCGATTCGTCAATATTCTCAACTTGGTGCCGGGTTCCGGATTGCCATGCGTGATCTGGAGATCCGTGGTGCTGGAAATTTACTCGGGACCGCCCAGAGTGGTCAGATCGCGGCCGTTGGTTTCGATCTCTACTGCCGGATGCTTCGTCAGGCTGTTGCCCGGATGAAGGGTGAGTCCGGGGGATCGGGTGAACTCGATCCCGGCAACCAATCGGTTTTGAGGCTCGATTTTGTGGCGATGACTCCCGAGGAACTCTCCCGTGCAACCCCCAAACCGGAGAGTGGACCAAAAATCAGCCGCTGCGGGGCTTTTATTCCCTCCACCTACCTTCCCGAGGCGAGACTTAGGATTGAGGCGCACCGATCACTCGCCTCAGCTCCGGATGTCGCTGCCCTCGAGGTGATTGCAACCTCCTGGCGCGATCGTTTCGGCCCGCTGCCCCAGGAGATCAGTCACCTCTTTGTCACTGAACGGATCCGTCGTGCGGCCGCTTCGAAGGGGATTACCAAAGTGGAGACACGGGGAGAGCGCCTGATGCTGACTCGTCGTGGTGACTACCTTCTTATTGGCCACCGGTTTCCACGCTTGACGGCCTCCAAGCCGGCTTCCAAGCTTTCCGAGATTTTGCGCTTTCTGGAGGCGTTGAAGGTTTAGAAACGATTTCGTTCCTCAGGTCCTTCGGCGTCTCTTCATTATGATCTCCATCAGATTTTCATCATTTTTTCTCTCTGTAGTCGCTCTGACCGCTTTTGGCGGCATTGCGCCGCTCCCTGCCGCCGAAGAGGTGATCAACGGAATCGCTGCCATTGTAAACGGTGATGTCGTCACGTTTTCCCAAGTCCGCGAACTTGTGGCAGCCCAGCAGAAATCGGCCTCGGAGATTTATCAGGGAGAAGAGCTCCAAAAAAAGATCAAGGAGATGCGTGATCATGCGATTCAAGATCTGATCGACAGGGATCTGATCCTTCAGGAGTTCAAGAAGAAAGAGTTCAACATTCCCTCCTACATCGTTGACGACAGTATCCAGCGTATCATCCGTCAGGAATTCGGAGGGGATAGAACGGCTTTTGTCAAAACGCTTCAAGCACAGGGCTACACCATGGCGCGCTTCCGCGATAACGAGAAAGATAAGATCACGGTCCAAGCGATGCGCCAGTCCAAGACAAGCGAGAACATCATCGTCTCGCCTGTGAAGATCAGGGAATATTACGAAAAGCACAGCGCTTCCTATTCGACCCCTGCGCAGGTCAAGCTGCGCATGATTGTACTCAAGGAGGGGGACTCAGCCTCGGGGAGTGGCGACGCCTCCTCCTCTACCTCCATCAGCAAGAAGCAGATGGCCGCTGAAATCAGAGATAAACTCGCTGGTGGCGCCGAGTTCGATCGTCTGGCCCAGATGTACTCAGAGGATTCGACCAATGAATCCGGTGGAGACTGGGGATGGGTCGAGCGCAAGACGCTCAACGAAGAGCTTGCCAAGGTTGCCTTTTCGCTGAAGACCTCGGAGATCAGTCCGGTCATTCCTCTCGATAATGCCTACTACATCCTCATGGTTGAAGCCACGAAGCCAGCCGTCACGAAGCCCCTTTCCGAGGTGCAGCCCGAAATTGTTCAAGCTCTCGTCCAGGAAGAAAAGCTCAAGGGACAGGAGCGCTGGCTTAAGGAGCTTCGCGCAAAGGCGTACATCAAGATCCTCTAGAGGAGTAAGTTCTTCCGCTTCCTGAGATGGAATTTTAGTGATGAAGGATGCAGTAATAGGTCTCGTGGCGGGTGATCCGGCCGGTGTAGGCCCCGAACTTCTCTCGGTTGCCTTCAAACAAGCACCCCTAAGAGAAGGAGTCAGACTTGAGATTATCGGTGATCCTTCGTCGCTTGATCCTGGGATTCCATCTCGTGAGGGGTCTTTGCGTGCAATTGCCGGCTTGGAGGAAGCGGCTAGGCGTGCACTCTCGGGCGAACTCGCTGCTGTGGTCACCGGACCTGTCAGTAAGAAGCATCTGCATGAAGCAGGTTTTGAATTTCCCGGACAGACGGAGTTTTTCGCTGCGCGCGCCCAAGTCTCGAACTACGCCATGTTGCTGACAGGCGGTCCCCTCACCGTGGCCTTGGTCACTGCTCATGTGCCGCTGAAGGAGGTGTCTAGCCTGCTCACTACTGCTGAAATCGTGAGGGTGGGGGGATTGCTCGCCCAGTTTCTTGAGCGGCGTGGGATCGATTTTCCCCGCATTGCCGTTGCCGGCCTTAATCCCCATGCCGGAGAGCAGGGGGATCTTGGTGATGAGGAATTAAGGTTGATTGAGCCTGCACTGCCGCTCCTCAACTCGGCGCATCCGGGAGTTACCTTTGCCGGTCCTTTCAGTCCGGATACGATTTTCTGGCGTGCAGCAAACGGCGAGTTTGACGGGGTGCTCTGCATGTACCATGACCAGGGACTTATCCCGCTGAAACTTCTCGCATTCCATGATGGGGTGAATGTCACGCTTGGCCTCCCTTTTATCCGCACCAGTCCCGATCATGGAACTGCTTATGAGATCGCAGGTACAGGCAAGGCACGTCCCGAAAGCTTCCTCTCAGCCGTCCGCCTTGCTTCGGAATTGGTGCGAAAGTAGCCCGATTGGGGTGAATCTTTTCCAAGTGATGCTTTTTGATTGATCGGGAGGCTCTCTCCGTTTGCTCTTTAGAGGTGGAACAGTCAAATCAGCCATCGCCCTCTTCACCCGCATCGTCTTCTTCACCACTGAGCGACCTCGTCGCCATCCGTCGTCAAAAGCTTCAGTCCATCCGGGATCTTGGCGTCGATCCCTTCGGAGGGCTCTTTGAAACCACGGGAACCGTTGCCGAGGTGCGGGATGGATTTGCCGAGGGACGTGTCGTGACGCTCGCGGGACGCATCACCGCCTACCGGGACATGGGAAAGAGTCGTTTTCTGGATCTTTCGGACATGGGCGGGAGAATGCAGGTCTATGTGAATGCCAAGGAAGTCGACGAGAGCTCCTTGGCCGTGGCTGCACAGCTCGATATCGGAGACTTCATCGGCGTGGAAGGAGAGTGCTTCACCACCCGGACAGGTGAGTCGAGCATCAAGGTCCGGAGCCTGAAAATTCTTTCCAAATCTCTCCGCCCCCTTCCGGACAAGTGGCATGGAGTTCAGGATCCCGAGACGCGTTACCGGCAGCGTTATCTTGACCTGATTGCCAATCCCTCCTCGCGCGCCATTTTCCTTCAGCGCTCAGCCATTGTCCGCGAGATCCGCCGCTTTCTGGATGAGCGAGGGTTCCTCGAGGTGGAGACACCGATGATGCAGGCGGTTCCTGGAGGAGCCGCTGCCGAACCCTTCAAGACCCATCACAATGCCCTCGGTATGGATTTCTTCCTGCGCATAGCGCCCGAGCTCTATCTAAAGCGCCTTCTGGTCGCCGGGTTCCCCAAGGTTTTCGAACTCAACCGCAGCTTCCGCAATGAGGGAATCTCCCGCCGTCACAATCCTGAATTCACCATGCTCGAGGCCTATTGGGCCTTTGCCGACTTTCAGCTCATGTCCGTTCTTGTCGAGGAGTTGGTCTGCCATCTGGCGGTCATGCTTGGAAACAATGACCATCAGGTTCATCACCGCGATGCGGAGGGGAATATCACCAAGACCATTAATCTTGCCCGCCCTTGGAAACGCGCTTCGTACAAGGATCTGATCGAGGAAGCTGTCCCCGGATGGTTCGCCCTTGATAAGGAGGGGAAGATTGCTCGGTGTGCCGAATTAAAGCTCGATATTTCACATTGTCCCGAGGAGTTCGAGATGACCCAGCATGTTTTTGAAAAACTGGTTGAGGAAAAAACGATTGATCCTTGCTTCGTCACCCATGTTCCCAAGGAGTTGGTTCCCTTGGCCCGTCTGAATGATGCCGACCCCTCGAAGGTTGATGTCTATGAGTTGATCATCAACGGACAAGAGATCTCGCCAGGTTATTCCGAACTCAACGATCCGGATCTGCAGCGCGAGCGCCTGGAGCATCAAGCTGGCGAGGAGCAGCAGAAGATCGACACGGAATTTCTTGAGGCTCTTGAGTACGGAATGCCTCCGGCAGGGGGGATCGGTATCGGCATCGATCGTCTGGTGATGCTACTCACAGGTGCGGAGTCGATCCGTGAGGTCATTCTATTCCCTCATCTGAAGCAACGCCTCCAGGCTCCCGCACAGGATGCGGTCACCAAGGCGTGACCGGTCCTGCCGACGAGAATGTAGGCAAACCCGGCTACCGCGGACTGCTGGGGTTGATGCCTGTCCCGTATTCCCGCGGGATCTTCAATTTTCATTGGTTCAATTTTTTCAACGCGATCTGCTTTCAGATCATTCTTGGGGCGCCGATCGTTCTTCTGGCCAAAGAGCTTGGGGCCAACTCCATCACGCTGGGTATCATTGAATCCTTTACTCCCCTGATGACCATGCTGCAGCTTCCTGCAGCACGGTACCTTGGAAAGTACAGCTATCGATCCTTTGCCCTGATGGGGTGGGGGCTTCGCTCCATCTTCATTACGACCTCGGCGATCGTTCCGCTGCTCTCGTTTTGGTCGAAGGAAGTGAGGCTTGGCTTACTGCTTGGCAGCCTCTTCCTGTTCAATGTGATCCGGGGTATCTCATCCGCAGCTTTCCTGCCCTGGATTACCGGGGTTGTGCCGGGTGCCATGCGGGGGCGCTATATCGGGGTTGATCACACCTTTGTGTATGGGGGATCACTGCTCACCATGCTTCTTTCATCCCTGCTCATGAAAGGGGAGATCGAGCCATGGCGCTACTCTCTGGTGCTTTGCATTTCGGTCACGGGTGCGGTGGTAAGTCTTCTCTTTCTTCGGCTGACACCCGATGCCCGTCATTCAGAAGCCACCGCGGCATCCTCAGACCATATCTCGATTCTCCAAATGCTCTCTCTTGCTCCTTTTCGCAACTTGATCCTCTTCAGCCTGCTCTACGCAACCGTGACAGGAGGTCTTTCCGTGTTCCCTGTCGAGTACCTCCGAATGCAGGCCCAATTCTCTCCCTCCACGATCTTTGCACTCTCGGCGGCAACGTTTTTTGCACCCTTATTGATTCTTCAGTGGTTGGGTCGCATCGTGGATCTCGCCGGGAGCATTGCCGTGATGAGGGCCTCGATCGTTCTCTTCACAACTGTGCTGGCAGTCTGGTTCGCCATGTCGGCTGGATTGATCCGTCCAGACTGGCGGGTTGTTCTCCTACTGAACTTTACCCGTGGAATGGGGGTGGCAGGCTTGAATCTGGCCAGCCTGCATCTCGGCATGTCGGTTGTCCCCGAATCCGGGAAAAATCACTTTTTCGCTCTTTCTACCGTGATCGGAAGTTTTGGCATGGCGATCGTCCCGATTGTCTGGGGAGCGATTCTGGATCTTCTGGGCGGGATGGATCTGCTGGTCGGGCCCTTTCATATTCGTCGTCACAGCGTCTACTTCCTTGGTATCTGCCTTCTCTCCTTGGCGGCTCTATTCATGACACGGATCCTGATCCGTCCATCGCATGCACGCCCCTCACAATCAGCTTAGCAGGGTAGCAGATAAGCAGTTTAGATTTTTATTCCCTCCTCGTCATGTCACGATCCGTTATGCCCTCTAGCTTAAGCCTTCCAGCGCCCCTCTTTCTTGCGGCCCGCTATCTGAAGCCGAAGCGTACTTTTCTTGCGGTGATCACGCTGATCTCCGTCCTCGGTGTGACCCTTGGCATCACGGTCCTGATTCTTGTCATGTCGGTTATGACGGGGTTCGAGAGGGAGCTTCAGCGCAAGGTAATCGGCTTCGATGCGCACTTGCTTGTCACCAATGATGGCCTCATCGACGGGTGGAAGGAACTTGTCACCAAATCGGAAAAGACTAAGGGAGTTGTGGCCGCTTCCCCTTTCGTTCAGGGGCCGGTGATCGTGGAATTCAACCACCAGCGACTCGCCCCGAAGATCCGGGGGATCGAACCGGAGCTTGAGTCAAAGGTAAGCGATCTCTCCAAGTTCATTATTTCCGGGAAGCTGGATCTTTCAGGAGATAGTACGGTGATCGGATCCGAGCTTGCCCGCACGCTCGGCGTGCATGTCGGCGATCTCCTTACGGTCTATTCCCCCGGCAATCTGGGTGAGGTCATCGATCAGTTGGATAAGCTCAAGGAGAAGACCGGCAAGGGAGCCAAAGCCGAGGAGATCGATTCGATTCGCCAGATGGTGCTCCCCACGCAGCTAACGGTCACCGGAATCTTTGAGAGCGGACGCTATCTCTACGACAGTGAGTTTCTTCTGGTTCCGCTCCATATCGGCCAAGAACTTTACGGTCTAGGGGGCTCTGTTCATGGACTCTCGATCCGAACGGTTGACCCGGACCGCGCCGCCGAGATTCGGGAGGACCTCAGGAAGAACCTTCCCGAGGAGCTCTCCTGCGTGACTTGGATGGATCTGAATAAGCAACTCTTTGATGCCATCGCGATGGAGCGCCATGTGATGTTTTTCCTCCTGATGTTCATCATTCTGGTGGCAGCGTTCGGCATCATGAACACCTTGATCACAGTTACCGTGCAGAAGACCCGGGAGATCGGTGTGCTGAAGGCCCTTGGGGCGCGCACCTGGCAGATCGTCTCCGTTTTCCTCGTTCAGGGGATGGTGGTGGGAGTGATCGGTGTGGCCAGTGGACTCGTGCTCGGTATGACTCTGATCCGTTGGCGCAATGAGGTGAGTCAATGGTTGGCCTCCGTGCTCGGGGTGGAGATCTTTCCGCGTAGCGTCTACCAGTTCAATGAAATCCCAGCCGAGATTGTGCCGACCGATGTTGCTTTGATCTGCATCAGTGCGTTCATCATCTGCTCTTTGGCTGCCTTGATTCCTGCATGGATCGCCTCCCGCATGGATCCGGTCAAGGCCCTGCGTTGCGAGTAGGGAAAAATAATCTCAGCGCCTCTGCGGGAGTCTTTGATTCACTTGATTTCTAGGCGAGGAGTCCCAAGACAATCAGCAAGAGTCCGTAAGCTGTTCCTGCCCAGCAGGCAGCATCCCAGCGCCATTTCTGGATGCAGATCCATCCAATGATGTCACGGTGGAGATAAGGCATTCCTACAAGGAAGAGTCCTGCAAGTGCCCAGGCGTAGGCGAGGAGTGCCAACGCGATTTTGGCTACTCCATGCTGAAGAAACGTTGTCTCCAGAATCGGTTGGACAGCCAGTAAGAGCAGAAAGCCTAGTGATCGGGAGGAGAGAAAATCGGGAACAAATTTCCAGAGCAGGATGCCTCCAGCCAAACACCCAAGCAGGAGAAGATTTCTCATCGGGGTGAATTCACCCAGATCTGTTGACGCCGTGATCGCTAGAGTCCAAAGGGTGGCGACCGCGAGTAGGAGAGTTCCCCAGAAGCGGGAGCGGGGAAAAGCTTGCGCCTCCTTGATCAGGAAGCCAGATGCCATGATTCCGCAAAGATGAGTTCCTACGAGAGCTACTCCCAGAAGGATTGCTAGGAGAGGGAGACTGATCGTTAGGGAGCTCTGGATTTCCATGACTGGCGGAGGATGAACGAAGAACAGCTCGTGAGGAAGCTATTAGGAAACCTGTGTCTTCGAGAGCCATCGTTCCCCGACGAGAGCTTCGCTTGCCGCAGCGACCTCCGCCTCCTTCTTGCTGTGCCCTGATCCCGCTCCAAGGGTCATGCCTTCCCAGACAACCTGGCAGCGGAAATGCTTCAGGTGTTCCGGGCCGCTTTCCTCCAGCAATTCGTACACCGGGGAGCTTGGAGCAACGGCCTGGAGCAACTCCTGAAGCTTCCCCTTAGGGTTGATTTCCTCGGGTTCGGCGGTGACTGTTTCGAGATTCTCCGCGGCGACTTTGAGAATGAAATGCTTGGCTGCCTTGAGACCTCCATCGACGTAGATTCCCCCGACAAGTGCCTCGAAGGAATCGCCGAGCGTGGAAGCCCGGTCGCGACCTCCGCTTGCCTCCTCTCCCCGACCCATCATCAGATGTTCCCCAAGACGCAGTGTCCGGGCATGCTCCTTGAGCGCCGTGCGCGAGACCAGGCGCGTGCGGATTTTTGTCAGCTGCCCCTCCGAGAAATCCGGAAAGCGCAAAAAAAGCTCCTCGGTGATCACCAACTGGAGCACGGCATCGCCCAGGAACTCCAAGCGCTGATTATCGAAGGGATAATCCTTTCTCTCCAGGGAAATGCTTGCATGGGTCAGTGCCTCAGCGAGCAAGAGGGAGTTGCGGAACTTATAACCGATCCGCTCCTCCAGCGGATTCATCAAGTGAGCTTCTGACAGAGTCTTGGTATCCATGCAGCCAATCAGTAATGCGGCCTCGAATCCTGCCGGCAAGCGAAAAGACCCGCCAGAGTTGTGGCGGAGATCAGCGGTTCCAGTTGCCGCCGTAGCTACCTCGGTTGCCCTGCCAGTTTTGATTGCCTCCATGATAATTGCCACCCTGCCATCCGCCGTATCCGTGATGCCAATAGTTGGTACGATAGCCCCCGTAGTAACGGCCGCCGTAGAAAGCGCAACCCGTGCGGTATGGCCAGAAACGATTGCCGTACCAATAGCCGTTGCCATAGCCGAAATAAAATGTGGGAGCAATCAGGGTTGGCGCCGGCGCATAGAGATAGGGCGAGGGATAGCCGGAAGCCACAACGACTCCCGGCGCAGAAACTGGCTGAACGACCGCGCCCACTTGCACTTGTTGGGGAGGAATTGGGGGATTAGATGTCCCGTATGGGTAGCCGTAGGGATAACCCGGTGCGACGCAACCGCTGATCATCAGTATGGAGCATAGGGCCAAGCCCCGAGGGAGGGTGCAGAGCTTGGATAGGTCGGTTAGGAAGCGCATGGGATTTAAGGGGCGGGGAAAGCCGGCGATGCCGCAATCCATTCATCCCATCATCAGTCATGCCCTCGGTGAATCAAAACATTTCCAAACTTTTCAATTTGCAGCGGGGATATCTTAAGCTAAACCTACCAACCCTGCTTTTTGTAGGCTCATGGATCGGTAGCTCAATGGTAGAGCAGTTGACTCTTAATCAATTGGTTGAAGGTTCGAGTCCTTCCCGGTCCACCACTTTTTATCTGGCACAAAGCCAAAAGGCGTAAAAGTCGTTTACCATCGGCTTTTACCATTTCAGCTACCTATTTCAGAAGATCACTTGTTGAGCTGCTTTGAGAGAATGTGACTCTCGGAGATGCCCGTAGGTTTTGAGGGCTAGCACCCCTCCATCCTTGTGCCCCAGCCATCGACTGACCGTGGGTATGTCCACCCCGCATTCAATGCATGTAGTGGCAAAAAGGTGGCGAAGGTCATGATGGGTGATTCGAGGCATTCCAATTGCCTTTGCAGCTCGCGTCATGGAGATTTCCGCCTCCTTTACCCTTAGAACGTATTCCCCATGCCTTGGCAGTCGTTTTAGGAGCTCCTGCATGGCAGGGATGATGGGGATATGCCGTCCATAACCTCCTTTTTCTACGACATGGATCGTATTGCTGTGAAAATTGATATCGGCCCATTTGAGATTGTTTGCGCCTTCCTTTCTCACTCCTGAATAGGCGCAGAACTCCACGAAATCGGCGCAAGCATCGCTTCTCCATGAGTGCTTACGCTCATTCTTGGGTTTTCTGACAGCCGCAACAAAAAGTTTGAACTGTTCAGGTGAGGGAAGCACAAGATGCTTTGGCTCCACACGGGATCTTTTCAGATCTTTGGTTGGGTCGATTGAGATCAACCCGCTGTCCATGGCCTCTTTTACGACCATTCTCAGAGTGCTTAGGGCTTGATTGCATAGATTCGCGCTATAGCGCGGCGGTTTTATTGACATCAACCAGGAGGAGCAAATCGATGAAGAGAAATCCTTAGGTCTCAATCTGTGCAAGGACGGAAATGTCTTCTCTATAAAATCAAAACACCTCTGTCTGTATCGTATGGAATTGGGTCTCAAATGAGGTTTTCTTTCCTGTTTTATCTTTGCAAATTGAATCACTAGTGTCCGGTTAAGAGGGTGATTGGTTTTTGTTGATACTTCAAGATGAGTGATTTGCGATCCAAAATGGATGCCACGCATTTGAAATTTGAGCGACGTTTTTTGAGGATACTCGGCTATGAACTCTGGCCGCTAC